>NZ_CP048411.1:1200000-1531666 GCF_019355055.1 Pseudomonas sp. MTM4
TGGCCTGAACGGAGTCAAGGAAATCGAATTTGCCAAGCGCCGCCTCGAACAGAACGGCTTGATGGTCAAAGGCGTGATCTTCAATGCCGTCATCCGCAAAGTGTCCAATTACAGCGATTACGGCTACTACCAGTACGAATACCAACACAGCAAATAAGCGATGAGCGCCCGATGCCCGATGAGTATATGCATCGGGCGCTCGAACAGCTCCGTCCAATCGCCTGCACGCATTCGAACCGTTGCTTACTTGGCAGCGTCCCTTCGTTGATCGTTACGCCGTGCGATCTAAGGACAGTCATTCGCTACATGCTCATTGGAGTTCAAAAATATGGAACGTCGCTCTCTCTCGTCTTTGCTCGGTGCGATACGTTTGATTGCTGGCCTATCCCTGGTCGGTTGCGTGTCCCTTGTCCAAGCTCAGCCCAGCACTGAACGCGCAGGTATCGACTTGGTCGGCATCAATATGTCCGGTGCCAATTTCGCACCGCATATAACACCGGGGAAGGTTGGCACAAACTACTTTTATCCCGAGAAGAAGTATTTCAAGTATTACGCAGACAAGAACATTCGCCTGATCCGCTTCCCCTTCATTTGGGAACGCGTACAACACGACCTGAATAAAGGCGTCAACTTTGATCAGATACGCTTACTGAAAAGAACGCTTGACTTTGCCGCGCAGCATGACCAGAAAATCATTCTGGATATGCACAACTACGCTCGATACAAGGGCAAGCTGATTGGCTCACCCGAAGTGCCATACGAAGCGTACGCCAACGTCTGGCGCAAGCTCGCGGAAGAGTTCAAGGATCACCCCGCCCTTTTGGGCTACGACATCATGAACGAGCCTCATTCGACCGATGGTTTGTGGCCTGCGGCGGCCCAGGCGGCAGTCAATGCAATTCGCCAGGTCGACATGAAAACCTTGATATTCGTTGAAGGCGACCGCTGGGCGAGCTCGTTCCATTGGCGCAAGGTCAACGAGGATTTTCTGATCGATGATCCGGCGAACAAGATCATTTACGAAGCCCACCTCTATTTAGACAAAGATTTCTCAGGACGCTACGCGAACGACGAAACCGTTGACCCCATGCTGGGCGTCGAGCGTGCCCGCCCCTTCGTAGAGTGGCTGAAAGAAAACAACCTGAAGGGCTTTCTGGGCGAATATGGCGTTCCTGGCCACTCCGATTCGATGCTCGTCGCCATGGACAATATGCTCGCCTATCTCAACGAGAACTGCATGCCAAGCGCTTATTGGGCAGGCGGACCGGGCTGGGGCAAATATGTTCTGGCAGTTGAGCCCATCGACGGCAAGGACCGACCTCAAATGGCGATCCTGCAGAAGAACATCGCTAACAACTGCACCGAATACGGGCCAACGCCGGCTGACAGGACGTGAGCTCCGTCATAAAAATTTGGCGAAACCTGAGATTTCTACGCAACACAACCGCTAGCACGGTTGTCAAACGCTTCGACCGAGCACAGCGGAGCTAATCCAAGGGAACTTGATGACCCTCTGCTTATCGAAAGCGTTTGGTAACCGATGCCATGCGGGTGTAATCCGCGTCATAAAGGCATCAACATCGCAATGTTAAAAGCTTGAGTTTGTTGCGGCGTAGTTATCTGGATAATGGAAACGCACCTAAGGACTCAGGTGATGACAAGCATCAGCTCAAAATTCTTTTATTTGCCACTGACTATCCTGGCGCTCGTTCTGCATTTTTCTGTATTCGGCGACAGTACGCATAACCCACTTGGCTTCAAATTTCTCAACGAAGCCTACCTGGCGGCTTGCTTGGGTGTAGCGTTTCTCTTGATTCTTGCCAGCACGGAAGATGCCTCCAGAGAATTCCGCATTCTCATGTACTACGCGTTTTACAGCGTTTTCGTATTTACCGTGCTGCCTGCAATATTTTCATTTTTTACCTTCGGCCAACCGATCGCCTACGGCCTGATCGAGGAACGCCGAATGTTGTTCACATTCGGGTTCGTGCCCCTGTTATTGCTTACCAAGCACATCAGCACTCTTCAGTTCGAGCGCGCGATCATCTTTGCCGCGCTCATTGCAGTATTTTTGTCCTGGTGCTTCAAATTCGGACTGGTGCCTGATTTACGCGAAGAGCAAACGTCTTGGGATCGCCCGGATCGCTCCTCGATCGGCCCCTTCTTGATTTGCTTTGCCTATTTCTACTGCATTCAAATTTGGGCGAAAGGAAAGTCACCAATCAACGGTGAACAACGCCAGAAAATTTTCTATTTGATCATCGCTGCGATCCTACTACTCACCTTGGTGTTCGCCACGCAAACTCGCCAACTTATCGTTCTGTGCCTGGCGTTTACCCTTTTTTCATTGAGGGTCAAAGCTGTCGCCTGGGCGGCCTCGCTCTGCGTTCTGCTATCGCCATTCTATTTCTATCCAGAATTACTCGAAATTCTCGGATTGAACATGGAGTTCTATGGAAGCAGCCTGGATGGCAACGTGGAAGACGGCGTGCGCCCTCACACGATCGCATCTGTGTTCAACCATCTGGAACTGGTCAGCTGGCTCCCAAGCGGTTCACTATCGCTCATGTGGCAGGACGGGTTCATTCCCTATTTCGGCGAGCATTTCTTTCTCTCCGACATTGGAATTATTGGCACACTGTTCCGCTTCGGTTTTCTTACCTTTCTGGTGGTTCCGCTGACGCTGTTCATTTATCAGCGTATCGCCCGGAACATCAACACGGAGATGGAATTCACCTATTCGGTAATGCTTGCGTTTTTCGTGATATGGCCGCTAAACGGTTTGTTCGAATATGTGCAGCCAGTTATTTGCATGCTTTTCGTTATTCACGCTCTGAGAGCACGCCATCTACGCAGCAAGGAACGAGTTCATGAACGTCGCACTTATTCTCAACTACAAAGCTGCTACTGAAACCATCAGCTGCGCTGAAAGCCTGCTCGCTCATTGCTCGACCATCGACCATATCGTCATTGTCGACAATGACTCGCAGGATGGCTCGGCGCTTGCTTTTCAGCAGTGGCTGGATGAAAAGGCTTACCCACAGGTGACGCTGCTCTGCAACCCTGAGAACAACGGGTACGCCGGCGGCAATAACTATGGCCTTCGCTGGGCGATGAAGAACCTGCAACCGACGCATTTCTGGGTCGTCAACAATGACACCTATGTCGAGAGCGATGCCTTCTCGCCTCTTCTCGAAGCACTGCAGCGCAACGACCGCCAATTCGTTGGTTCGCTAGTCTTGAGCGCCGACACCGGGCGTCTGGAATGTTATGGCGGCGGAAAACTGTATCCGATCCTCGGCAAGGCTCGCCTACTGGGCAAAAACCAGAGCATCGAGACACTGCAACAGCAGAATCTTCATCACGACCCGGATTACATAATGGGTTGCAGCCTGGCATTTTCAGCTCCGCTGACGGAAGAAATCGGGCTGATGGACGAAGATTACTTCATGTATTTCGAAGAAGTGGATTGGCAGTACCGCGCCAGGCGCTTTGGAGTGTCCATACAAGTCATCCCCGAAAGCCGTCTGTTTCATTACGGGTCACTCAGTCTAGGTAACCGTTCGGCGTTCTATCACTATTACCGCAACCGCGCTGCCACACGATTCAACAAGCGCTTCTATGGTTCGATGTTCGCGGTGGTTTCCGCGTTTCTTCTTTCGGCCGTTACGACGATCAAGGAATACAGGAACCCCACCCTCGCCTGGTCGGGTATCAAGGGCGCCTTCAAGGGAGTAGCAATGAGTGTCAAGTGATACTAATGCGTTCGGAATAGACTTCTATTCCGGCAATAAGAAAGCTTTATTGTCCTGCATCCGCGAGGGCATCAAGCAGCCCTATTCGTTTGTGGTAACGCCGAACGTTGACCACCTCGTTCAGTTGGAGCATGACGCAGAGCTACGGGATGCTTACGCCAAGGCACGCTGGAGGCTTTGTGATAGTCGCATTCTCCTATCGCTGCTCGACCGCCTGGGCGTACACCTCGACGAAGCCATTCCTGGCAGCGACCTGACGCTGGATCTGCTCAAGTGGGCAGACAAGGATCGCCTGCGCGTGGTTCTGATCGGCTCGCTGCAATCCGAAGCCGACAAACTTCGAGCGATTTATCCCGGCATCGAGCTTTATCACTACAACCCGCCGATGGGCTTCATCAAAAAACCGGAAGAAGTGCAGCGTTGCCTGCAGTTCGTGCGTGAAAACCCATCGGACCTGGTTCTCTATGCGGTCGGTACGCCTCGCGGCGAGGTCCTGGCCGCGGCGACTCAATCGCATGAGCGTTCAGGCATGGGCTTTTGTATTGGCGCCTCCATTTCGTTCGCCACAGGCACCATCAAGCGAGCTCCTAAATGGATGCGTGAGTACAAACTCGAATGGCTCCATCGCATGTGTTTGGAGCCTCGCCGGCTGGCCAAGCGCTATTTGATCGACGCGATGTATATCGTGCCTGCTTATTTACGTGAGAAAAATTCCAGACAAAAAGGCAGTCCTGCGAAACAGCAGTCTTGATTGAGCTTGGCGTTGGACTATTTCGGTCACGGTGACTGTTAAGGCAACCGGAAACAGGCCTATCTAATAACGCTTCGCTACTTTCCCAGCGCTATGCGACAGGCAGAGCGAAGCGAATGCACTTTAAACCTAACCTCATACAGGGAAGACAATGAAAGCGATTATCACCGGTATCACAGGGCAAGACGGCGCCTATCTGGCAGAGCTTCTGCTGGAAAAAGGCTATACCGTATACGGCACATTTCGCCGCACCAGCTCGGTGAACTTCTGGCGAATCGAAGAGTTGGGCATCGACAAGCACCCTAATCTGCATCTCGTCGAATACGACCTTACCGACCTGTCCTCCAGCATTCGGCTGCTGGAGAGCACTGGCGCAACCGAGGTCTACAACCTCGCCGCACAGAGCTTCGTCGGTGTGTCCTTCGAGCAGCCGTTGACGACACTGGACATCACCGGCGCAGGCGCAGTGAACCTGCTGGAAGCGATTCGTATCGTTAATCCGAAGATTCGTTATTACCAGGCGTCGACTTCCGAAATGTTCGGTAAGGTCCAGGCCATTCCCCAAGCGGAAACGACCCCGTTCTACCCCCGTAGTCCCTATGGTGTTGCCAAGCTTTATGCACATTGGATGACCATCAACTACCGGGAGTCGTACGGCATTTTTGGCTGCAGCGGCATCCTGTTCAATCATGAGTCGCCTCTACGGGGCCGTGAATTCGTGACGCGGAAAATCACCGACTCGGTGGCCAAAATCAAACTCGGCCAGCTGGATGTCCTCGAACTGGGCAACATCGACGCGAAACGTGATTGGGGCTATGCCAAAGAATATGTCGAGGGTATGTGGCGCATGCTGCAGGCCGACGAGCCAGACGTTTTCGTACTGGCAACCAACCGCACCGAAACCGTACGCGACTTCGTGACGCTGGCTTTCAAGGCAGTGGACGTCGAACTTCAGTGGGAAGGTGCCGGCGAGCAAGAACAGGCGATCGACATGGCGACCGGCAAAGTTGTCATGCGGGTGAATCCGAAGTTCTATCGTCCTGCGGAAGTGGACCTGCTGATCGGCGATCCTCAGAAGGCCAAGGATGTACTGGGTTGGGAGCCCAAAACTTCGCTGGAGCAACTGTGCCGCATGATGGTCGACGCTGACATGCGCCGCAATCAGCAAGGCTTTTCATTCTGAAGTGATTCGACCCGGTTGACGGGAAGCTATGTCGGAAGCCGTAAGCGGCAATACGAGAATGTTCGGTCCGGCAAACTGCACAGGGCAACCGAGCTGCCCTGTGCATTCACTTCCCAACCAGCCACCCGTCAATACAGGCGGCATATAAATCGATTGTGGTTCTTACCGAGCAACCACCCGCACAGCACAGTTCGACAGCAGTCGTGTGGTCACTCGATCAACCGTAATCGGGACGCAACATCCCACCTCTATACAGGGATAAAGCGCTCTGCAGAACTTGGAATTCATCCCGGAAAGATCATGCGCAAAGTGCTGATTACGGGCGTCACCGGTTTTACCGGCCGCTATATGGCAGAAGAGCTCGCAGCCCAGGGCTACGAGGTCCACGGCCTCAGCTATCGCCAACCCGTGGGCGAGCTGCCTACGGCTGTTTCAGCCATCCACTGCTGCTCGCTGAACGATGACGAGACGCTGCGAACCTTGCTGATGGAGATACGCCCGACCTATGTCGTGCATCTGGCAGCAGTCTCTTTCGTCGCGCATACCGATGCGGACGCAATCTACAACGCCAATCTGCTCGGCACTCGTCACTTACTCGAAGCGCTGCGCACCTCAGCAACGAATCTTGAAGGCGTACTCCTTGCCAGCAGTGCCAATGTCTACGGAAACGCTACCGAGGGTGTTCTGCCCGAATCCGCCCCCTTTGCTCCAGCCAATGATTACGCGGTGAGCAAGGCAGCGATGGAGTTCCTCGCCGGGCTCTATCGCGGTCGTTTGCCGTTGATTATCAGCCGGCCATTCAATTACACCGGAGTCGGCCAGGCTGAACAATTTCTCATCCCAAAAATAGTCGCGCACATACGTCGCCGAGCCGAGGTCATCGAACTGGGCAACCTGGATATCGCGCGCGATTTCTGTGATGTTCGCCAGGTCGTACAAGCCTATCGGCGACTGCTCGAAACGCCTGCCGCGATTGGCGAAACCGTCAATATCTGCTCAGGTTCTGCGTATACGCTTCAATATGTTCTGGAACAGGCGGCGGCCATCTCCGGTCACCTCTTGGACGTCAGAGTCAATCCAGCCTTCGTACGTAGTGCTGACGTGAAGAACCTGTTCGGCAGCAGAGCCAAACTGGACTCACTTATCGGCGATCTGCCCCAGCTTGAATTAAAAGACACGCTACGCTGGATGATCGAATACCCCACTGCTGATTAATACCTGCTGCAAAACACAGAGAAACACCTGCCAGCTACGCTAGTGCTCGACGCCTACTGAACGACGCAGGTGCGATTCATAACCGCCATTGGCACCGATATGCATACGCACAGAATCAGCAGCAGCTCTGTCCAATTGATGATGGGCCTGTTCTAGACAGGTTCCAATGCCGTGCGCTACGCCTCTCTTTTTGTCAGCGCTTCATTTATGCGCATTGTCTTGAACCCCGCGTAAACGGAGCGGTCTATGGCTACTGTGAGCGGCAAAGCGTCTGTTTTCTCGGCCTGATGATGCGCTAGCGGTTAAGCGGAACCTATCACTGGCTCATCCGAAAAGTCTCACTTTGGAGTCGAGGAATTACACCAAGAGCTTTGCGGTAACGACACCGAGAGAAGCTGTTATTGAATTCGTTGTTATGCATTTTTCGAGGAAATCACCGCCGACAAATGGCAGACGAATCAATTTTCGCTCGCTCCTTAAGCAAAAAGTGAATCCCGCAGTTTCACTTCGTAAAAACAACTATTCCGTCAAGGATGAAGAACCATGAAACCATTATTTGCTCTCGCTTTCTCTTCCGTGCTGGCGCTCCAAGGATGTGTGTTTTCGCCCGGCCAATACCTTGATCCAGATGAGTTCAAGGATGGCGCAAAATCGGAAGACGGTACGGTACAGCTCATTCGCATCACGCCTGACATTCTCAAGGGCGAACTGTCTTCCGACAGGGGCACGTCCAGCAAGCAAGAGCTGCTCGACTTCAAACCCGAGGCATATCGCATCGGCGCCAACGACCTTCTCTACATCACCGTATGGGATCACCCTGAACTGACCGCGCCGTCCGGCCCGCAGCAGCAGCTCGATGCCAACGGTCGCCTGGTTCGTCCGGATGGCACTCTCTTCTACCCTTACATTGGC
Organism: Pseudomonas sp. MTM4; assembly: GCF_019355055.1. Taxonomy (NCBI): domain Bacteria; kingdom Pseudomonadati; phylum Pseudomonadota; class Gammaproteobacteria; order Pseudomonadales; family Pseudomonadaceae; genus Pseudomonas; species Pseudomonas sp. MTM4. Next base: position 1,207,817 of record NZ_CP048411.1, read on the forward strand.
AACGTCAATGCTGCGGGCCGCACCATCGAAGAACTGCGGTCCGAAATCGCACGCCGCCTCGCCAATTACATTGACAGCCCACAGGTCGACGTCAGCCTGCTGCGCTACGGCAGCCAGCGCATCGTGCTCTCGGGCGCATTCAACACCGCCGGTGAAGTTCCGGTCACCACCGCGCCGATGACCATCGTCCAGGCGATCGGCCAGGCGAGCGTCGACACCGAGAACGCAGATCTGTCCAGCCTGATGCTCAAGCGCGACGGCCGTGAGTACCTGCTGAACCTCGACGACCTGAACCGCCCGGATTCTTGGTTGCATCAGGTCTATCTGAAGGACGGCGACCAGCTGCACCTGCCTTACAACGATCAGAAGAAGATTTACGTGTTGGGTGAAGTTACTCAACCGCAGGCTCTCAGCTTCAAGACAACGAGCTACAACCTGATGGATGCCATCGGTACTGCTGGCGGTATCCGTCAGGAAACCGCAGACGGCGAAGCGGTATATGTCATCCGCGGCGCGGAAAACATCGCCACCGAGCAAGCCAAGGTCTTCCAGCTGAACGCCGAATCGCCAACCGCCTTTGCCTTGGCCAAGAGCTTCCCGCTCCAGCCACAGGACGTGGTATTCGTCGGTCCGGCCGGTATCACTCGTTGGAACCGCTTCATCACCCAGCTGCTGGGATCAGCATCGGTCGTTGGGACTGGCGCAGCGTTCAACCGTTAATGACGTGACAAACACCAGGCTGGCAACAGCCTGAGCACAAACCGCAGTCAGCCCGTTGGGCGGCTGCGGTTTTTTATTTCCCCCATTTTCAGTCTCCGCAGATCGACGTTCATTATTCGTAGCCTGAAGGGTTACAAATGCAACGTATTCGCATTAACATCCGCATCTCAATAATAAATGCAATTGGAGATGCTCATGTCACGCCGCCCTGCCCTGCGTCCTCTCTTCGTGGCGTTGCGCACCGCCGGTCTAGTCCTGCCGGTCGTCTCCCTCAGCCCCGTTGCTTTGGCTCAATCAATGGATAGCGCCCCGGCAACAGACGCATCGGCGTTCGAGCTGCCGGCGCAGGAGGTTGTCTCCAGCGAGACCGAACGCGCTGACGGACCGGTCGAGGGCTATGTTGCGACACGTTCGGCGACAGGTACCAAGACTGACACACCGCTGCTTCTGGTCCCGCAATCGATCAGCGTGATCACCGCCGATCGCATACAAGACCAAGGGGCGCAGACGCTGCAGGACGCATTGCGATACGTCTCTGGCGTACGCGGCGAAGCCTTTGGACTGGACGCTCGCGGCGACTCATCCAAAATTCGTGGCAGCACTCCGGTGCTCTATCTCGATGGTCTGCAACAGACCTTCGGCAGCTACACCAATACCCGCACAGACCCATTCACCCTCGAACGCATCGAAGTGCTGAAGGGCCCGTCGTCGATGCTGTACGGACAAAGCCCCGTTGGCGGCCTGATCAACATGGTGAGCAAACGGCCGCGCGACGAGCAGCGTACAGAACTACAGCTTCAATACGGCAGCTACGACCGCAAACAAATCGCGATCGACAGCACCGGCCCGCTGAACGAGGAAGGCACACTCCTGTATCGAGTCGTGGCGATCGCGCGTGATAGCGACTCGCAGGTCGATTACGTGGAAGACGATCGGCTGCTGCTGATGCCTTCGATTACCTGGCGCCCCACCGCCGACATCGAATGGACGTTGCTGGCGAACATACAGCGGGACGACAGCGGCTCCACCTCGCAGTTTCTCCCACACCGCGGCACCGTTCTCGATGCGCCTTACGGACACTACGACACCGATCTGTTCGTCAGCGAGCCGGGATTTGACGAATACGATACCGAACAGATGGCGCTCACATCACAGCTAAGCTGGCGACTGAACGAAACCTGGACGCTGCGACAGAACCTGCGCTACCAGGAAAGCGAAGTCAGCTACCAGCAGATCTATGGCTGGCCACCGGTGCTCAACGCCGATAACCGAACCCTTGATCGCATCTACCACGTAGCCAAACCAGAAGTTGACGTCTGGGTCGCCGATCACAATGCCCAGACCTTGTTCGACACCGGTCCGGTGCAGCACACGCTGTTGATTGGCGGCGACTACCAGCACGCCACCACCAACCGTAAACGAGCCGGCGGCGCGACCACAGCGCTGGATCTCTACGATCCGGTCTACGGCACCTTCGATCCCTCCGTTATCGATCTCACCGCCGACCCCGAGCAGACGGTCGCGCAACAAGGCCTTTATCTGCAGGATCAGCTCAAGTACGAACGCTGGATGCTGACGTTGGGGCTGCGCAAGGACTGGGTCGACAACCGCACCGAAGGCGGTACACGGCAGAAGGACGATGCCGTCACCGGACGGGTTGGACTCACCTATCTCTTCGAAAACGGAATCGCGCCGTACATCAGCTACAGCGAATCCTTCCAACCAATCGTTGGCCTGAACACCTCGACCGGCGAGCCCTACAAGCCGCTGGAAGGAGAACAGTGGGAGTTGGGGATCAAATATCAGCCAGTCGATAGCAACAGTCTGTACACCGCCGCGGTGTTCGATCTGCGCGAACAGAATCGGCAGATGCCCGATCCGAACGATCCATCGAATACGGTCCAGACAGGCGAAACGCGCACGCAGGGCCTCGAACTGGAGGCGATGGTAGCCGTCCGCCCTGACTGGGATTTGATTGCGACCTACACCCATCTCAACACCGAAGTACTCAAGGGAACACCGCGCGAGGAAGGCGCTCGCCTGGCAACGATCCCGGAAGACATGGCCTCGCTCTGGTCCCAGCATCGTTTCGAACTCTTTGGCGTTCCCGGCTTCAGCGCAGGCGCCGGTGTGCGCTACGTCGGGGCGAGCTGGGATGGCACCGACACGCTGAAAACGCCATCCACAACCCTGTTCGACGCCATGCTCGGCTACCGCTATCAGGACTGGGCGTTCACGGTCAACGCTACCAACCTGGAAGACGAAACCTACTACACCAGCTGCTTGTCGCGCGGTGACTGCTTCCTCGGCAGTCGCCGGACGGTGGTCGGCACCGTCAGCTACAGCTTCTGATGGACGGATATCGGAGTCAGCAAATGACTACACTCGCATCGTCCCGCCTTGCCAATCTGGCCGGGCGTATTTCCGCCGCGCTTTTTGGTGGCTATGCGTTAGCCTATGGTTTCACGGCATTTTTCTCTGTGTATCTGCCGTTACCGCGTCCTGACCGGGTCGTGACGGCCAGCCTGCTCTGCTTCGCCGTCTGGGTCGCAGCGGTCATCTACGCCTTCGCCGCTCGTAGCGCCCTCGCCGCCTGGTTGCTGATCGCCGTGCTGGCCGCTCTCTTGCTCCTCGGCGCGTACTTACCCGTCGAATGGAGGACCCGGCCATGACGCTTCGTCAATCCATGGCCGGGCTGCACACCTGGGGCGGGCTGCTGCCCAGTTGGTTGCTGTTCGTGATCATCTTCGCCGGCACGCTGACCTGTTTCGACAAGGAGCTTGAACGCTGGATGCGGCCAGCCCTGCATACGACTGCAGCAACCGCGATGACCGCTACTGACGTCGGCAACTGGGTGCAAGCAAACGTGCAGGCACCTCTGCATGCCTATTGGCTGCACGGCCCGACCGAACGCGAGCCATACTGGCGGCTGGGCTGGGAAGAAGATGAATCCGGGACCCGCGGTCGCGTCGCATTCGATCCTCGCACCGGGCGGCCCATGCCCGAAACAGTCGGTGGCGAGTTTTTCTTCACACTGCATTACAACCTGCACGCCGGAACGATCGGCATGTACATCGTTGGCCTGGCCGGCATGTTCATGCTGGTGGCGCTGGTGTCGGGCATCATCGTGCATCGCAGGATATTCAAGGACTTCTTCACCCTGCGTCCACAAGCGAACGGCCAACGCGCCTGGCTCGACGCGCATAACCTGTTCGGTGTCATCGGCCTGCCCTTCCATCTGATATTGGCGTACACCGGTGTGGCGGTGTTCGTTGCATCCTACATGCCCGCCGGGGCGATGGTGGCGTACGGAGGCGACCCTCTCGCCTTTTACGAAGAGGTGCAGGGCGGCTATCACCGCAACGAACTGAACCAGCCACCGGGTCAGTTCGCCCCGCTAGAGACGCTGCTGACCGACGCCCGCGAGCGTTGGAATGGCGCAGAGATCGGTTGGATCATCGTCGAGCATCCGTCCGATGCATCCGCCGTGGTCAGCGTGCGTCGCTTCGATCCATCGCGCATCGGCTCGCCACAGGACGCCCTGAGTTACGACGCATTCACCGGCGAGCTTCTTCATCAGCAGCAGGCTCCGGCCGGCTATCGCGCCTACATATGGCTGGTGGGACTGCACATGGCGCAATTCGGCGGGCATATCGTGCGGCTGCTATACGGCATGCTCGGGCTGGCCGGCTGCGCCATGCTGATTGCCGGCACTGGCGTATGGCTACGCAAGCGCGAGGGACGGCAGATTCGAGGCATCGAAATCGTGCGTGCGCTCAACGGCGCGGTGTTCTTTGGCATGCCTATCGCCTCGCTCGCATTGCTGTGGGCGAATCGTCTCCTACCCGACACATTGGCTGAGCGTGGCGCTGCCGAGGCCTGGTGCTTCTCCCTGGCCTGGCTGGCCGTCGCGGTGTTCGCCTACCTGAGTCGTCGGCAACCGCTCGGACTGTCTCGCCGGCTATCCGCCTTGCTGGCAATACTCGCGCTGGGCCTGCCGCTGCTTAACGGCCTGACGACACCGGAGGGGCATCTTCTGGCAAGCCTCGCGCGCGGGGAGCTGATGCTGGCGGGTATCGATGCAGTGTTGTTACTGGTCGGCAGCCTATGTGCCTGGTACTCGCTTAGCAGTCCACAAACGAAGAAATCGGCACGCGAGGAGACACGCCCGGCTACTCGGCAACAGGAGTTAGCTCCATGATCCTGCTCGCATTCGCACTGGCCTACCTGGCCATGCTGGCACTCTGCCTGGCAATGGCTCGACACCATCGAGCGGTGTACAACACCGCGCCGACACCCAGACGACAGCGCTGGCTGCGTGCCACAGCGTCCGGGCTGTTACTCGGCGCAGCTCTGCTGAATACCGCATCGTCAGGATTAGCGATTGGCTTGGTGATTGCGCTGACACAGCTGATGCTTGCCGGCCTGGTGGTCAGCCTGACGCTCGCATGGCGTCAGCGGTGGGCCGCGCCACTCGGCGCCCTGCTCGGTGTGATTGGAATGTTGTCAGCGATCAGCGGCGGCTAGCGGAATCCAACGAGACATGGGAGTGCCGGTTGAACCGATGCGACATAAAGCCTTCAGCCCGGGTACTAATCCTGGGCTGAAGGCATTTTGACCCCTTCGATCTATACCGGCAGATAAACGAACCGACAACAATCTCATTGCTTCGCCTGTGATGTACGGAGCCAATCCATCATGAACAGGAGAGATTCCAGTGACTCGTATGACTCCTCTCGCAGCAGCATTGCTGCTGGCGGCAAGCGGCAGCGTCATAGCCAGCGAACACATCGCCGAAATAAGCCAGACCGGCATCAACAATGTCGCGGAGCAGCAACAGAGCGGCGGGCTGCAACGCTCTTACATCACGCAAAACGGTACCGAGAACAGCGCACTAACCGAGCAGACCGGTATCAACGACCAAGAAAGCGAGGCGAGCATCGACCAGGTGGGCTCGCTGAATTCGGCCACTGTCTATCAGATCCATGGCGACCGGTCGGGCATGGCCAGCATCGAGATCCATCAAACAGGCGTCTCAAACAGCGCTCAGGTGGAGCAACGTGAATACCTCGGCGAGTTGTCATCGACCGCGACGGTTCACCAAGAGGGCACCGGCAATCGTCTCGACGCAACGCAGACTTGGGTGGGCAACCAGCTCGACGCGGTGTCGGTGGGGCAGGACAACGTCATCCATGTGGACCAATCAGGCTTTAGCACGGCGGACCTGCAACAGCGGGGAAGCGATAACCTGGTGCAACTACAACAAGTAAGCTTCGGCATTGGCGGTGGTTTTGCCGTGGTCGATCAGGACGGTACCGCCAACCAAGCAGACATCTATCAGGTTTCCGGTCGCTACCCTGCCGGAGACGTTTTCCTACAGCAAATCGGCGATGCCAACATTGCGGAGATCTCTTCCGGCGATGGTTACAGCGTCCTGGATTATCGCCAGCAAGGCGTTGGAAACGAGCTATATGCGTCCTTCGGCGGACAGGGCTCAAGCATTACTGGCTATTCGGAGGGCGACTATAACTTTGTCGATATTGCCCAAGTGGGCGACGACAACAGCATTGAGATTGCCCAACTTGGCTCTGACAACCGGATCGAAGCCTACCAAGGGTTCCATGCTCACGACGCGTTGATCAACCAGACGGGGCACGGGAACCAAGCGTCCCTTTGGCAGGATACGCTGACGTATACCACCAACTCCGCCAGCATTATCCAGAACGGAAATGGCAACATCGCCAACGTCACTCAGCGATAGGCACATCCCAACGGCGAGCCGATCCTGCCCGTGCGCCACGGACGCGCATGGGCAGGGCCTGAACAGAGCGAGATTTCTTGAAGCCTGCCAGGTCGCTCATTTACTCGGACACTTCCCGCGCCTAAGCCGCCCTTGCGCGCAGCTCTCCTGATAAACTTGCGCGCATTCCAAGCGGCTTATCTGGCCGCCTCATCAGCTTTTTGAGCTGAAATAGCCTCTGGTACATCACGTTCCTAGACGCTAAAAATTACCCAGTCATCAAGTACCTATTCAACACTCCGGAACCCGATGGAAAACCGTCCTGCCCCGATAACCACGCCCCGCTCGCCATCACGCCGCTTCTCCGTCGCGCCCATGATGGATTGGACCGATCACCATTGCCGGTACTTTCTGCGTCAACTTTCCCGACACGCCCTGCTCTACACCGAAATGGTTACGACCGGTGCGCTGATCAATGGCGATGCGGAGCGTTTCCTTCGTCATGACGAAGCGGAATATCCCCTTGCGTTGCAACTCGGCGGCAGCGTGCCGGCGGAGCTGGCAGCGTGCGCAAAGATGGCCGAAGCGGCGGGCTACGACGAGGTAAATCTCAACGTCGGCTGCCCCAGTGATCGCGTGCAGAACAACATGATCGGTGCCTGCCTGATGGGCCATCCGGCGCTGGTGGCCGATTGCATGAAAGCGATGCGGGACGCCGTCGGCATCGACGTGACAGTCAAACATCGAATCGGCATCAACGGGCGCGACAGCTACGCCGAGCTCTGCGACTTCGTCGGTCAGGTTCGCGAAGCGGGTTGCCGCAGTTTTACTGTGCACGCGCGCATTGCCATTCTCGAGGGGCTGTCGCCCAAAGAGAATCGCGAGGTTCCACCCTTGCGTTACGACATTGCCGCGCAGCTCAAAGACGATTTTCCGGACTTGGAAATCATCCTCAACGGCGGCATCAAGACGCTGGACGAATGCGAGGCGCATCTCCAACGCTTCGATGGTGTGATGCTTGGACGCGAGGCCTATCACAATCCGTATTTGCTCGCTCAGGTGGACGCCCGGCTGTTCGGCAGTCATGACCCGGTCATCAGCCGCGCCGAGGCACTAGCGCGGATGCGGCCTTATATCCAGCGGCACCTCGAAGTGGGCGGCTCGATGCATCACATCACGCGCCATGTTTTGGGGCTGGGTCTGGGCTTTCCAGGTGCGCGACGTTTCCGTCAGTTGTTATCGGTCGATATCCATAAGACGAAGGAGCCGTTGATCCTTCTCGATCAGGCGATCGGCCTGCTCGAAGGACGTTGATATAGTCTTGCGGAACACGCGGGACCATTTTCAATCCAAGTGCTGTCCGCCCGGACCATCCACTCGTCAAGTGGCTCGGTGGCCTCGGGTTCAGTCATGTCAACTCAGAGGATAGAGCGCCCCCATGACATCCAAGCTGGAACAACTCAAGCAGTTCACCACCGTCGTCGCCGACACCGGCGATCTCGATGCCATCGCCCGCTTGCAGCCGGTCGATGCCACCACTAATCCTTCGCTGTTGCTCAAGGCCGCCGCCCTGCCCCGTTACGCGGAACATCTGCAGGCCGCCATGTCCCGTTGTGGCGGTGACATCGGGCTAGGCTGCGATCTATTCGCCGTCGCGGTTGGCCAGGAAGTGCTCAAGCTGATCCCCGGGCGGATTTCCACTGAGGTCGATGCGCGGCTTTCGTTCGATACCCAGGCGATGGTGCAGCGCGGCGAACGCCTGATCGGCCTGTACGAACAAGCAGGTATCGCGCGGGACCGCGTGCTGGTCAAACTGGCCTCCACTTGGGAAGGCATCCGCGCCGCCGAGCAATTGGAAAAATCCGGCATCCAGACCAATCTGACGCTGCTGTTCTCCTTCACCCAAGCGGTCGCCTGCGCCGAAGCCGGCGTGTTCCTCATTTCGCCGTTCGTGGGCCGGATCTACGACTGGTACAAGAAACATGAAGGTCGTGATTACACAGGCAGCGAAGATCCAGGCGTGCTGTCGGTCAGCCGGATCTATGACTACTACAAGACCCACGGCTACGACACGGTGGTGATGGGAGCGAGCTTCCGCAATACGGGGCAGATCGAAGCCCTGGCGGGCTGTGACCGTCTGACGATAAGTCCCGAGCTGCTCAGCCAGCTGGCACAGGAAGAAGGTTCGCTAGAACGTAAGTTGTCGCCAGGCCGCGCATCTGAGCCGCGCGTCACACTGGATGAGAGCAGTTTCCGCTGGGGTTTGAACGAAGACCCGATGGCGACCGAAAAGCTGGCCGAAGGCATCCGCCAGTTCGCTCGTGATCAGGAGAAACTCGAGGCTCTGCTGGAAGCTAAGCGCTAGATCAGGAGCGCTCGAGTGCCGTCACGAGGTCACGAAAGGCCTCGCGATTGGAGTCATTGAGGCTCATCAAAATACGGTGGGCCTCGAGCACTTTGTTCTTCACCACGTCTTCCGACTGATCCTGGCTAGGCAGGTCGGCAAGCTGCTCTGGCGATGGCAGCGGCTGATCGACGATATTGAATACCTGATCGAAGCCCATCGACTGCAACAGACGCGTGATATCAGCGTGCGTCGTAACCAGCGTAGGCAACATGCCGATCTTCTGGCTGGACAGAATCGACAGCTTGGCCAGCAGCCCCAATGTCGTGCTGTCGATGCTGCGGCTTTCGGTGAGGTCGATGACGATCGCCGAGAAGTTCAGCGACGAGAAGATTTTTTCGATCGTAGCGTCCAATGCCGAGCAAAGCGTCAGTCGGATTTCGCCGACGAATTTGAGAACGAACGTGCCGTCCTGCTCGGCGAACTGGATCTTACCAGTGCTCATGCAAGGTTCCTGCTCAATACCAGCAACGCGATGTCATCGGGCATATCCTCGAGATCGGCAAGGCCGAGCACTCGCTGGAGACCATCCAGCCTACCCCCGGCTTCGGAAATCAGTCCGGGCAAACCTGCTTCCTTTTCTTTGAGCGTGTCACCAGGCAAAAGGTCCAGAATGCCATCGGAAAGCAGCGTGAGGCTGAATGCTTCGGGCAACTCGATTTCATAATTATCGTAGGTCGCTTCGACGAACAGGCCAACCGGCAAGCCCCGTCCCTCCAGATAGCTCGCAACGCCGCCGGTATAGAGCACCGGCATCGGCAGGTGCCCGCCGATGCTGTAGTGCAGCACGTTGCGCTCCTGATCGATCACGCCGCCCAGCATGGTGACATGCTTGCCGAGCTTGCAATTGATCAGCCCACGGTTGATGTGATCGAGCACTTCGGACGGTTTGAACGCGCGCGGCGCTCCCCTTCCCCGTCGAGACTCGTACAGCAGTCGCGTCGTCATGAATTTCAGCAGCGCCGTGACGAATGCCGAAGAGGCGCCATGGCCGGACACGTCGGCCAGATAGAAGCCGATGCGATGCTCGTCCACGCGGAAGTAATCGACGAAATCCCCGGACAGATAGAGGGAAGGGATGATCTGATGGGCGAAATGGAAGTCATCGATGCTGTAGGGCGTGACAGGCAGCATGTTCATCTGCACCTGACGCCCGGCATCCTGATCTTCCTGCAATAAATGCAGACTGGCTTGCAGGTCGCGGTTGGCGGTTTCCAACTGCTCACGGTAGCGCCGGTTCTCCATGCGCAACCGTGATCGATCAAGTGCTCGACGCACCGAGTGCTCGAGCATCGCCAAGTCTTCAAGGGGCTTGATCAGGTAATCGGCCGCACCCAGACGCAGGGCTTCAACGGCATCGCTCATCACGCCGGCGCCAGACACTACGATGACTGGCAGATCGGCCTGGCGTTCGCTGATCTGGCGGATCAGCTCCAGACCGTCCATCTGCGGCATGCGCAGATCGCAGATCACCAGATCCGGCTGTTCGACCTCGAACAGCTCCATGCCCACCGGCCCGCTAGGTGCCTGCAGGACGTTGAAACCGCTGTCATCCAGATAGGCGGCCAGGCTGGCTCGTACCACATCGTCGTCATCTATGATCAGCAGCGTCGCGCTTGGGTTGTGCATGTTCCTACCAGGCGGTATCGCCAGGATGATTGGCGAAAGCATCGGCCCCCGCGCGAACGCTGGGGCAAGGGATCTTTTCAAGGCGCAGACGGTACTCCCATACGATCCGCGTTTCAAGCCAGGCGCCGCCGCCCCGCCTGTGCTTTACAGCCTTAATTAACGGGCGTTATAAGAACTGACGCAACCAAAACTCAGAGGACGAAAAATGAGCCAGAGTGATCGGGACTACAGCGAAAAACGCGACTTCATCCGCATGCAAATAGAGACGGCGATCACCCTTATCCATAACGGCCAGCGCTACGACGCGATCTGCATGGACCTTTCGAGCACAGGTATGCAGGTGCTGGCCGCGACGAGCCTGCAAATGGGCGACAAGGTACGGGTGAATATCCCCTCGGAGCACGATCAGCTGGAGGGACTGGAGGCGGACACCGAAGTAGTACGAGTTGGCACGCATGAAGATGGACGGCAGAGCCTTGGCTTGGCCATCCTGTCGATGAGCTAAAAGGCACTCGGCGCTGAACAGCGCCGGGGGTCTGCGAACGCCACGTCATCCCCGTGGCGTCGCCGACAGCCATCAGAAGTCGTCTTCGACCTGCCCGTCCTGTGTGCGGAACTCGCGGTTCTGCAGATAGGCATTGCGAACGAAGATGTACTTATCACCGGTGATCATCTTCTCGGCCGAGAGCAGACCGGCGCGCAGGTCGACCACATTCACCGCTCGCGTCACGTTGCGGGTCGGTACATGGTCCATGTGGGGATAAGGCTGCAGGAAGGCATCAGGCACACGCCCTGCCGCGTCGCGCACGGTGCTCGGCCCGAGCAGCGGCAATACGACATAAGGTCCACTGCCAAGTCCCCAGGCACCCAGAGTCTGGCCGAAATCTTCGTCGTTCTTCTGCAGGCCCATGCGGGTCGCCACATCGAAGAAGCCCAGCACGCCAAAGGTGGTATTGAACAGGATGCGGCTCGTGTCGATGCCGGCATCGTGAACCTTGCCCTGCAGCAGATCGTTAGTCAGCACCACGACATCGCCCAGGTTGCTGAACACGTTACCTATGCCGTCTTCGAGGAAATTAGGCGTGACTTTCTGGTAACCCTGCGCGAGCGGTTTGAGCGTGTAGGTATCGAGCTTGTCGTTGAAGTTGAACACCACCCTGTTCACGCCTTCCCAGGGATCCTCCTCGGCGGCCTGCAACGAAGACGCGCCAAATATCGTCAGCGCTGCGACGAGCGTGACCCTGACATATCCGATCCAATCCTTGCCGATCATTTGCATCGCGGCCTTCCCCTTATCCCGAATGGTGGCGTGCCCAACAAAGCGCAACAGTATAAATCCATTCTGGAGATTGCGGCAGCGAACAGACATGCGGCTGCGAGCGAACTTCGCTGCACGACTCGCCCTCCAAGGAGGACAAGCCCGGGCCGCTGGCTTACTCCATCTTCACCGAGCTGGCGAATTCGTAGTCTGAAATAAGAGGGAAGCAATATGCCGGAACATGATCTGCAGTCGCAGCTAGCAGAGTTGCGTAGTCAGCTGGCCCAGGACACGCCGCTGACCGAAGAGGAGCGCGCATCGCTACAGGCCATTGCACAGGACATCGAGCTTCGCCTGGCGAACCAGGGCGTAGTCGATCAGCACGATTCGCTGGTCGATGGCGTCAACCTCGCGGTAGAACGTTTCGAGGTCAGCCATCCCAATACCGCCATGACGCTGCGCAACATCATGCAGACGCTGGCGAACATGGGCATATGAAGAGCGAAAGCCGATAAAGCGGCTGGAGGCTGGACGAAAACGCCTCCGGCCCGCCGGCTGCACTCACTGTCTGACGAGACGCCCGTTGTTTACGGTGACGGCCTCGGTACTGCGATACGGATTGATGTCCAGCCCGCCGCGACGCACGTAACGCGCGTATACCGTCAGCCACTCCGGCTTCAGCAACCGCTGCAAATCGAGGAAGATGCGCTCCACGCACTGTTCGTGGAAGTCGGCGTGCTGACGGAAGCTCACCAGATAAGTCAGTAGACTGCCGTGATTCAGCGCAGCACCACGGTACTCGACCACCACCGTGCCCCAATCCGGCTGGCCGGTAACGGGGCAGTTGGATTTGAGCAAATGGCTATAGACGCATTCTTCGACCTGACGACTCGGGTCACAATTCAGCAGATCCGCGCGCGGGGAATCGTAGTGCTCGATGGCCACGTCCAGCTCATCGATGCAGCGTCCCGCCAGTGGTGCAATGCCTTCCCCGGTAACTTCGTCCAGCGTTCGTAGGCGAACACCGACCGGCTTGCCCGCTGCGGCCGACAAATCTTTGACCATGACCTCAACCAGCTCTTCGCGGCTTTCGAACACCGACTGGTTCAGCGAATTCAGATAGAGCTTGAACGACTTGGATTCGATGATGTTCGGCGAATCCGCCGGGATGCTGAACTCGCCGATGGCCACCACCGGCTTGCCGGACGGCAGCAGCCAGGACAGCTCGTAGCAGTTCCAGATGTCCACGCCTCGATAAGGAAGAGTGTCGACCGTCAGCCCCAGCTCGGCCCACTTCGGCGCGCGCGGGATCGGAAACAGTTGCTCGGGACTGTAGGTCGCGACATAGGCGCTGGTTTTACCCAGCGGTGAGAGTTCGGCGGGGTGTTGCATGGCGGGAACCTGTACGAAAAATGACCGCAAGTGTATCGGTTCCCGCCGTGTTTATCATCGCCAAAAACGCCTGCCGTCCTACCGCATGGCTGGCACTCAACGGCTCACTGGCGCATTCCGCGGCCACTTTTGAGCAACCGGATGCACCATAGATACATCAGCACCGCCGCCACCGCCATGAAGCTGATGGCAATCCCGATTTGGATATCAGAAACCCCAAGGATGCCGTAACGGAACGCATTGACCATGTGCAGGATAGGGTTGGCCAGCGACAACGTCTGCCAGAAAGGCGACAGCAAGGTGATCGAATAGAACACGCCACCCAGGTAGGTCAGCGGCGTCAGCACGAAGGTCGGAATGATCGAAATATCATCGAAATTTCGCGCAAACACCGCATTGATGAAGCCGCCCAGCGCGAAGATCGTCGAGGTCAGGGTGATGACCAGCAGCGTGACGCCTAGGTGATGAACTTGCAGATCGGTAAAGAACATCGACAGCACGGTGACAATCAGCGCAACGGCCAGGCCCCGCGTGATGCCGCCCAGCGCGAAACCGATGAGAATCACGTGTGGCGAAACCGGCGAGACCAGTAGTTCTTCGATGGAGCGCTGGAATTTACTGCTGAAAAAGCTCGAGACCACGTTGCTGTAGGAGTTGGTGATCACCGACATCATGATCAGCCCCGGCACAATGTACTCCATGTAGCTGAAGCCGCCCATCTCGCCGATTCGCGCGCCGATCAGGTTTCCGAAGATGACGAAGTACAGCACCATGGTGATCGCTGGCGGCAGCAGGGTCTGCGGCCAGATGCGCGTGTAGCGGCGGATTTCACGATGGACGATGGTTTGCAGCGCAACCAGATTGGGCCGAAATTCCGCGTTCATTTGGCCACCTTGGGCAGATTGTTCTCCACCATCGAAACGAACAGCTCCTCCAGTCGATTGGTCTTGTTGCGCAGGCTCAGCACTTCGATGCCCTGCGCTGCCAGCAGACGAAACAGGTCGGTAATGCCCTGGCTCTTTTCCACCTGCACCTCGAGCGTGTGGTGATCGACCAGCCTCGCCGGGTAGTTGCCCAGCTCTGGCGGCACCAGCTGCGATTCCTTCAGATCGAGCAGGAAGGTTTCAACATGCAGCTGCTTGAGCAGCTCGCGCATGCTGGTGTTCTTGACGATCTGCCCATGGTCGATGATGCCGATGTTACGGCACAGCTGCTCAGCCTCTTCCAGATAGTGAGTGGTGAGGATGATGGTGATGCCTTCACGATTCAGTTCGGTGAGAAACGACCACATCGAACGACGCAGCTCGATGTCCACGCCAGCCGTGGGCTCGTCGAGAATCAACAGGCGCGGGCGATGGATCAGCGCGCGAGCGATCATCAGCCGTCGTTTCATGCCGCCGGAGAGCATCCGCGAGGACACGTCACGCTTGTCCCACAAACCCAACTGGTTCAAGTACTGCTCGGCGCGCTCCTTGGCGACCTTGGCCGGGATGCCGTAGTACCCGGCTTGCGTGACGAGAATATCGAAGGCCTTCTCGAACTGGTTGAAGTTGAACTCCTGCGGCACCACACCCAGACAACGCTTGAGCCTGGCGGGGTCGCGATCCAGATCATGGCCGAACACATTGACCGTGCCGCCTGTCTTGTTCACCAGCGTGGAGAGGATGCCGATGGTGGTGGATTTGCCAGCCCCGTTGGGCCCCAGCAACGCGAAGAAGTCGCCTTCGGCCACGTCCAGATCGATGCCCTTGAGGGCCTCGAATCCGTTTCCGTAAACCTTGGTCAACTGCCGAATGGACAGAGCGGTACTCATATGAACATGCACGCAAAGCAGAGAGATTCAGACTAGATAAGGGCGCGGTGAGGCAATTGCAACGCCATCGTGGCTTTGTCCCAACCGGCCGACGCTGTATCACTGCGAAGAGGAACGCAGCCGCCATGCCCTACGTCGCTGGGACGCGGGCTCCGACGCTGGAGCATGGGCACGTGAAGACGCAAACCGCTATTCCCTAGAAGTCAGCCAGCTTGGTGCGAAACACGTCGTGACTGTGCTGCCAAGTCATGCTCGAACTCACCATCCCCGGTCCGGTCATTACTTGAAACCAAACGCATCAACCGTCGCTGATCTCGATTCGCTTCCAACGCCTATGCTCAAGTAGGACGCCCTTCGCTCAACAAAGGAAACCTCATGACCCTGCTCTGGCTGCTCGTGTTACTGCTCGGCATCGCCGTGATCGCCCATCTACGGGTTTCGCCCGTGCCCGCGCTGGCCATCGTGGCTGCGTACTTGGTGTTCATGGGAGTCGCCGACGAAACGCCGGCCTGGTTGATGGTCATCCTCTGGCTCCTGCTCATTGCCGTCGCGGTGCCGCTCCTGGTTACCGATCTGCGCATCAAGCATTTCAGCGGGCCGATGTTCGACTGGTTCAAGAAAGTCCTGCCGCCCATCTCCGACACCGAACGCGATGCCATCGATGCCGGCAGTGTTTGGTGGGACGGCGAGCTGTTTAGCGGCCGGCCGAACTGGGACACCCTTCTCGGCTATCCCAAAGCCACACTTACTGACGAAGAGCAGGCATTCGTCGACGGCCCCACCGAAACGCTCTGCGCCATGGTCAACGACTGGGACGTCGGCCAGCGTCTGGATCTACCGCAAGAAGCGTGGGACTACATCAAGGCCGAAGGCTTCTTCGCTCTGATTATTCCCAAGGAATACGGTGGTAAAGGCTTTTCGGCTTATGCCCACTCGCAGATCGTAATGAAGCTGGCCACGCGCAGCGGCGATCTCGCCAGCACTGTCATGGTGCCCAACTCACTCGGTCCGGCCGAGCTGCTGATGCACTACGGCACCGATGAACAGCGCAGCTATTATCTGTCGCGTCTGGCCAACGGTACCGACATCCCCTGCTTCGCCCTGACTGGTCCCTATGCCGGCTCCGATGCGGGAGCGATGAACGACAGCGGCGTGATCTGCAAAGGCCAATGGCAAGGCGAGGAAGTCATCGGATTGCGCCTGAATTGGGAGAAGCGCTACATCACCCTCGGCCCGGTTGCGACGCTGCTAGGTGTCGCCTTCAAGACCTATGATCCCGAACATCTGCTCGGTGACGAGGAAGAACTCGGCATCAGCTTGGCATTGATTCCCACCGACACCGCAGGCGTCGAGATCGGTCGTCGCCACCTGCCGCTGGGCGCCGCGTTCATGAACGGGCCGAACTGGGGCAAGGACGTATTCGTCCCGCTGGAAGCCATCATTGGCGGACGCGACATGATCGGCAAAGGTTGGATGATGCTGATGAACTGCCTGTCCGTCGGTCGTTCCATCTCGCTACCGGCAACCGGCGTCAGTGCCGCCAAGGCATGCAGCTATGTCAGCGGCCGTTACGCGCAGATTCGTGAGCAATTCAACGTGCCATTGGCGGCTTTCGAAGGCATTCAGGAGCCTCTCGCCCGCATCGGTGGCAACGCCTGGCTGATGGATAGCGCACGAATTTTGACGGCCAACGCGGTGGATCTGGGCGAAAAGCCCTCGGTGCTTTCGGCCATCCTCAAATATCACCTGACCGAGCGCGGCCGCGAATGCGTCACCGACGCCATGGATATCCACGGCGGTAAAGGCATCATCATGGGACCGAACAATTACCTCGGTCGCCTATGGTTGTCGGCGCCGATATCCATCACCGTCGAAGGCGCGAACATCCTCTCGCGCAACCTGATGATCTTCGGCCAGGGCGCGATCCGCTGCCATCCGTTCGTATTGCGCGAGATGGAGCTGGTTCACGAGCCGGACCGCGATGCCGCGGTGAAGAAGTTCGACAAACTGCTGATGCAGCACATCGGCTTCGCCGTCAGCAACACCGCCAGCACCCTGGTGCTCGGGCTGACCTTCGGCCTGCTCGGCAGCGCCCCTGGCAACGACCTCACCCGCCCCTATTTCCGCTCGCTGAACCGTATCGCCGCGGCATTCGCCATGCTTGCCGATGTGTCGATGATGCTGCTGGGTGGCGAACTGAAGCGCCGAGAACGCCTGTCGGCTCGGCTCGGCGATGTGCTCAGCCATCTTTATCTGGCATCCGCCGCGCTCAAGCGCTATCACGATTTGGGCCATCCCATAGAGCAGGCGCCGCTGCTGCGCTGGGCTTTGGAGGATTGCCTATGCAAAGCCGAGCAAGCGTTGGCCGGCACACTCGCCAACTTCCCCAACCGGCTGCTGGGCGGTGTGCTGCAAGTACTGGTGTTCCCCTTCGGTGCTCGTCACCGAGGGCCGTCAGATGAACTCGATGCGGAAGTCGCCGCCATCCTCGGACGGCCGGAAGGCGACGCGGCGCTGGAGCAGATTCTTGAAGGCGTTTATCGCCCGCTCGGCAGCGAGGAAGCCTTCGGCGCGCTGCGCGCTGCGTTCGACACGCTGGCCGCCACGCAACCGTTGCAGAAGAAGCTGCACAAAGCGCTCAAGAATGGAGAGTTCAAACCGACCGCGGCGCAAGACCCCATCACTGCGGCTGTGACAGCGGGCGTGCTCGATGAGGGCGAAGCTGCGCAACTGCGCAGCGCCGAAGCCGCCAGACGTAAAGTCATCGACGTGGACGACTTCGCCAAAGAGGCGCTTGAGCTACAGCCAGGCCGGATTCGCTAGCTGTTCGGCCCACCTCGGCAACGCCAAACGCTTCGCGCCGAGGCGGGTCTTTCTCATCGAGGTTGAACGTACGCAGCGTGGGCACGGCACAGTCAGCTACCTGCCTAGACACGCCTCTAGCAGTTTCGAATCGAACCCATGCCGTGGTCGCGAGTCAACTAGACACGTCCTATTTAATTACGCGCCGCCCTATAATCGCGCGCCCAACCCGACACAGGTGAACCATGGCCAACCCTTATCACGCCCACAACCTGGCTCTTCTGGCCCATCTGCGCGGCATCCTGCTTGCCATGGGTGAAACCGGACAGGTATCGGAAGAAAGCCACGCGCTGTTTCTTGAGCGCTTCGACGAGCTGATCATGAATCTCAAAGATGTGCCGGAAGAACGGCATATGGGCCAGGACATGATCTGCCAGGTCTTCCACCGTTATCCGCAGATCGCGCATCTGGTCCCTCGGGATCTGCTGTGGTACTTCGGCGGTGATTGCCTGCACTTCATGCCGGACGAAGAGATCGAGATTTTCCAGCAGCTGGAAGAGCGCCGCTACGAAGCCGAACAGAACGACGAACCTTTCGACTGGAACATGGAAAGGCAGCTGCTGAGCATGCCGGAAGAAAGCCCACGGCACTGACTAACTACCTGTCACTTAGTGCTAATGCAGGGCTTTGTAGGAGCGGGCCGCGCCTGCGATCCACGCGCATGGTGCGCTCCTGCAGGGCTTCAGCGCTTATCTGAACGGCTTAAGCACTGCTAATTGCGTCTCTGCTCGGCAGCGGACTTGGCGCCTCGGCTGAGCGGAACGATTGCGACACAGCTGTTGGCAAGGCTTGCCATTGCAAGATCGGCGCGGCGCGTCATGTCATGTCATGACTCGTTCGGATTACAGCAAGCGAGTCGCTTTTGCCGCCTCACTCCGCTCGAAACCGATCTCTTTCCGGCTCTCTGAGCGGGCGGCTCAGGCGTTCGGCAAACCGAATTATTTTCGCCGTCACCTATTGCATTTATCGCAAGAATGGAAGCGAAGCCCCGCTAACCGCCCGTTGATGGTAGACTACGCGCCGTTGCGTCGCCGTTCAGCAAAGACGCAACCTCATTCTGCCGGAACGCACCCGGCACCGCCGCTGCAGGATCACAGCGATCGCCGCCCATGTGCGTGCCGCTTGTGACGCTTTCGGATCGCGCTTGTCGGTCTCCCTCCTGTCAGCTTCCAGTCCGCACCCCTCGAACACCGGTTCGATCATGCCTGCCTCGCGCAGTGATTCGGGTGCCATAACGCCATGCCGTGAATACGGCCCTGCGTCGTGCCAGCGATGCTTGAGGCTCATAAAAAGGAGACGTTGTGTACCAACTCGCTCTACCCACCGTTCTGCTTCTGTTGCTGGGCTTCTATGGATTGACGTTTTTTCTGTCGACCCGCATCGGCCAGAAGGAAGAGAACGTAGACAGCTACATGGTTTCCAACAACTCGGTGGGTTTCGGCATATCTGCCGCCAGCATGACCGCCACCTGGATCTGGGCCGCCTCGTTCTACGCCGCAGCAAGCGCGGGTTACAAGTACGGCCTCTCCGGTGCGCTGCATTACGGATTCTGGGGCGCGCTGATGATTCTGTTCATTTACCCCTTCGGCAAGCGCTTCCGGCAGCTGGCGCCCAAGGCCCACACCCTCGGCGAGATCATGCAGGCGCGCCACGGTCGCTCCAGCCAGATGATCCTTGCTGGCTCCAACATCCTTGGTAGCTGCATCAGCCTGACGGTCAACTTCACCGCCGCCGGCGCACTGGTCGAAGTGCTCTCGCCGCTGAGCTTCGTGCATGGCGTCCTGTTCGCCGGCCTTGGTGTGCTGTCCTACACGCTGTGGTCGGGCTTCCGTTCTTCGGTGCTGACCGATTTCGGCCAGCTGGTGGCCATGATCCTCGCGGCGGTCATCATCATTCCGATGATTTTCTTTCAACTGGGCGGGCCGGAACTGTTCGAGGCAGGCATGCCGCGTCTGGCGCCGGAACAAGCGAGTTTCTACTCGCCTACGGCGATCCTCGAACAGGGCGCACCCTTCTTCGTCGCGGTGCTGGCCTACGCCATCGGCAATCAGACCATCGCCCAGCGCCTATTCGCCGTACGAGAAGACCTAATCAAGCCAACCTTCCTCACCGCGACCGTCGGCTACGGCGCCATTGTCATCGGCCTCGGCATGCTCGGCCTGCTAGCGCTGCTGGCCGGCATCGAGCCCATCGACAGTGATCTGAACAATCTGATCCCGCAGATGGCCTCCAACTACCTGCCACCGTTCATGATCGGGCTGCTGTTCATCATGGTGATCGGCTCGCTCTCGTCCACAGCCGACTCTGACCTCTCCGCCCTGTCGTCCATCGTCATGACAGACATTTACGGCAAGACGCTGGCCAAGAACAAACCCAACCCGACCGTGATGCTCTGGGTCGGTCGCCTGACCATGATCGTCGCGACCATGGTCGGCGTCGCCTTCGCCAGCCTCAAGCTCGACATCCTCACCATGCTGATCTTCGTCGGTGCGCTCTGGGGCTCCATCGTCTTTCCGGTGATCGCCAGCCTGTTCTGGGATCGTGTTACCAACAAGGCCTTCACCTGGGCGGCGATCGCGGCATTCGCAATGTTCCTCGTCACCCGCTTCGAGCTGGTGCCGATGGACGGCGTGCTGGCTGTGTTTTTCGAACTCTGCGCCTCGATCGGCGGCGGCGTGGTGATCGGTCTCATGACCTTCGGCTTCTTTGGTCGCCGCGCCGGCATTCTGCTTGGCGTACTGGCGACGCTGGTGCTGGCGCCATTCGCCGTCGGCTTCCTGCGTGATTACACGGTTCTGCTCAGCTCGTTGACCGCCTACGGCGTCAGCATGGTGGTTTGCGTGGCTATCAGCCTGCGTAACCAGGAACGCTTCGATTTCGACCGGATCGGCGAGCAGGTCGTCGCCTTCCAGACCGTACAACCCGAAACCAATACCAAAGAGAAGGAGAACATCCCATGTCCAGTATCGCTCTGACCGCTTATGTCCTTATCTGGCCAGCCCTGGCCGCCCTTGTCCTCGGCCTGCTCTGCGTTGCCCTTGTGCACGACATGCGCGAAGCCAAGCGCAAGGGAACGGACTTAGTCTGATTCATTGCCCAGGCGGGACTCACCCGCCACAACGAGAAAGGCCCGCATTTATCAGCGGGCCTTTCTCGTTGTGGCATTGCGACTATCAGGACTTGTTGGATGACTTCGCAGCTTCGATCAGGTCCTTGCCGATATCCTGCTCGAACTTCTTCCACACCGGCTGCATCGCCTCGCGCCACTTGGCACGCTGTTCGGGCGTCAGTTCGATGATTTCGCTGGTGCCTGCATTGGCGATTGCATCACGCGCCTCGCGGTTCAGGTCGTCGGCCTGACGGTTCACCTCGACGGTGACCTCATCCATGATCGCTTTCAGCTCGCTACGAACGTCCTCCGGCAGCCCTTTCCAGAACTTGGTATTGGTGATCACCATGTAGTCGATCACACCGTGCTCGGAGTGGGTGAAGTACGGCTGCACTTCATGCACCTTCTGGCTGAAGTAGTTGGACCAAGTGTTCTCGGTCCCGTTGACCACGCCGGTCTGCAGCCCCTGATAAACCTCGGCGAAGCTCATCTTGCGCGGGTTGGCACGCAGCGCCTTGAACTGCTCATCGAGCACATTGGAGGCCTGCACCCGGAACTTCAGGCCACGCGCGTCCCGCGGTTCATGCATCGCCTTGTTGGACGACAGCTGCTTCATTCCGTTGTGCCAGTAAGCCAACCCGGTGATGCCCTTGTCTTCCATGCTGCTCAGCAGCCCCTGACCGTGCGGGCTGGCCTGAAAGCGGTCGACCGCCGCGATATCGTCGAACAGGAACGGCAGATCGAAGATCTGGATGGGCTTGGCGTAATGCTCGAACTTGGCCAGCGACGGCGCCAGCATGTGCACGTCGCCCAGGAGCAGCGCCTCCATTTCCTTACCGTCGCCGAACAAAGACGAGTTCGGATAGACCTCGACCTTGACCTTGCCCGGCAGGCGTTCCTCGGCGAGCTTCTTGAACAGTAGCGCACCCTGCCCTTTCGGTGTGTTGTCTGCGACTACATGAGCGAACTTGATGGTGATCGGATCGGCGAAGGCCAGGCCGGCGGTGAGGGAAAGCGCGCAAGCAAGTGCTTTTACGGTGGTTTTCAGCATGGTGGTACCTCTGTTGTTTTTGTCAGATTTGGTACGAGTGCCGGGTGGATTGCCGTCAGGACACTCCTTGCCCGGCACGTTGCAGCAGACGACGGGCGCGACCGATGACGGGCGCATCGACCATCTGTCCGTCCACTACGAAAACCCCATCGCCGGACGCACCGGCGGCGAGGATGCGTTGTGCCCAGTCGAGTTCCTCTGCGCTGGGCATCAGCGTTTCATGCACCACAGCCACCTGGCTGGGGTGAATGCACAGCAAGCCGCCGAAGCCCATATCGCGGGCGTCGGCAGTCATACGGGCGAGGCCGCCCACGTTTTTGATATCGGGGAATACGCTGTCCAGCGGCGGCGCCAGACCGGCCAGCCGGGACTGCAGCAGCAGCGCATAGCGCGCCTGGTCGAGGATGCGTTCGGCCGCTGCGCTGCCGCTTGCCAGGCCGAGATCCAGCCCGAGGTCAAGCGCGCCGAAGGACAGCCGCTCGACGCCCTGGGCATGAGCGATGTCCGCCAGATGAGCGAGCCCGCGGGCGCTCTCGATGATCGGCCACACCGGTTTGCCGCAGCCGACTGCCAGCGCCACTTGCACCGCGCTTTCCACCTTCGGCAGCAGGACGCCGATCACACCGACGTGCCGCGCGCAGAGCGCTAGATCTGCGGCCTGCTCGGCATGAGTCGGCGCATTGATGCGCACCAGCACGCGAGCCTGCGGATTGGTCCGGAGAAACTCGTCGAGATTGGCGCGCGCCTCGCTCTTCTGGCTCTCGGCGACCGCATCCTCGAGGTCGACGATCACCGCGTCGGCACCGGTCGCCAGCGCCTTGGGAATACGCTCGGGGCGGGTCGCCGGGACGAACAGAGCGGTGCGGATGATGGCAGATGTCATGCTGCTTCCTTCTCGAATTGGTTTCGTAGGGCGGTCACACCGCGCCCTGTTCATGCAGGCGCTGAATATCACCGGTCGCATAGCCCAGCTCGGCGAGCAACGTGTCGGTGTGCTGGCCTAGCGCTGGGATCGGGTCCATGCGTGGCTCAAAAGCGGTATTGCGCCCTGGGGGCAGTAACGCAGGTAACTTGCCGGACGGGCTGTCCACCTCGCTCCACCGCTGGCGAGCCTGTAGCTGCGGATGCGCCCAGACGCCGGCCATGTCATTGACGTGGGCGTTGGCGATCGGCGCGTTGTCCAGCCGAGCGATCACTTCTTCGGCGGTCAGCCTGGAGAACGCCTCGACGATAATGGCGCGCAGCTCGGCGCGGTTTTCCGAGCGCTTGAAATTCGCCGAGAAACGCTCGTCTTGCGCCATCTCTGGCTGCAGCAGTACCTTCTCGCAGAACAGCAGCCACTCGCGCTCGTTCTGCAGGCCAAGCATTACGGTGCCGCCGTCGCCTGTGGGGAACGGTCCGTAGGGGTAAATAGTGGCGTGGGCGGCACCGGCACGCGGGGGCGGCGTGGCGCCCTTGTAGGCGTAGTACAGCGGATAGCCCATCCACTCCACGAGGCTTTCCAGCATGGAGACGTCGATGCGGCTGCCGACGCCGGTCTTGTCGCGCAGCATCAGCGCCGAGAGCACGCCGGTATAGGCGTACATGCCGGCGGCGATGTCGGCGATGGAGCAACCGGCCTTGGCCATCTCGGTCTCGCCCGGCCCACCGGTGACGGAGAGGAAGCCGCCCTCGGATTGGATCAGCAGGTCGTAGGCCTTCTTCTGTTCGTAGGGCCCGCCTTCGCCGTAGCCGGAAATATCGCAGACGATCAGGCGCGGAAAGCGCTCATGCAGTTGCTCGAAAGACAGGCCCATGCGAGCCGCGGCACCCGGCGCAAGGTTCTGTACCAGCACGTCGGCGCCAGCCAGCAACTGATCAAGTACTTGCCCAGCGGCCTTCTGCTTGACGTCCAGCGTCAGGCTTTCCTTTGAGCGGTTGGTCCAGACGAAGTGCGAGGCCAGGCCGTCGACACGTTCGTCATAACCCCGGGCGAAATCGCCAGAGCCGGGGCGCTCGACCTTGATCACGCGTGCGCCGAGATCAGCCAGCTGGCGCGTGCAGAACGGCGCGGCGATGGCATGCTCGAGGCTGACTACAGTGATGCCGTCGAGTGGGCGGGGTTTGGCGGTTGTGTCGTTCATATCTATTCCTGCTCGAGTGCCTCTGGTGGGCTGAGGCGGAGCGCAACCCGGCCCGCCAATGTCATTTTTCCGGTGCCCCGTTCTGGTGGGCTGAAGCCCACCCTACTGCTGAAGGGGAGCGTCGCCCGGCGCACCTACTGCTGTCCCTCGTAGGGTGGGCTTCAGCCCACCAGCTATTGGCGATCAGCGAAAAACTCTCAAATCGTCGATCTCGCGCAGATGCCACACCTGCTCGATCAAAGCACCCGCCTCATCCGCGCTGCGCGCACCGGAGAACTGCACCAGGCGCTGGAACTTGTTTTCCAGCTCGGCGCGGCTCAGGGTGTTGCCCGGATCGCCCTTTGGCTCGTCGATGGCACCATGCAGCGTGCGACCGTCGGTGGTGGTCACTTCGACGCGGCCCAGCCAGCGCGCCGGATAGGCGTCGTCCACTTCGGAATCGAGCACCATCGAGACCTTCTCCCGGAACTGGCCGACACGCGGATCGGTAAGCGCATGGGTATGGAATTCGGTCAGCCCGGCCTTGCCATACAGGGCGATCAGGCCCAGCACAGTGCCCATGGAGAACTTCGCCTGGTGCACGGTTTGCGGCACCACCACACGACCCAGAACGTCGATGGCGCTCTGGTGAACGTGGGTGGTGACGCTGGCAATGTCTTCGGCGGTGAGCTTCTCGCGCTGCATCAGATCAAGCAGCGCATCAGCGGCCGGATGGGTATGGCGACAGGAGGCGTGGAACTTGAACGAGGTTTCGGCCAACGCCCAGCGGCTGCCGAGGCGATCGGAAAGCGCACTCGGATTGGCGTCCTTCGACATCCCGGCGGCCATGCCCTGCTCGCCTTCGAGAATGTTCTGCGCGCCCGTCAGTCCTTCGGCGGTCAGGTAGGCCGCAAGCAGACCATCGGCAGCAGCCTTGGCGGTGTGCAGCTGCTTGGAGTCGGCGGCATCACGCAGGAATTCCCACAAGCCCGCGGCCTGAGTGCCGGCACTGCCCAGCAGGTTAGTGAACTGCTGCTGGTTGAAATCCATCAGCTTGCCCACCGCCACGGCGGCAGCGAGGGTTCCAACGGTCGCTGTGGTGTGGAAGATGCGGTAGTGCGAGCGGCCGAGGAATTCGCCAATGCGAATCCCCGCCTCGTAGCCGGCCACCGAGGCAACCAGCAGGTCGCGGCCGGATTTGCCCAAGTCCTGCGCCGCAGCCAGTACAGCTGGGAAAACCACCGTAGCCGGGTGCAACACCGAGCTGTTGTGCAGGTCGTCCTGCTCCACCAGGTGCGAGCTGGCGCCATTCACCAGAGCCGCAAAATAGGCGGAGCTGCTGCTGCGATTGACGAAGATGTGCGATGCACCGGAAGCCGGACCCATCGTCTGGGCATAGCGTTCGAATAGCGGGATCGGGTGCGAACCGGCGCTGGCCAAAGCGGAGCCGAGCCAGTCGAGGAAAAGGTCTTCGGTGCGGGCGAGCACCGTATCGGGAATCTGCTCGTAGTGCAGCCCGGCGAGAAATTCGGTCAGCGCTTGGGTGTGCTGGCTCATGCGTTCGGCTCCAATGGATTGGATAGTTCGATCAGGTTCAGGTCCGGGTCACGCAGGTAGAGGGAGCGGATCGGCCCGGTGGCGCCGGTACGCGGCACCGGACCTTCGAGGACGGCGACGCGCTGTTGCTCAAGGTGCGCGATGACCTCCTCCAGCGGCGTAGCGACGAGGAAACACAGGTCCGCCGAGCCCGGCGTCGGGCGCTCGGCCTTGGGCTCGAATTCATGCCCGGCCAGGTGCAGGTTGATCTTCTGCCCGCCAAAAGCCAGCGCCTTGCGGCCTTCGCCGAAGGTCACGGCCTGCATGCCGAGCACACAGCAGTAAAAATCCGTCGTGACGTCGAGGTCGGCGACGGTCAGCACCAGGTGGTCGAGGTGGCTGATGTGCATGGCGTATCTCCTTTCGCTCCTTTGGTGGGCTGAAGCCCACCCTACACGCTGGCGTTTCGCTCTTTGGTGGGCTGAAGCGGGCGATCAAAAAGAGCGCGGCAGCTCGAGCAAGTGCTCAGCCACGTACGACAGAATCAAGTTGGTGGAGATCGGCGCCACCTGATACAGCCGTGTCTCGCGGAATTTGCGCTCGACGTCGTATTCGTTGGCGAAGCCGAAACCGCCGTGGGTCTGCAGGCAGGCGTTGGCCGCTTCCCAGCTCGCCTTGGCCGCCAGGTACTTGGCCATGTTGGCCGCGGCGCCGGCGTTGCGACCGGCGTCGTATTCCTCGCAGGCGCGCCAACGCATCAGGTCGGCCGCTTCCAGCTCGATGTGCGCCTCGGCGATGGGGAATTGCACGCCCTGGTTCTGGCCGATTGGGCGACCGAACACCACGCGGTCCCGTGCGTACTGGGCGGATTTCTCGGTGAACCAGCGACCATCACCGATGCACTCGGCGGCGATCAGCGTGCGCTCGGCATTGAGGCCGTCGAGGATGTAGCGGAAGCCCTTGCCCTCTTCACCGATCAGGCTGCTGGCCGGGATTTCCAGGTTGTCGAAGAACAGCTCGTTGGTCTCGTGATTGACCATGTTGGCAATCGGCTGCACGGTCAGGCCGTTGCCGATGGCTTCACGCAGGTCCACCAGGAAGATCGACATGCCGTCAGCCTTGCGCTGTACCTCGGCCAGCGGCGTGGTGCGCGCCAGCAGGATCATTAGGTCCGAATGCTGGATACGCGAGATCCACACCTTCTGCCCGTTGATCACGTACTTGTCGCCCTGCTTCACCGCGGTGGTCTTGATCTTGGTGGTGTCGGTGCCGGTGGTCGGCTCGGTCACGCCCATCGATTGCAGGCGCAACTCGCCGCTGGCCAGCTTGGGCAAGTAGTAGCGCTTCTGTTCCTCGCTGCCGTTCCGCAGCAGGGTGAACATGTTGTACATCTGGCCGTGCACGGTGCCGGAGTTGCCGCCGCAGCGGTTCACTTCTTCGAGGATGATCGAGGCCTCGGCCAGGCCCAGACCCGACCCGCCATATTCTTCCGGGATCATCGCCGACAACCAGCCGGCTTCGGTCA
Organism: Pseudomonas sp. MTM4; assembly: GCF_019355055.1. NCBI lineage: Bacteria > Pseudomonadati > Pseudomonadota > Gammaproteobacteria > Pseudomonadales > Pseudomonadaceae > Pseudomonas > Pseudomonas sp. MTM4. Next base: position 1,234,958 of record NZ_CP048411.1, read on the forward strand.
GCGCGGTGACGAAGGCTTCGGGGAAGCCCTTTTCCTCGTCGATCTTGCGCCAGTATTCGGCGGGGAACTCAGCGCAGAGGGCGCGCACGCCTTCGCGGATGGCGTTGTATTCGTCGTTCAGGTACGGGTTCATGTTTCTGGTTCCTCGAAATCTTGTCATGTACGGGTGGCGGTTTCCCTTCACCCCTGCCCCCTCCCCTGAGGGGAGAGGGGATTGGTCTGTGCTTGCTCTTCGGTTACGCAGCCCGGCGACTCTCTTCAAGGGAGGGCTCGATCTGCGTAGTCAAAGGGCTCAGCGGCAGCGGCAACCCCATCAATCTGCCCCCTCTCCTCTCGGGGGAGAGGGCTAGGGTGAGGGGCCGCCGCCACCGCCTCACTCGAATTCCACTTCAGCTTTCTGCGCCAGTCCGTTGTGGTCCCCGGCCCAGAGTTCGGCCTTGCCCGGCGCGACGGCGCGGCCGCCAACCTCGAATGGCTGCGGCGCGATCAGCGGACGCAGGCCGCGATAGGCGAAGCGCCGGGGACGCATATCGGGATTGGCGCGGCAGAAGGCACGCAGATTGAGGGTGGCGATCAGCGGGCCGTGCACTACCAGCCCCGAATAGCCTTCGGTTTCGGTGACGTAAGGCCAGTCGTAGTGGATGCGGTGGCCGTTGAAGGTGACGGCGGAATAGCGGAACAGCAGTGTCGGGGTCGGTGTTACCGCTTCGCGCCAGTCACCGGCGACCATCGGTTCGCCACTGACGGTTTTCGGCGGGCTGGGCTCGCGGTAGACGATGTCCTGTTCTTCGCGAATCGCCAGGCGGCCGTCCTGCAGATACTCATGCTGCACGGTGACGAACAGCAGCGCGCCGGTGCGGCCGTGCTTCTCCTCGATGTGCTTGATGGTCGAAACCCGAGTCGCCTCACCGCCAGCCCGCAAAGGCTCGAAGAACTCCACGCGGCCACCGGCCCACATGCGGTTGCGATTGTCAGCCGGCGGCAGGAAGCCACCGCGCGCCGGATGGCCGTCTTCGCCCAGTCCGCTTTCGGCGACGGCATCCTGAAAGAAGCACCACTGCCAGAGCGGCGGCAGCGGCTCGCCATGGGCCGGCGTCGGTTCGCCGAGCGTCGCGGCGATGCGCTTGAGCATATTGCGGCTGAGCTGGTCATGGGTTTCTTCGGTGCGGCCAATCCAGGCTGTTAGGTCGGTCATCGCGAGCTTCCGGCTGTGTTGTTTTGCCGCAGCATGCTCCGAAGCCGGCGTTCCGAGAATTTGTATTTACCAACACCAGCGTTCGGCTATCCTGAACGCCGTTTCTCCCAGCGAGCGCCCTCATGCACTTCGATCTGGCCGATCTGCGCCTCTTCATTCACATCGCCGAATCTCCCAGCCTGACCCAGGGCGCGCGTCGTGCGCATCTCTCGCCAGCAGCCGCCAGCGCACGGATCAAAGCCCTGGAAAGCCAACTCGACAGCCGCCTGCTGTACCGCGACAGCCGCGGCGTGGAGCTGACGCCGGCAGGCAACCGGTTGCTGCAGCACGCGCGGCTGATCATGCGCCAGGTCGATTACCTGAAAAGCGAATTCACCGAATACGGCGCGGACAATGCCGGGCACATCCGCATCTTCGCCAACACCACGGCGGTAACCGAGTTCCTGCCCGAGGTGCTGGCGGGCTTCCTGGCCCAGCGCCCCGGCGTTACCGTCGATCTGCAGGAACGCCTCAGTCGTGACATCGTCCGCGGCGTGCTCGATGGCAGCACGGACATGGGCATCATCGCCGGCCCGGTACGGGCACAAGGCCTGCAGGTGCTGCACTTCAGCACCGATCGCCTACTGCTGGCAGTGCCAGTCGGCCATCCGCTGGCGACCGAAAAGCGCGTCAGCCTGCGCCAGACGCTGGCCTACCAGCACATCGGCCTACACGAGGGCAGCACCCTGCTGACTTTTCTGCGCAACCAGGTAGAAAAGCTCGGTGGCAACCTGTCGCTGCGCATTCAGTTGTCCAGCTTCGAGGCGGTGTGCCGGATGATCGAGGCCGGCGTCGGCATCGGCATCATTCCCGAGTCCGCCGCGATCAGGCATAGCCGCACGATGCAGCTGGCGACGGTGGAGCTGGACGAGCCCTGGGCGGTGCGCGAACGCAGCATTCTGGTGCGCGATCTGGAGGCGTTGCCGGGTAGCGTTCGCGCCCTGATCGCAACGCTCCTACCGGGACAAAACGGAAAGCTTGAGCCAAGCTGAACGCTTATATGGACAGAGCCGCTCAGCCGTGACGGCTTATTTGGTCCTGGAGTCGGCACGTTAAGGCAGCGAGCCGCGCTGGCACGCTCCACTGGAGATTGCCGGTCGTTTTGAATCCTCAACGCAAACTGCTGCCCAAACCGCATACGCTGAACGCAACGGTGAGGCAGGTTGTCACCCGTTCTGGATGCTTTAACGGTTAGCCGCTTCTAGTCGATCGGCTCGTCACCCCAGACCATTTGCATAAGGTTGTTCGCCATGACGTCGTTATTAGCCCCCATCAGTTCACTGCTGGGTGGCGTTGCATTACTACTGCTCGGCCACGGCTTGCTGAATACGCTGCTAACGCTTCGCGGCATCGCCGAGGGTTACTCCACCGGGATGATCGGCTTGCTGATGTCGGGTTACTTCGCTGGCTTTCTCGTCGGCACCTGGCTCGCTCCATCATTGATCCGACGTGTCGGCCATATCCGCACCTTCGCTTTTTACGCCGCACTGGCAGCGATCGCCGTGTTGCTGCACGTGATGATCGTCAACCCCTGGGTGTGGCTGATGTTGCGCGTACTTTACGGTGTGGCGCTGGTCACGCTGTACATGGTCATCGAGAGTTGGCTCAACGCCCAGGTCAGCGGTGAAAAACGTGGCCAGGTATTCGCTCTGTACATGGCAGTCAACCTCGGCTCGCTGGCCGCTGCTCAGCAATTGCTGAGCCTCGATAGCCCGATGAATTTCACCCTGTTCGCGCTGGCCGCCATTCTCATCTGCGCCGCGCTGATGCCGATCACGCTGACCCGCCAGGCGCAGCCCGCACAGCCCGACATGCCGGCGACCGACCTGCTGCAACTGGCTCGCATCGCGCCGCTCCCCTTGATGGCTGCAGGAATTTCGGGCCTGACTCTCGGCGGTTTCTGGGGGCTGGCGCCTGTCTACGCCTCGCAGAGCGGCTTCGATGCGTCCGGCGTGGGTCTGCTGATGAGCATCACCATTCTCGGCGGCGCCGTTCTGCAGTGGCCCATCGGGCTATTTTCCGACAAGCATGACCGTCGCCTGGTGATGCTCTGGGTCGTAGCGATCGCGGCGGTCCTTGGCGGCCTGATTACACCGCTGACATCCGGCCCGTTGTTGTTGGGCATGATGTTTCTCTGGGGCGGTCTGGCCTTCTCGATCTATTCCATCGCAGTGGCGCAGATGGTCGACCAGTTGCACCCGGACGAAATTCTGTCCGGCTCCAGCGGCCTGCTGTTGGCCAACGGTTTCGGCGCCGCCTTCGGTCCGGTGGTCGCCGGCGGCCTGATGAGCGTTCTCGGCCCCAAAGCCCTGCCGGTGTTCTTCGCCGTCACGCTGGCGTTTCTCGCCATCTATTCCTACTTCCGCTCTCGCCGGGTAATCGATCTGGTCACCGAGCCGCATGGCCACTTCACGCCGATGCTGCGTACCAGCCATACGGTGCTTGAGTTGATGCCCGATACGCCTGAAGGCGATAGCACGGAAACCCCGGCCACCGAGCCGGAAGCCGACGACGGCGTGCCCAACGATACGATTATTGAGCAGCGCACGGGCACGCACTGACACGTCTGAACGGCGTCTGATTGCCGCTAGAAATCCACCTTGCCGCGCCCTGCCTTGATCGCGGCGCGTTTGCTCTTACCCTCGAGGCGGCGTTTTTTCGAACCCAGGGTCGGACGTGTCGGGCGCCGCGTCTTTTCGACTTTCGCCACGCTGCGAATCAGTTCGGCCAGCCGCTCTAGCGCATCGGCGCGGTTCTGCTCCTGAGTGCGGTATTGCTGGGCCTTGATCACGATCACGCCGTCGCTGGTGATGCGGCTGTCACGCAGTGCCAGCAAGCGTTCCTTATAGAACGCTGGCAATGAGGACGCGTTGATATCGAAGCGCAGATGCAGCGCGCTGGAGACCTTGTTGACGTTCTGGCCGCCAGCACCTTGGGCGCGAATAGCGGTCAGCTCGATCTCGCTGTCAGGTAGCTGCACGCTATTGGATATCTCGAGCATCGGCCCTTCATGAATCAAAAATGAAAAAGCATTGTCCACGAGCCGGGCGGCGTGGACACGTTTTTATATGATTTCGAGCCGCTACAGGCGAGTCGGTTCGGCTACTGTAGTCCGCTTGCAATAGATGGATTTCTGCATGGACTCGATTACACAGGCCCTTCTCGGCGCGACTGTTCAGGCATCTGTGCTCGGCCGCTGGCAAGGCCGCAAAGCCCTGCTGTACGGCGCGATACTCGGTACCCTGCCCGACCTCGACGTCGTGATCGACTACGGCGACGCAGTCGCCGACATGACCTATCACCGCGGCTTCAGTCATTCGCTGTTCGTGCTCAGCCTGCTTGCCGTAGCGCTGACCTGGCTGGCGCGACGAATACGGCCGAACCCGAATTACACCGGCATGCGGCTGTTTTTCGCGCTCTGGCTGGTGCTGATAACCCACGTCCTGCTGGATGCGTTCACCAGTTACGGTACTCAACTGTTCTGGCCCCTCACACCGTCCCCGGCGGCCTGGTCCAGCGTCTTCATCATCGACCCTTTGTACAGCGTGCCTTTGCTGCTTGCTGTGCTTGCCAGAACCATATTCGGCTTGCAGGGGCGCCGTGTCCGCGGGCCGGCGTTCGCACTGATCGTGTCATCGCTGTATCTGGGGTTCACCCTGGCGGGCAAGCAGATGGCCGAGCGGCAAGTCGAGACCGCGATGGCCAGCAACGGCATCGAGAACGCACGGATATTCACCACGCCCACGCCCTTCAACAGCCTCCTGTGGCGGGCCATTGTGGTGGACGGCGACGTCTACTACGAGACGTTGGTCAGTTGGTTCGACGAGACGCCACCGCAACTGGTGCGCATCCAGCGCGGAGAACGCCTCGCTGCGCACCTCACGGAATCGCCGCAACACACCCGCTTGCAGTGGTTTACCGGAGGCGTGCTGCGCTATGACGAAATCGATGGCCAGATTCTGGTTACGGATCTGCGGCTCGGCATGACCGGCTTCCATCCCTTCCGCTTTGCCCTGGCCGAGCGCAACGGCGATGACTGGCAGCTGATCACGCATGTCGAGCGGCTGCCAGCCGAGCGTGGTGATATGGATCGCCTGAAGCAGATCTGGCAGCGCATCTGGCAACAAGAGCCGGGACTGCCGCTCGCCGAGTGGGCGGCCGATCTCAACGCGCGCTAGCCCGACGATTCTTGTGCCAACGGCCAAAACCATAGAGTAAGGCGCCAAGCGCCATCAACAATCCTGCTCGCAGCCAGGTGCCCGCGCCCTGCTGCGAAAGCAGCACCAGGCAGGAGCCGATTGCCAATATCGGCAGTAGCGTCGGCGTACGGAAGTGCGGCGCGGCTACGTGATCCCTGCGCAGCACCAACACCGCCACGTTGGTGCTCATGAACACGAACAGCAGCAACAGCACCACGGTTTCGGCGAGCGCCGCCAGCGTACCGGTCACGGTCAGAATCATCGCCAGCAAGGTGGTGACGATGATCGCCAGCCAGGGCGTACGCCGCTCGGGCAGCACGCGAGTCAACACTGACGGCAACAGTCCCTCATCGGCCATGCCGTAGGCCAGGCGGCTGGACATAATCATGGTCAGCAGCGCGCCATTGGCCACCGCCACCAGCGCCACGGCAGCGAACAGCCAGTCCGGTATGGCATAGCCGGTCGCGCGTACGACCTCCAACAAGGGCGCGGAAGATTCGGCCAGCGTCGCCGGGGAAAGGATGGCCGTTGCCGCGACGCCGACGCCCACATAGACCAGCCCGGCCACCAGCAGCGCACCGAACAAAGCGCGCGGGTAGTTGCGCCGGATATCCTTGACCTCTTCGGCAACGTTGGCCGAAACCTCGAAGCCGACGAAGGAATAGAAGGCAATCAGCGCCGCTCCCAGCACGGCGATAGCCGGCGACACGCCTGGCGTGAACTCCATCACTCGCGCCGGCTCGCCCTGTCCGCTAAGAAGAAAGCGCGCAGCCAGCACGATGACGAACAGCAGGCCCGAGACTTCGATGACGGTCATCACCGCATTGGCGCCGAGGGATTCCTTGATGCCGCGCGCATTGAGCAATGCGACGACCGTCAGAAAGACCAGAGCGGTGGGCACCGCCGGGGTGTCCAGAAAGGCGCCGAGATAATCGCCGGCAAACGCCAGCGACAGCCCGGCCGCGCTGGTCACGCCAGCAGCCAGCATGCAGAACCCCACGAGAAAAGAGATCAGTGGCTTGCCGAACGCACGCTCAGCGAACACGGCGGCGCCACCGGCTTTGGGGTATTTGGTGACCAGCTCGGCGTAGGACGCCGCGGTCAACATCGCAAAGCCCAACGCAACCAGCAACGGCACCCAGACCGCGCCGCCCGCCTCGCCGGCAATCTTGCCCACTAATGCATAGACACCGGCGCCCAGCACATCGCCAAGGATGAACAGGAACAGCGCCGGCCCGGTAATCGCCCGCTTCAGCCGGGATTCGCCTGCAACGAATGCGGTGGTTTTCATCGGCGGGTCGCTCCCGGAACGGGAAGGGCGTTAACGAGCGACGGGGTGTTCAATCGAGCATCTCCACAGCGTGCGGCGACGGCCGCGTTTCTTTCTAGAGCGGTGGAGGCTCAATGGAGTTCAGCGCCAGATACGACAAAGCCCCGGCGGGCCGGGGCTTCAGTGCGGCAAGCGGGCGGGATCAGGTGCGGAAACGCGCCACCAGCCCCTGCAATTCGACGCCCAGGCGCGCCAGTTCCGCACTCGACGCGGCGGTCTGCTCGCTGCCGCTGGCGCTCTGCTCACCGATGTCGCGCACTCGCGTCACGCTCTCGGAGATATTTTCCGCGACGGCGCTCTGCTCTTCGGCAGCGGCGGCGATCTGTTGATTCATCTGCTCGATGGTCGATACCGACTCGGTGATGCGTTCGAGTGCGGTACCGGCTTCGCTGGCCAGATCAACCGTGCGCTGGGTCAGCTCACGGCTGGTCTGCATCTGCTCGACAGCATTTTGCGCAACCCGCTGCAGATTGCCGATCAGGCCTTCGATTTCTTCGGTGGAATCGTGGGTGCGGCGCGCCAGCGCGCGCACTTCATCGGCCACCACCGCAAAGCCGCGGCCCTGCTCACCAGCGCGAGCCGCTTCGATGGCAGCGTTGAGTGCAAGCAGGTTGGTCTGTTCAGCAACCGCGCGAATCACCTCCAGCACGCTACCGATGCGTCCACTTTCAGTATTCAGCTCTTCGATGGCGTGAGCCGACTGCTCTACTTCGCCGGATAGGCTGTCGATCTGGCCGATGGCTTCCTTGACAACCAGGTCGCCCTGACGGGCCTGCTGATCCGCTTGGCGAGCAGCGTTAGATGCCTGCTCGGCGTTCTGCGCGACTTCCTGCACGGTTGCGGCCATCTCATGCATAGCGGTCGCGACCTGATCGGTCTCCTCACGTTGCTTCTGTACACCAACGCTGGTTTGCGCGGTGACGGCCGACAGCTGCTCGGCGGCAGCGGCAATCTGCCCTACGCCGCCGCCGATGCGACCGATCAAGGTACGCAGGCTTTCGGTCATGCCAAACATGGCCTGCTGCAACTGCCCAAGCTCATCACGACGAGTGACCTTCTGCGATTGGGTGAGGTCGCCATCTGCCACCCGCTGCGCCAGCTGCACGGTATAACGCAGCGGCACAACGACCATGCGGGAAATCGCCGTGGCCGCTCCCAAGCCGATGATGACAGCCAAGGTCGTGATGACCGCGAGTAGCCAGTAGGCGCTGCTGCGCTGGCTCTGCATCGCCTGGTTGGCGGCCGCTAGCGCCTGGTTGGCGGTATCCAGTATCCGCTGTGCCTGACCGACCATGGCCTCTTCCAGGGCGACCCGCTCCAAGCGATAACGCTGAAACTCGCCGAAGGCTTGTTCGTAGATGGCAAGCGCGGCTAGCGCGCCGTCCATGGTGGCTTTCTGTTCGTCGTTGATCCAGGTCTTCAGACTGGTGCCAATGGTAGTGACATCGCCATAGGCCTCGTTCCAGGCGTCCTTGGCTTCCTGGGAGCTGTCGCTGATGAACAGGTTTTCGAAGGTGCGCAGATCGAGGATGCGCTTGGTCAGGCCCGATGCCGCCTCGGCTATCGTCAACGGATCACTGCCCTTGAGGTGATCGCCCTCGAGTCGCAGGACGCGAACCGCGTCGTACATGTCCAGTTCGATGTATTCGAATTCTTCACGGCTGGTCTGCGCGGCATCGGCCATGCGCTTGCGCAGCTCCACGCCTTTGCTAATCAGTACGCCATAGTCGGCAAACTGTCGGGCATAGATCGCTGCGTCACTTCGGATCTGCTCCAGCACCGCCTGTTCCTCAGCGCTAGAGACTTTGGCGAGATCGTCCAGGTCCCTGTTGAGCTGGTCCAGGCTATCGCGCAGCGCAGCAGCCGAAGCGTCGCTGCGGGTCAGGGCGTAATCGCGCTCCTGACCGCGCGCGTCGAGAATTGCGGCGTTAATGGCCGCCAGCTGATCCGTCTGGGAAGAGCGGGTCAGGATCGAATCCACGGCAAAGAAGCCGGTCCCGGCGACTCCCAGGGTCAGCAACAGCACCATGGCGAAGCCGAGCAACAGCTTCTTGCCCACGGAGAGGTTGGCGAATATGTCGACAGACTGCATCAGAAATCCTTTGGAAGATAAGCGCACGTCATGGAGTCGGCCGATGCTGGCCAAAGTTGAGCGCAAAAACGGGGCAATTTAAACAAGTTGCAATGGCTATTTGCCAGCGATCATTCCAAAGAATCGAACAGAACGCACAGCGAAACGGAAAGCGCGACTCAATGCTGCTGCAAATGTCCGTAAAGCTTGGCGTAGAGCCCTCCGTCGGCGATCAGCTGCTGATGGTCGCCCTGTTCGGCGATACGCCCGCCATCGAATACCAGTACCCGATCGGCCTGCTTAACCGCCGAAAGCCGGTGGGCAATGATCAGCGTCGTGCGGCCCTGAAGGAAACGGCTCAGCCCTTGATGCAGCGCATACTCGGTAGCGGCGTCCAGGGCGGACGTCGCCTCGTCGAGAATCACCACCTTGGGTTCGGCCAAGACCATTCGCGCCACCGCCAGCCGCTGCCGCTGGCCACCCGACAGGCGCACCCCGGACCGACCGACAACACTGTCGAGCCCCGCCGGTAACTGGCGAATGGTCTCGGCCAGTTGCGCGATCTCCAGCGCCTGCCAGCAGGCCTGATCATCGCGCTCGCGGCCCATCAGCAGATTGGCGCGCACGGTGTCGTTGAACAGCGCGGGATGCTGCAGCACCACGGCAACGTTGTCGCGAACCGTGCCGAGGCCAATGTCCTGCACATCGACCCCGGCGAAGCGAATCTGCCCCGCCTGCGGCTGATACAGGCCTAGCAGCAGCTGGACCAGCGTGCTTTTGCCTCCGCCGCTAGCTCCCACGATCGCAACCTTTTCGCCCGCCGCGATGGACAGATCCAGGCCCTCCAGCACCGGCTCGTCCTGATAGGAGAAACGCAGCCCGCGGACTTCGATATCCACCGTTTCCCGTCCCGCGAACGGGTCCTGCCCGCCGGCATATTGAGGCTCATCGGCACGCGCCAGCAGCTGGTTGATCCGGCTGAGCGCGCCACCGGCTGCATAGAAGGCGTATTGCAGATTCAGCAGTTGCTCCACCGGCCCGATCATGAACCACAGGTAGCTGAACACCGCGAGCATCTGCCCGATCGACAGGTCAGAGAACAGCACCGTGAGCATCGCCGCGGCGCGGAAGATATCTATGCCGAACTGGAACAGCAGACCGCTGGCACGGTTGGAGGCGTCGGTTCGCCACTGTGAGGCCACCGCGTAGTCACGTACCTCGCGAGCCCGCAGGCCCAGGCGGCCAAGGAAGAAACCCTGACGGTTGCCGGCACGCACTTCCTGGATCGCATCTAGAGTTTCAGTCAGCGCCTGGGTAAACAGCGAAGTGCTGTCGTTCTCCAGTTTTTTCAGGTGCTTGACGCGCTTGCCCAGTTGTACCGTCGCGTAGATCACCAGCGGGTTGAACAACAGGATCAGCAGTGCCAACTGCCAATGCATCCAGACCAGAATCGCCGCCGTGCCGGCGATTGAAAGCAGTGCCACCAGGAGGCGGCTAAGGGTCTCGCCGATGAATTTATCGATGGTTTCCAGATCGGTGACCAAGTGCGCCGCAACCGTGCCGCCGCCGAGGCTTTCGTACTCGCTCAGGGCAATGCGCTTGAGCCGCTCGATCAAGCGGATACGGATGCGATAGACCAGATCCTTGGACAGCCGTGCAAACAGCCGGGCCTGCAAGACGTTGAAGATCAGTGCAAAGGCGCGCAGCAGCAGCGTTGCGCAGAGCATCAAGCCGATATAGCCGATCGCCGTCTCCCAGCCTGCGGGCAGCACCCGATCCATGACCTGTAAAGCCGTGTCGCCATGCCCCAGCAGCACCTCATCGACCAGCAGCGGCAGCAGCAACGGGATCGGCACGCTGCACAGCGTCGCCAGCACGGCCACCAGGTTAGCGAGGACCAGCGCCTTGCGATGACGCAGCGCGAGTCGACGGATCTCCGCCCAGCTGAGCTGATCAGGCACCGACATTGTGTTCCAGCCAGCGATTCAACAGAGGCGAAAGCGCAGCGAGGAGCTGATAGCCGTTGGTCAGCAGAGCGAGCTGGCCGTCGTGCTCGGCAAGCAAGGTAGGAAAGCCGGCGATACCCAGATTGCGTGCCCAGTCGAAGTCGGCGGCAGTGGCATCACGAACGGCTTGGGAATCGAAGCGGTCGGCGAACTCGCTGCGCGAGATGCCAGCCGCTTCGGCCAGTTCGACGAGTTCCGGTGGCAAAGTAACGTTTCGTCCTTCGACGTAAAACGCTCGCTGGATCAGCCCAGCGAGTTTCCAGTCAGCTTTAGCCTCGAAACCGCGCGCCGCAACCAGCGCGCGACAGGCCGGCTCCGTGTCGTACACCAGCCCGTCAGGCAAACCCGCCTCGAAGTTGAACGGCTGGCCGCTTGCCTCGTGGACCGCGTGCCAGTAGGACGCCGTGCGCTCGCGAGCCGGCTGATCCATCGCAGTGCGCTCCCGACGCAGGCCGCCGACGATTAGCTCGGCGCCGACGCCGCGCGCCTGCGCTTGCTCGATGAGCGCCTGCACCACCGGCGCAAAGCCCCAGCACCAGGAACACATCGGGTCCATCACATAGATCAATCGGGTGCTCATCTGGGCTCCGGTTCTCTCGGGGAGCGCGAACTGCGCACCATCATCTATCCAGGCAGCTTTGGCTACACACCCTGTTTGCGGTAGTTGTGACCGATCGGGTGCGGCTGGTTGCGCTTGAGCGCCAACTCGATCTGCTTCTGCCGCTCACGCGCACTGTGGCGAGTCTTCTCGCTCAGGGTATTCCAGCAATGCGGGCAGCTGATACCTGGAGCGTAGTGCTCCGATTGGCGGTCCTCCAGCGAGATCGGCGTGCGACAGGCATGGCACTGGTCGAAATCACCTTCGCTGAGGTCGTGACGCACGGTTACGCGGTTGTCGAAGACGAAGCAGTCGCCGCGCCAGCGCGTCTCGTCCTGCGGTACTTCTTCGAGGTATTTGAGGATGCCGCCCTTGAGGTGATAGACCTCCTCGAAGCCCTCGCCCAGCATGTAGCTCGACGCCTTCTCGCAGCGGATGCCACCGGTGCAGAACATCGCGACCTTCTTGTGCTTGGACGGATCGTAGTGCGCCTTGATGTAGTCGGGGAACTCGCGGAAGGATTTGGTCTGCGGATCGATCGCACCTTCGAAGGTGCCGATGGCCACCTCGTAATCGTTGCGGGTGTCGATCAGCAGGACTTCAGGATCATCGATCAGCGCGTTCCAGTCCTGCGGTTCGACATAGGTGCCGACGCGCTGGTTGGGATCGACGCCTGGCACGCCGAGGGTGACGATCTCTTTCTTCAGCTTGACCTTGGTGCGATAGAACGGCTGCTCCTCGCAATAAGATTCCTTGTGATCGATATCGGCCAGGCGCGCATCGGTGCCAAACCAGGCGAGTAGCGCGTCGATGCCTTCACGGCTACCGGAAACCGTGCCGTTAATGCCTTCTTCGGCGAGCAGCAGCGTGCCCTTGATGCCGTTGGCGTTGAGTGTTTCGAGCAGGGGCTCACGCAACGCGACGTAGTCCGGCAGCGAGACGAACTTGTACAGCGCCGCGACGACGATGTTCTGGGTCATGCGGGTTACTTCCTCCAGTGGTCACCCTCGTAAAGGGCGGACCGGGAATACGAAAACGACAACGCCGGCGTGAGCCGGCGCGGCGCGCATTCTATCAATAAACGAGCAATGGGCTTCAAGCGGCAGGCAGATGGCTACTTATGGCCACCGGCGCAGACAGGCGAGGCCGGCGCCGCGCCCTGCTCTGCCCATTCTTCAGGGGTATAGGTGTGCAACGCGAGGGCGTGTATTTGCTGCATCAGTTCGCCCATCGCGGCGTATGCCTTCTGATGGCGCTTGACCGCATTCAGCCCGGCGAACTGCTCGCTGACGATCACCGCCTTGTAGTGGGTTTCCTGCCCGCGGCTATGCATATGGCTTTCGTCCAGCACCTGCAGATACACGGGCTGCAGGGCCGATTGCAATGCGTTTTCGATGGTAAATAGTTTGGTCATGCCTGATGCACTCCCTCAAGGGTTCTTCTGGGTGTCGAGTTCGGCTGTCATTTCCGCCAGCAATTTATTCACCTGCGGCACAGCGCTTTCCAGCTTGGCCTGGGTTACTTGAGCCGAGCGCGCGTTGAGCTGCGGTAGCTGGGTGAGCATCTTCTTGCCTAACTCGGATTCGTAGAATTCGTTCAACTGCGTGAGTTCGGCTTCGCTGAAGGCCTCGGTGTACAACGCCACCAGTTCGGGCTTGACCTCCTTCCAGCCGATGGCCTTTTCAAGCGCAGCATCTGCCTTGGATTGGTAGCTTTCCAGCAGTGCCCGTTTGCTCTCGGGAGCCTGGGTCTGGGCGAAGCGCTCGGCGAACATCTGCTGCACCTGAGCGTAGACCGGCACCGCAATGCGATCGGCGTTGACCAGTTCGAGGAAGCGCTCGGCCTTAGCCGCATGGCTGGCACTGTCGGCGTTGGCCTGGCCGCTCAGCAGCGCCAGCGACAGGGCGCTGCACAGGCCGAGGGCCCGAAGCCCAGTGGTAGGAAAAGAGTGCATTGGATGTTCCTTGGCGAACGATAGATGAGCCTCAATGGACTCATTCTGCGCGCGGAGTTCCAATCGCTCAAGAAACAGCGAGCCAGCCGATTGAACCTGTGTCCTCGGCGGGCGACCTAACAGGAAGACCTCATCGATGGAGCACGGCATGACCCGCACCGAAACCGACAGCCTTGGCCCAGTGGAAGTCCCGGAACAGGCGTACTGGGGAGCGCAGACCCAGCGCTCGCTGAGCAACTTCGCCATCGGCGAACAACGCATGCCGCTTGCCGTGTGCCACGCGCTGGCACTGATCAAGAAAGCCGCCGCCCGGGTCAACGACCGTATCGGCGACTTGCCACCGGATATCGCGCGTCTGATCGAGCAGGCCGCCGATGAAATTCTGCACGGCCAGCACGACGATCAGTTCCCCTTGGTCGTCTGGCAGACAGGCAGCGGCACCCAGAGCAACATGAACGTCAACGAGGTGATCGCCGGCCGCGCCAATGAGCTGGCCGGCGGCACGCGTGGCGGCAAGAGCCCGGTCCACCCTAACGACCACGTAAACCGTGCGCAGAGTTCCAACGACTGCTTCCCGACCGCCATGCACATTGCCGTCGCCCGTGCAGTTCACCATGACTTGCTGCCGGCTATCGCCGAGCTGTCCGGAGGGATTGCCGAACAGGCTGCGCGACACAGCCAACTGGTCAAGACCGGGCGCACGCACATGATGGACGCCACGCCGGTGACCTTCGGCCAGGAACTGTCGGCTTTCGTCGCCCAGCTGGACATCGCCGAGCAGTCGATTCGTCACACGCTGCCCGCAGTATTCGAGCTGGCGCAGGGCGGCACGGCGGTGGGTACCGGCCTTAACGCGCCGCACGGTTTTGCCGAGGCGATTGCCGCCGAGCTGGCCGCGTTGTCCGGCCTGCCTTTCGTTTCCGCACCGAACAAATTCGCCGCGCTGTCCGGACATGAGCCGCTGGTCGCGCTCTCCGGCGCGCTGAAAACCCTCGCCACGGCGCTGATGAAGATCGCCAACGACCTGCGTCTGCTGGGTTCGGGCCCGCGCGGCGGCTTCGCCGAAGTGCGTCTGCCGGCCAACGAGCCGGGCAGCTCGATCATGCCAGGTAAGGTCAACCCGACCCAATGCGAGGCGTTGTCGATGCTGGCCTGTCAGGTGATGGGCAATGACGTGACGGTCGGTTTCGCCGCGAGCCAAGGTCATCTTCAGCTCAACGTGTTCAAGCCCGTGATCGTGCACAACCTGCTCGAATCGATCCGGCTGCTGGCCGACGGTTGTCGCAACTTCAATACGCATTGCATCGTCGGCATGGAGCCGGACACCGCGCGCATGGCCGAGCATCTGGAGCGTGGATTGATGCTGGTGACCGCGCTGAATCCGCATATCGGTTATGACAAGGCTGCGGAGATCGCCAAGAAGGCATACGCCGAGGGCTCCACGTTGCGCGAAGCAGCATTGGAACTCGGCTATCTCACCGATGAAGAGTTCGATCAGTGGGTACGGCCGGAAACCATGCTGGAATCCAGCCGCAGCTGAGTGGGACGGTGGGCTGAAGCCCACCCTACGGCACTGAAGCCCACCCTACGGGTTCAGTTTCGGGTGGGCTCCACTTGTAGGGTGGGCTTCAGCCCACCAAATACGCAGCCGCGCGTTCCCTTGAAACGTGCCGCTGCGTTCAACGCACCGCTTCGAACAGCCCTGACGCCCCCATGCCCCCGCCAACACACATGGTCACCACCCCATAACGCAGGTTGCGCCGCTGCAGCTCACGAATCAGATGCCCAGCGGTACGCGATCCGGTCATGCCGAACGGGTGGCCGATGGAAATCGAGCCGCCGTTGACGTTGAATTTCTCGTTGTCGATTTCCAGCGTGTCGCGGCAATACAGACACTGCGACGCGAAGGCCTCGTTCAGCTCCCACAGGTCGATGTCGCTGACCTGCAATCCCTTGGCCTTGAGCAGGCGCGGCACCGAGAAGACCGGGCCGATGCCCATTTCTTCCGGCTCGCAGCCGGCCACGGTGAAACCACGGAAGAACGCGCGTGGCTTGAGGCCCAGTTCGAGGGCCTTGTCCAGGCTCATCACCAGCGTCATCGAGGCGCCATCGGACAGTTGCGAGGCGTTGCCGGCGGTGACCGAGCCGTCTTCCGCGAATACCGGCTTGAGGCCCGAAAGGCTTTCCAGCGTGGTGTCGGGGCGGTTGCAGTCATCACGGTCCACCACACCTTCGTGCTCGGTGCGCTCGCCGGTAGCCTTGTCCTCAGTGAAATAACGGACATTCATCGGCACGATTTCGTCCTGGAACAGGCCCTCGGCCTGGGCCCGTGCGGTGCGTTGCTGGCTCTGCAGCGAATAGATGTCCTGCTGTTCGCGGGTCACGTTGTAGCGGCGCGCCACCAGCTCGGCGGTCTGGCCCATGGTGTGATAGATGCCCGGCACCCGCTCCTGAATGATCGGGTTGTAGAGGTTATCGGTGTTCTTGCTCTTGGCGGTCAGGGTGATGGATTCGACCCCACCGGCTACGATCACGTCGCTGCAGCCGGATGCGATTTGGTTGGCCGCGATGGTGATCGCCTGCAGGCCGGACGAGCAGAAGCGATTGAGCGTCATGCCCGCGCACTGAGTGCCCAGGTTCGACAGCACCGCGACGTTACGGCCGATGTTGTAACCCTGCGCGCCTTCGTTGGAGCCAGCTCCGACGATACAGTCCTCGACCAGCTTGGGGTCGAGACCGTTGCGCGCCAGTAGCGCGTTGACGCAATGGGCCGCCATGTCATCCGGCCGGGTCATGTTGAACTTGCCACGGAAGGACTTGGCCAGGCCGGTCCGTACGCTGTCTACGATCACTACTTCACGCATGGCATACCTCGAATGGTGTGGCGAGTCATGACCACCGCGACCCACCTGTTGACGATCAGCCGAGCATAGTTCCAGCCGTTCGCCGATGGCGACGACCATTCAGCAGGGATATGGTCGACCATCGTTCCGTCATTTTTCGCCGATGGCAGCCGCCAGCGCATCGTTGAGGGTACGCAGCACCTTGACCCTGGCGAAGCGCTTGTCGTTGGCCTCCACCAGCGTCCAGGGGGCGATCTCGGTGCTGGTGCGGTCGACCATATCCGCCACCGCGTGCCCGTAGTCTTCCCATTTGTCGCGGTTGCGCCAGTCTTCCTCGGTGATCTTGAACCGCTTGTGCGCGGTGTTTTCGCGCTCCTTGAAGCGCTCCAGCTGCGTTTCCTGGTCGATGGACAGCCAGAACTTGACCACCACCACGCCAGCGTCCACCAACTGCTCCTCAAAATCGTTGATCTCGGTGTAGGCACGCAGCCACTCATCCGGGCGGCAGAATCCTTCGACGCGTTCGACCAACACGCGGCCGTACCAGGAGCGATCGTAGATCACGAACTGGCCGCGCGCCGGTACGTTGCGCCAGAAGCGCCACAGCCAGGGTTGAGCACGCTCGTCCTCGCTGGGCGCCGCAACCTGAACCGTACGATACAGGCGTGGATCCAGCGCACCGGTGATACGGCGAATGGCGCTGCCCTTGCCTGCCGCATCGTGGCCTTCGAACAGCGCCAGCACGCCACGCTTGCGTAGGCGATGGTCGCGCAGCAGTTGGGACAGTCGCGCCTGCTCTTGAACTAATTGTTGCTTGTACTCGTCCTTTTCGAGCGTCTGGGTGAGATCGAGGCTGGCCAACAAGCTCATGCGGTCGGTGTGCAGCTCGACCGGGGCGGCGTGCGGCTGCACGGGCGGCTGTTCGGCGGCGTCCAACGCGGCCTTAAGCCCTTCGAGCAGCAACCGCCCAGCCGTCAGGCTGCGATAACGTTCGTCGCTGCCCTCGATCACATACCAGGGTGCGAAGTCCCGGCTGCTGCGGCGCAGGATCAATTCGCCGTATTTGACGAAGCGGTCGTAGGTCTTGGACTGTTGCCAATCCAGCGGGCTGATTCGCCAGCTGTGCAACGGATCGTCCTTCAGCGAATCCAGCCGCTTCATCATCTGCTTCTTGGACAGATGGAACCAGAACTTGAACACCAGCATGCCTTCCAGGCAGAGCATCCGCTCCAGACGCTGGGCGCGATCGATGGTCAACTCCAAATCGGCCTTTTTAGTACGACCGTGAACGCGATCCTCAAGCATCTTGCTGTACCAATTGCCGAAGAAGATGCCGGTCTGGCCCTTCGGCGGCAGGCGTCGCCAATAGCGCCAGGCCGGCGGATGCGAGAGTTCTTCATCGGTGGGCACGTCGAAGCTGTCGACGCGAATCAGCCGCGGGTCCATCCATTCACTGAGCAGCTTGATGGTCTCTCCCTTGCCGGCGCCCTCGATGCCATTGATCAGGATCAGCAACGGAAAACGCGCCTGCTCGCGTAACCGGTACTGCGCATCCAGCAAGGCCTGGCGCAGGGCCGGGACCTCGGCGTCATAGGTAGCCTTGTCGATGGTGTGGCCGATTTCTGCGGATTCGAACATCGTGTTCTCCAGAAAAATGACAGTGCGGCAACTCCAGCGGGCAGTGCACCGCATCGGGGCCGCATAAATAAGCGCTATGTCGATGCGACAAACAGCACCCACGGCAGGTTTCGCACCGCTGCTAGAATCGCCTCCTTTCGCGCCAGGAATCGCCTATGCCTTCTCAGCCCACCACCGGTTTCCAGCATGCCGAACTCGACTGGGACGAGAACGGCCAGCCGCAATCACGGCAGTACGGCGATGTGTATTTTTCGCGCGCTTCGGGCATGGATGAGACTGCTCACGTCTTCTTGCGACCCAACGCACTCGCCGAGCGATTTGCCTCGCTCGGTGCCGCGGAGCGGTTCGTCATCGGTGAAACGGGGTTCGGGACCGGGCTGAATTTCCTCTGCGCCTGGGCGTTGTTCGAGCGCACCGCGCCTGCAGCTGCACAGCTGCACTTCGTCAGCGTCGAAAAGCACCCGCTGACCCGTGACGACATGCAGCGCGCATTGGCGCTCTGGCCCGAGCTGCAATCCCTCGCGCGGCAACTGCTGAATCAATACGTGGCGGTCAATCAGGGTTTCCAGCAATTTCGTTTCGGCCGCGTGGTGCTAACCTTGCTGGTCGGCGATGCGCTCGATTGCCTCGGCAGCCTGGATGCGCAGGTCGATGCCTGGTTTCTCGATGGTTTCGCCCCAGCCAAGAATCCCGAGATGTGGCAACCCGAACTGTTCACTCAACTGGCGCGTCTGTCGGCGGCCGGCGCGACCCTGGCGACGTTCACCAGCGCCGGCAGCGTGCGCCGCGCATTGCTGGACGCAGGCTTCGAGGTCGAGCGGATTCCCGGCTTCGGCAAAAAATGGGAAAGCTTACGGGGCCGTTTTCTCGGCACGCCGCAGCCGGCCGGGACTCCCTGGTACGCCCGACCTGCGTTCAAACCGGAGCAGCGCAAGGCCTTGGTAATTGGCGCGGGGCTGGCCGGTTGCGCGACTGCGGCGAGCCTGGCAGCCCGTGGCTGGCAGGTGACGGTATTGGAGCGACACGGCGATGTCGCTCAGGAAGCATCCGGCAATCCCCAGGGCGTGCTCTACCTGAAGTTGTCTGCCCACGGCACCGCGCTCTCGCAGCTGGTGGTGAGCGGTTTCGGCTATACCCGCCGCCTGTTCGGCAGCCTGCAGAAAGGCCGTGACTGGGACAATTGCGGCGTGTTGCAAATCGGCTTCGACGACAAGGAACGCGCGCGCCAAGCCACGCTGCGCGATGTCTTTGCGCCCAGCCTGCTGCGCGCCTTGGAGCGCTCCGAGGCCGAGCAGTTGGCCGGTGTGGCGCTGGACAATGGCGGCCTGTTCTACCCCGAAGCCGGCTGGGCGCACCCGCCGGCGCTGTGCCGGTCGATGCTCGATCATCCCGCCATCGAGCTGATCCGGCATCGACAAGCTGTCGACCTGCGCCGCGTTGAGGGGCACTGGCAGGCGAGGGATGGCGATGAGTTGTTGGGCGAGGCGCCCGTGGCGATTCTGGCCGGTGCGGCCGACACCGCGCGATTCAGCCAGAGCGGCTGGCTGCCGCTCAAGCGCATTCGCGGCCAGGTCACTGGGTTGCCGGCGACCGAACCAAGCGCGGCATTACGTACCGTGCTTTGCGCCCAGGGCTATGTCGCCCCGCCACGCGACGGTCTTCACACGCTGGGTGCCAGTTTCAATTTCGCCGAGACCGACCCGGCCCCGAGCGAAGCGGAACATCGATCCAATCTGGATATGCTCAAGAATATTTCCGCCGACCTGCATCAGCGTCTGGAGGCCGAAACCCGCCCAATCGATGAATTGCACGGGCGCGTCGCGTTTCGCTGCACCAGCCCGGACTATATGCCGATCATCGGTCCGCTGGCCGATCCCGAACGATTCGCCAACGCCTATGCCGTGCTGGGCAAGGATGCCCGCCAAGTGCCGGACACAGCGTGTCCCTGGCTGGACGGGCTATACGTCAATACCGCCCACGGCTCGCGGGGGCTGATCACCACGCCGCTGTCCGGCGAACTGCTGGCCGCCTGGCTCGATGGCGAGCCGCTACCGCTGCCGCGCGCCATCGCCGAGGCCTGCCATCCGAATCGATTCTTGCTGCGCAAACTCATTCGGCGAACGGACTGAAGCGTCGAATCAATCGCGACGAAGGGGATCGTCCCAAAATGGACGATTCGCTTCGGTTTCGACATCGGCACGGCTCAGTCCGAGATCCTTAAGCATGTCGTCGTTCAGCGCGGCGAGCTGCCGACGCTGCCGATACAAGGCGTGCCAACGACCGAGCCGCTGCCAGTAAGTGAGCAGCAACGAGGCAAGTGACGCACTACGGCCGCGGGGCAAATACGAGGTCTTCAAAAACTCAGCATGGCTTTTCATCTGATGCACCTCCAAGTGGGATGGCATCAGTTTCCGGCCAGGATTATGATCAATCCAACGAATGTTTCTGATGACATTCATCTCGGAGATTGATGAATGGCCCACTACCCAAGTATCGATGCCGAACTGCTGCGCAGCTTCGTTGCCATTGCCGATCACGGCGGTTTCACGCGTGCGGCCGAAGCCGTCAATCGCACGCAATCAGCCATCAGTATGCAGATGAAGCGCCTGGAAGAAGACGTGCTGCAGCGGACCGTGTTCGAGCGCGACGGTCGTCAGGTTCGGCTCACGGCTGAGGGTCAGATACTGCTCGGTTATGCGCGGCGGATTCTCAAGCTGCACGGTGAAGTGCTGACTACTTTGCGCGAGCCACACATGGTTGGATCGGTGCGCATCGGCACGCCGGACGATTATGTGATGCGGTTTTTGCCCGGCATCCTTTCGCGCTTCGCCCAGGCCTATCCCCTGGTGCAGGTGGAGGTGCACTGCGAGCCGTCCTACCAGTTGCTCCAGCGCCGCGATCTGGACCTGACCATCGTCACCCGCGAGCCGGGCACGGAAATCGGCCAGTTGCTGCGTCGTGAGCGCTTCGTCTGGGCCGAAGCGCCGGGCTTCAATATCCACGAGCAACGGCCAATGCCGCTGGCGATGTTCAACACCAACTGTTTCTGCCGAGCCTGGGCATGCAACGCCCTGGACGGCCTCGATATCCCTTATCGAGTCGCCTATACCAGCCCGAGCCTGTCTGCGCTGATGGCGGTGGTCAACGCCGGACTGGCGGTGACCGCGCAGCTGCAAAGCCTGGTGTCGTCGGATATGCGCCAGCTGGGCGAGGCCGAGGGGATGCCGGAATTGCCGCTGAGCAGCATCGTGCTGCTACGCAGCGAGCACAACCAGTCTCAGGTGAGCGAAACCCTGGCCGAGCATATCGTCGAAGGGTTTCGTATCTAGGCCTTGGTGCGGTGAGCTGAAGCCCACCCTATTTGGCTGCGGCATCACCTGCAGGGTGGGCTTTAGCCCACCACGCCGGCTGTCTTTTGTCGGTCTGACCGTTGCGGCTTGGTGGGCTGAAGCCCACCCTACGGACTGAAGCCCACCCTACCCGGAGCGCCGCCCCGGCCCACCCTACGAGCGATCTGGTTTGACCTGAGCGCGCATGTCTGTTTTGGTGTAAAGCCCGACTGACGCCGCAGGACGCGATCCGCGCGGTGCGGATTGCATCGACAAGCAGCGCGCCAGAGCAGCGCACGCTGGTCCGGAAACCTGAACTTCGCAATCCGCGCGTTAGTCACACTCCCCAACGGCAAAACCGGTAAGGATCTTATGTGTGGCATAGCTGGAGAACTTCGTTTCGATAATCGACCCGCTGACCTGGCGGCGATTGAACGCATCACTCAACACCTCACCGCCCGCGGTCCCGATGCGAGCGGTTTCCATAGCGCCGGACCGATGGCCATGGGGCATCGGCGGCTGAAAATTATGGATCTCTGCGAGGCCTCTGGCCAGCCGATGATCGATTCCGCGCTGGGCCTTTCAATGGTCTTCAACGGCGCCATCTATAACTATCCCGAACTACGCGCCGAGCTCGAAGCGCTGGGTTATAGCTTCTTCTCTGGCGGCGATACCGAGGTGCTGCTCAAGGGCTTCCATGCCTGGGGCGAAGCCTTGCTGCCGCGCCTGAACGGCATGTTCGCCTTCGCCATCTGGCAGCGCGATCGGCAGGAGTTGTTCATCGCCCGTGATCGTCTGGGCATCAAGCCCCTGTACCTATCGAAAACCGGCGATCGACTGCGCTTCGCATCGAGCCTGCCGGCCCTGCTCAAGGGCGGCGACATCGCCGGCGTGCTGAACCCGGTGGCGCTCAACCACTACATGAGTTTTCACGCCGTGGTGCCGGCGCCGGACACGCTGATCGCCGGCATCGAAAAGCTGCCGCCTGGCACCTTCATGCGCGTCGATGCCAGCGGCAAGGCAAGCCAGCACCGCTGGTGGCAACTGGAGTTCGGCGCTCGTGAGGACGAGCAAAATTACACGTTCGAAGACTGGCAGGACCGTACGTTAGCGGCGCTCCGTGAATCCGTGGCGCTGCGCCAGCGGGCAGCGGTGGACGTCGGCGTGCTGCTGTCCGGCGGCGTCGACTCCAGCCTGCTGGTCGGACTGCTGCGCGAAGCCGGTGCGGCGGACAATCTGCTGACCTTCTCCATCGGTTTCGAAGATGCCGGCGGCGAGCGCGGCGACGAATTCAAGTATTCCGACCTGATCGCCGAGCATTACCAGACCCGCCACCATCAGTTGCGCATCCAGGAAAAGGAAATCCTCGAACAACTGCCCGCCGCCTTCCAGGCGATGAGCGAGCCGATGGTGAGTCACGACTGCATTGCTTTCTATTTGCTGTCGCGCGAAGTTTCCAAGCATTGCAAGGTGGTGCAGAGCGGCCAGGGTGCCGACGAGCTGTTTGCCGGCTATCACTGGTATCCGCAGGTCGATGGCGCCGAGGACCCCGTCGCGGCCTATCTCGCCGCCTTCCGCGACCGCAGTTACGAGGAATATGCCGACACTGTGCAGGCGCAATGGGCCAAGGGCGATTTCTCCGGCGACTTCGTACGCCAGCACTTCGCCCAACCGGGCGCCGACGCGGCCGTGGACAAGGCGCTGCGCATCGACAGCACCGTGATGCTGGTGGACGATCCGGTCAAACGCGTCGACAACATGACCATGGCTTGGGGCCTGGAGGCGCGGGTGCCCTTCCTCGACCACAACGTGGCGGAGCTGTCGGCGCGCATCCCAGCGAAGTACAAACTGCCCGACGGTGGCAAGTACGTTCTCAAGGAAGCCGCACGCAAGGTCATCCCCGCAGCCGTGATCGATCGACCCAAAGGTTATTTCCCAGTACCTGGGCTCAAGCACCTGCAGGGCGACACCCTGAACTGGGTGGGCGAATTACTGACGGACCCGAGCCAGGATCGCGGCCTATACAACCCGGCAATGATAGAGAAGCTGCTCAATGATCCGGAGGGGCAGCTCACACCGCTGCGCGGTTCGAAACTGTGGCAGTTGGCGGCAGTCAACCTATGGTTGAGCGAGCAAGGCCTATAAGCGATCGATCGTGACGACGCCCGGTACGTAGCTGAACTCGATGTTCCGTCTCCAACCCGCGGCGCCCTGAACAAGCCCCAAGGAAAACACCATGCAGAAGTCTCAAGCTTACGGACAGCGATTGTTGCGCGGCCAGACACCCACTTACGAGCGGCTGCAGGCACGGTTTGCCGAAGATGGCCAGGACGAACCCCAGGGGCCTGTCACGTTGCATTGCGGCTGGGGCCGCATTCTGGTTGGCCACACCTATTCCGATCCGGCCGATCTGGCCGCAGCCCTGCTGGATGAGCAGGCCGGTGAGCGCGATATCGCGCTCTATGTCGCCGCGCCCCACCAGGTGCTCGCCTATGCACCGCAGCAATTGTTTCTCGACCCATCCGATACCTTGCGCATCTGGTTCACCGATTACCGCCCGGCCCGCCGCAGCTTTCGCGGTTTCGGCATCCGCCGCGCGCAGAGCGACGCGGACTGGAAGGCGATCAACTGTCTGTATCAGTCGCGCGGCATGCTGCCGGTCAATCCCGAGCTGTGCACGCCACGCGAACAAGGCGGGCCGGTCTACTGGCTGGCCGAGGATGACGACTCCGGGCAGATCATCGGCAGTGTCATGGGCATCAATCATCACAAAGCCTTCAACGATCCGGAGAACGGGTCAAGTCTCTGGTGTCTCGCGGTGGCGCCGAGTTGCACGCGTCCCGGTGTCGGCGAGGCGCTGGTTCGCCATCTGATCGAGCAGTACATGGGGCGCGGTCTGGCCTATCTCGATCTGTCCGTGCTGCACGACAACAAACAGGCCAAGGCGCTCTACGCCAAGCTTGGCTTCCGCGATCTGCAGACCTTCACCGTCAAGCGTAAGAACACCATCAATCAATCCCTGTTTCTCGGCCCTGGCCCAGAAGCGGAGCTGAACCCCTACGCCCGAATCATCGTCGACGAGGCCCGGCGTCGCGGCATCGAGATCAGCATCGATGATGCCGAAGCCGGCCTATTCACCCTGACCCAGGGCGGTCGCAAGGTGCGCTGTCGCGAGTCGCTATCCGACCTGACCTCGGCCGTGAGCATGACGCTGTGCCAGGACAAGTGCCTGACCCATCGCACCCTGGCCCGAGCCGGCCTGAAGCTTCCCGCGCAGCAGCTGGCAGGCGACGAGGACAGCAACGCGGCGTTTCTCGCGGAACATGGCAGTGTGGTGGTCAAGCCGGTCGATGGCGAACAGGGCCACGGCGTATCGGTGGACCTGCGCCGCATCGAAGACGTCGAGGAAGCCATCGCCCGAGCACGCCAATTCGATCAGCGTGTGCTGCTCGAGAGCTACCACCAAGGAGACGACCTGCGCATCGTGGTGATCGGCTATGACGTGGTAGCCGCCGCTATCCGCCGTCCTGCTGAAGTCGCTGGTGACGGCAGCCATACCATTCGCGAGCTGATCGAAACCCAGAGCCGCCGACGCCAAGCTGCCACCGGTGGTGAAAGCCGCATCCCGATGGACGAAGAAACCCAGCGTTGCATCGAAGATGCCGGTTACGACTACGACAGCGTGCTGCCGCGAGGCCAGCATCTGGCAGTCCGGCGCACCGCTAATCTACATACCGGCGGCACCCTCGACGACGTCACCGATCAGTTGCATCCCGAATTGATCGACGCGGCCGTTCGCGCGTCACGAGCGCTGGATATTCCGGTGGTCGGACTTGATCTGCTGGTACCGGCGGTAGACCAGCCGGAGTATGTCTTCATCGAAGCCAACGAGCGCGTCGGCCTGGCCAATCATCATCCGCAGCCGACCGCTGAGCGCTTCATCGATCTGCTGTTTCCGCTCAGCCATAACACTCATTGACGGCAAGTCACGGCGCCCCGACTGGGGCGCCATGCCCGCCCGTGGTACATCCGCATTCATTCAACCGCATGGCGGCAGCCTCTGCCCCGCAAGGAATGACCATGACTGCAAATCTTCCCGACCCCGATCTCAATTACCTGCAGCGCGTGCTGCTGGAAACGCTGGCCATCCCCAGCCCCACCGGTTTCACCGACACCATCGTGCGCTACGTCGCCGAGCGTTTGCAGGAGCTGAAAATCCCATTCGAGCTGACCCGTCGCGGCACTATCCGCGCGACGCTCAAGGGTCGCCAGGACAGTCCGGACCGCGCCATCGCGGCGCACCTCGACACCATCGGCGCCAGCGTTCGCGAAATTCATGAAACGGGCCGGCTGGGTCTGTCACCGGTCGGCTGCTGGTCGAGCCGTTTTGCCGAAGGCAGCCGCGTCAGCGTGTTCACCGATGAAGGCGTGATCCGCGGCAGCGTTTTGCCGTTGCTCGCCTCCGGGCATGCCTTCAATACCGCAGTGGATGAGATGCCGATCAGTTGGGACCATGTCGAGCTGCGCCTGGACGCCGTGACCCGCAGCCGCGCCGATACCGTTGCGCTGGGCATTCGCGTCGGCGACGTGGTCGCGTTCGATCCGATGCCGGAGTTCACCGACAGCGGCTATATCAGCGCACGGCATCTGGATGACAAAGCTGGCGTTGCTGCTCTGCTGACGGCGTTGAAGGCGCTGGTCGAAAGCGGCCAGGAGTTGCCGATCGACTGCCATCCGCTGTTTACCATCACCGAAGAGACCGGCTCCGGCGCGGCAGGTGCGCTGCCGTGGGATGTCAGCGAATTCGTCGGGATCGACATCGCGCCGACGGCCAAGGGCCAGGAGTCCAGCGAGCATGCCGTCACGGTCGCAATGCAGGACTCTGGCGGGCCTTACGACTTCCATCTGTCCCGGCACCTGATCAGGTTGGCCGAAGGCCACGACATACCGGTGCGGCGCGATCTGTTCCGCTACTACCACAGCGACGCACAATCCGCAGTGGCTGCCGGACACGACATCCGCACCGCCCTGCTCGCCTTTGGCTGCGATGCGACCCATGGCTACGAGCGAACCCATATCGACAGCCTCGCCGCAATGAGCCGCCTGGTATGCAGTTACCTGCTCAGTCCGCCTGTATTCGCCAGCGATGCTCACAGCGGCCAAGGGACCCTGGAAAGCTTCAGTCATCAGCTCGAACACGAGACCCAGATGGAAAATGACACGCGAGTACCGCCAGTCGACTCGATTCTCGACAAGCGAACCGACGATTGACGTCCAGGTTTCATGATGTGCCGCCAAGTTGAGGCGTTTGCCAATTGCGATGAATCGGCGATAAGGGCAAAGTCGCAAGCCACTGATATTCATGGATCTGCAAACCAGCCGGACAATGCTGGTTTTGCCATATGCGTATAAACCGCGCACTGTTCGCGATTGGACTGCTTCGCTTGATCCGCTGCGACTTGCACCACTCCGGGTCCCTACATGCTGCCGCGTCTTTACCTGGCCATCTTCCTGTTCT
Organism: Pseudomonas sp. MTM4; assembly: GCF_019355055.1. NCBI lineage: Bacteria > Pseudomonadati > Pseudomonadota > Gammaproteobacteria > Pseudomonadales > Pseudomonadaceae > Pseudomonas > Pseudomonas sp. MTM4. The sequence continues at coordinate 1,261,678 of NZ_CP048411.1, forward strand.
GCCTGTCTGCCCAGGTCTGGGCTTCCGCCCCCGTCCCAGTGGACTCGGACGATTTCCGCCAACCGCTTGGCAACTGGACCTATTTCTTGCGCGATCCGGCCGCCGAGCTGGACGTCGCCGAAGTATTCGAGCTGGCGGACAATACCTTCGAACCGGTCACCGGCATTCACCCCAACAAGGGCAAGAACAGCGCCGTATGGTGGTTTCGAGTGGAGCTCGACAATCAGCTGAGCGAGCCCATCGGCGGCTTCTTCGAAATCAACTACCCGTTACTCGACCACATTGAACTGTATCTGCGGCATCCCGATGGCAGCATAAGCCGACAGCAATCCGGTGACAGTCACCCTTTCAGCGAGCGAGCGGTCAAGGTCAGCAATTTCTTGTTCCCGGTCGATCTGCAGCCCGGCACATCGACGCTGCTGCTGCGCGTGCAGAGCACCAGCACGCTGTATGTCCCCCTTTACTTCAGCAGCTATGCGGCGAACGCAGCCGCGGCCGAAGAGACAATGGGCCTCGCCGGAGCCTTCTACGGCGTGCTTTTCGCGATGTTCTGCTACAACCTCTTCCTGTTTCTGTCGCTTCGCGAGCCGGCCTATTTCTGGTATCTGGTCTACAACCTCAACGTCGGACTGTTCACGCTCAGCTTCGACGGCATGCTGGTCAAATGGCTGAGCGGTGATGGCGGCTTCGTCACCCAGGGCATCTATGCGCTGATGCTCAGCCACTGCCTGGTCTCGATCCAGTTCAGCCGTCACTTTCTGCATACCCGCGAGTACTTTCCCAGGCTCGATCTCACGCTACGTGTGGCGCTCGTGGCGTCACTTGGGGCGCTCCTGTCCGGGTTGGTGCTCGACATGCGAACCTGGAGCATCCTGTCCAGCGTCATGGTGATCGGCTCCTCAATCGGCCTGTTGCTGACCGGAGCGTTCGTCTGGCGCCGCGGTGTTCGCTATGGTCTCTATTACACCCTGGCCTGGGGCGTGTTACTGGCGACCTTCGCGATCGTCACCGCCGGGTCCCTGGGCTTCAACCTGTTCGGTTTGTACGGCTCCTCGGTGGTCAAGGTCGGCATAGCCTTCGAGCTGATCACGTTGTCCATCGGCCTGGCCGACCGGATCAATCTACTCAAGGAAGAAGGCTTCCGGTCACGCCAGGCCGCCGCGCGGGCCGAAAGCGAGAATCAAGCGAAAAGCCGTTTTCTAGCGAAGATGAGTCATGAAATCCGGACCCCACTCAACGGCGTGCTCGGCATGCTGCAACTGCTGCGCGGGACCTCGCTGGATCGTAAACAGCGCTTCTATCTCGACACCATCGCCAGTTCCAGTTCCTCGTTGATGTCAGTGATCAACGACATCCTGGACTATGCACGGATCGGCGCTGGCAAGCTGGTCCTCGAAGACATCGAATACGATCTCGAAGCGCTGATATCAGAAACCATCAGCCTGTTCACGGCCCAAGCACTGGACAAACAACTCCAGTTGCACGTTGGCCTCGCCGCCGGCGTGCCCAGGCGAGTACGAGGTGATCCGACCCGGCTCAAGCAGGTATTGATGAACCTGCTCAACAACGCATTGAAATTCACCGAGCGCGGCTGCGTCATGATCGAGGTGGAGGCTCAAGGCCCGGCCGATGCACGACGGCTGGTGTTTTCCGTGACCGATAGCGGCATCGGCATGCGCGCCGAGGAGCTCTCGCAACTGTTCGTCTCTTTCGCCCAGGCCGATTCGAGCACTACCCGGCGCTACGGCGGAAGCGGCCTGGGACTGGTAATCAGCAAGGAGCTGGTGGAAATGATGGGCGGCCAGATCGACGTGCAGAGCGCACCTGGCCAGGGCAGCCGCTTCAGCTTCGACATCGCACTGTGCGATGCCGGCGACAACCATGATCCGCTCACCGCCCTGCTCGAAGGCCGAACCGCGGTGATCGCGTCCCAGGACGCCCATGGGCTCGATGCCATGAGCAATTTGCTCGTGCGCTGGGGCATGCGTGTACTGCGCTGCGAAGAGCCACAACGGCTGTCCCACTACCTCGACGACCATGCCGTCGCACCGTTGGTGGTCGTGATAGCGCCATGGCCCGGCAAGCCGCGCGATTGGCTGGCGACACTGAGCAACCAGCTCGAGCCGAACCAGCGGGTCATGTTTCTGTACCCACCACAGAGTGAGTATCCGGTTCTGGCGCCAGCGCTCCGGCTGGTCAATCTGTCATTGCCGCTCCCGCTCGGCCCGCTACGCGAGGCGCTGCATCGGCTCTACCAGCCAACGAACCCTGCAATCGAGGCGGTCGCCCCCCACGTAAACGAGACGAAGTCGTGCTCGCGTGTCCTCATTGCCGAAGACAATCCGGTCAGCCAGATGGTGGTGTCAGGTCTACTGCGCAAACGCGGTTACGAAGTGCTGATCGTCGAGAACGGACGCCTCGCTGTAACGACCTACAGCGAGAACCCTTCCGCCATTCAATTGATCCTGATGGACTGCGAGATGCCGGAACTGGACGGCTTCGAGGCGAGCCGGCAGATCCGCCGCATCGAGGCTGAACAGGGCTTGGACGAAGTGCCGATCATCGCGCTTACCGCTCATGTCCTCGACGATCATCGCCAGCAAGGCCGCGATGCGGGGATGAACGGCTTCATTGGTAAGCCGCTGGAGAGTGAGCAGCTGTATGCTTGCCTGGATCGCTTTCTCAATGAGCCGATCACCGAACCCGACCATCCAACCTGATCCGACTCCATGCTCATTCCTTACGACCAACTCGAACCCGACACCCTGACCCGCCTCATCGAGGACTTCGTGACCCGCGATGGCACCGACAATGGCGACGAGACGCCGCTGCAGACCCGTGTCGAACGGGTACGCCGGGCGTTGAGCAAGGGTACGGCGGTGATCGTGTTCGATGCGGATCACCAACAGTGTCAGCTGGCGCTCAGAAGCGACGTGCCGAAGGAGTGGCTGGAGGACTGACGCTCAGCCCAGCACGCCGCCGTCACGCTCCCAGGCGCAACGCATCCGCAGATCGCGCTGATGAGGGCTGTGCGTGCCGCTTTCGGTTTCCCAGCGAAAAGTGTGCGTGCCGTTGAGTTCGGTTTCCAGATGGACCACCGCGCTGGTCCAGTAGAGCTCGCTGAGCAGCGCCTCGAAGTTGCGTACCCATAACGCCCACTCGTACTCGACCGCGCGATAGCTGGCGCCGAAGTGGATGACCTGGGTCTGATAGACGCCCTCCTCCGCGCAGCAGGAAAACATTTCCCGCCCGATGAAGGGCCAGCCCTCGCCTTGCGGCAGACTGTCCAGCGCACGGCGGTTAACAGCGCGACGCATCCGACACTGCTCGGTGTCTGCCGATGGCCAGTCGCGGATACTGCCGTAGACGATGGATTCCGGCTCCACAGGGACGCTCCAGACGAAAGCCCGACATGTTCAATCAATTACGCGCTGTGTTCCAGCACCCGGTATCACCACCTGGCGTAGGGGTGACACAGGCCACAGCTCGCGACGCCAATCGCCTCGTCAGGTGGCAGTCGCGGCAGCCAGATCGCGCCGTGGAGCCAGACGCAAGGCAAGGACGCACATCACGGCAGACATGCCCGCCAGCACCAGGAACGGCCAGCGGTAGTCGCCAGCGACGTCACGCCCCAGTCCGGTCAGCACGGGCGTGAAGCAGGCCAGACAATAACCGGTACAGAGCATCATGGCGGTCAATCGGCTCACCGCCAGCGGCGTGCTGGCCTCATACATCGGCAGTATCAGCGACATGGAAAAGGTGCCGTTCAACGCCACACCCAATAGCATGCAGACCACCAGCGGCTGGACCTGCGGAACCCAGGCGATGATCAACAGACAGATTGTCGCCAGCAAGCCACAGCCCGACATCAGCAGGTGCCGATTGCCGAAGCGCTGCGCCAGCCAGGGCATGGCGAACGAGCTGGGCAAGCCAATCAGCATGAAACCGCTGAAGAACGCGTTGCTCTGCAGCACGCTGAAACCGGCTTCGTGATAGCGCGCCACCAACCAGGTGGCCAGGGCGTAGAACAGCCCCGCCTGTAGCGCGAAAAAGATACTTACCAACCAGGCACGCGACTCGCTCCACGGCAATCCGGCCTGGCGCTCGACGGCCGCTTCCGGCTGGCTCGGTAACCGCCACCACAGCGCCAGCGCCAACACGGCCGGAATGGCCCAGAGCGACAGACCCAAAGTCCAGCGCTGGTCCAACAATTGCGTCGCAGGCGCCGTCAGCACAACGCCAATGGTGCCGCCCACGGCCATGCTCAGCGAATAGAAGGCCGCGGTTTTGCCCATGCGATCGAGAAAATGACGCTTGATGAACCCCGACAGCAGCGGCCCTGCAACCGCGATGCCGGCACCGACCATCGCCGCCGTGCCGATCAATACTGCGGCACTTTCGCCGAACAGACGCAGCACCAACGCCAAACCGATGACGCCCAGACACAGGGCAATGGTCCGCTCCAGCCCGAAACGCATGGCCAGACGCGGCGCGAGGGGAGCCAGCAGCCCCATCAAGAGAACCGGCAAAGCCGTGGTCAGGCTGATCAGACCGCGGCTGAGGTTCAGCTCTTCGGCGATGCGTTCGATCAAGGGAGCGAAGGATGTAATTCCGGGGCGAAGATTGATGGCGGCAAGCACCAGGGCCAGCATGAGAAGCCAGCGGGATGGGTTTTTCACAGTGAATCCATGGGTCGGACTGGGATCGGACCGGCAACCCTACTCTCGACCCCAGATCACAGCAAGCAAAACGGACCGGTTGGTCAGGTTCTGCTCTTGTTACGCTTCTTCTCCGCCAGCGCAGCCATCTCATCGTAGATGGCTTGCGGGTTCTGCTGCTTGATCTTCCAGGCCATACGCCCTTCGTCGTGCGGCAGAATCATGAACACGCCTTCTGCGACCTGCCGATACATATAGTCGGCGATATCCGCGGCGGTGATCGGCGATGCTTCGAGCAGCTTGCTGATCTGCGCCTTCATGTTCGGTGTCGGCCCCCGGTAGGAATCCATCAGATTGGTCTGAAAGAACGACGGACAGACCACATGGACGCCCACTTCCTGCTGCTTCAGTTCGACCAGCAGGCTTTCCGACAGCGCCACCACGCCGGCCTTGGCCACGTTGTAGTTACTCATGCCCGGCGCCTGCATCAGCGCGGCCATGGAGGCGATGTTGATGATCTTGCCGCGGCTCTTCTGCACCAGAGGCAGGAACGCCTTGCAGCCCTTGACCACGCCCATCAGGTTGATCGCGATCTGCCAGTCCCAATCCTCCAGCGACAACTCCTCGAAGAAGCCGCCGGACGCAACACCGGCGTTGTTGACCACCACGTCGATACCGCCGAGCTTGCTCTCGCAAGCCTGCGCCAGTGCGGTCAGCTGGCTGTAGTCGCGCACGTCGCAGCGTTGGGTAAAACCGTCGCCTCCCGCTTCGCGCACCATTTTCAAGGTCTCTGCCAGACCGGCCTCATTGACATCCGAGAGCGCCAGCTGCCAGCCCTCACGCGCCCAGCGCAGGGCGATTTCACGACCCAGGCCGGAACCGGCACCCGTGACCATCATGCGGTTTTGCATCGTTGTTGCCTTCTTGTTCGTTGAGTTGCAACGAGTCTAGCGAAAGCCGAGGCGCGCTCCGGCCTCTATCGAAATGCTGAATGACGGGCATGTTCCGAGTCCGATTGACGCCGCCGATATCCAGCCAGAGCACCTTTGCCCGTACCGAAACGACGAAGGGCAGCCCTTGGGCTGCCCTTCGTTCGATGCTCGATCAGTTGTCAGTGAGCGACTGCGCCACTGGAACCCAGACCGGTCTGCGACCGCACGAACTGCGAGAAGAAACGCTCGCGCTCGAGACCCGCCGCCTTGGACTTGTCGGTGACCGAGAAGAACCAGATCCCCACGAACGCGACGATCATCGAGAACAGCGCCGGGTACTTGTAGGGGAAGATGGCCTCGGCATAGCCGAATACATCGACCCATACGGTCGGGCTGATGATGGTCAGGATCAGCGCTGTCGCCAGGCCCAACGAACCACCGATCAGCGCTCCGCGAGTGCTCAGGCCCTTCCAGTACATGGAAAGGAACAACACCGGGAAGTTGCAGCTGGCTGCGATGGAAAACGCCAGGCCCACCATGAACGCAATGTTCTGCTTCTCGAAGATGATGCCGAGCAGGATCGCGACGACACCCAGGCTCAGCGTGGTGATCTTGGTGACGCGCATCTCGTCCTCTTCCTTGGCCTTGCCCTTCTTGATCACGCAAGCATAAAGGTCATGAGAAACCGCCGAGGCGCCCGCCAGGGTGAGACCGGCCACCACCGCGAGGATGGTCGCGAAGGCCACCGCGGAGATGAAGCCGAGGAACAGGTTGCCGCCAACGGCATTGGCCAGGTGGATAGCGACCATATTGGTGCCGCCGACGATGGCGCCCGCTGCGTCCTTGAATTCCGGGTTGGTGCTGACCAGCAGGATCGCGCCGAAGCCGATGATGAAGGTCAGGATGTAGAAGTAACCAATGAAGCCGGTGGCGTAGAACACGCTCTTGCGCGCTTCCTTGGCGTCAGCGACGGTGAAGAAGCGCATCAGGATGTGCGGCAGACCCGCCGTGCCGAACATCAATGCCAGACCCAGCGAGATCGCGGAGATCGGATCGGAAACCAAACCACCCGGGCTCATGATCGCAGCGCCCTTCTCATGGATGCTCACGGCCTCGGCGAACAGGCTGCCGAAGTCGAAGTTGACCGCCTTCATCACCATGATCGCCATGAAGCTGGCACCGGACAGCAGCAGCACCGCCTTGATGATCTGCACCCAGGTAGTCGCCAGCATGCCGCCGAACAGCACATACATGACCATCAGCACGCCTACCAGAACAACCGCGACGTAATAGTCGAGGCCGAACAACAGCTGGATTAGCTTGCCGGCGCCGACCATCTGCGCGATCAGGTAGAAGGCCACCACGATCAGCGAGCCGAATGCAGACAGGATGCGGATCTGGGTCTGGCCGAGACGGTAGGACGCCACATCGGAAAAGGTGAATTTGCCCAGGTTGCGCAGGCGTTCGGCCATCAGGAACAGGATGATCGGCCAGCCGACTAGAAAGCCGATGGAATAGATCAAACCATCGTAGCCACTGGTGTAAACCAGCGCAGATATGCCCAGAAAAGACGCCGCCGACATGAAGTCACCGGCAATCGCCAGACCGTTCTGAAAACCGGTGATGCTACCGCCGGCGGTGTAGTAATCGGAGGTGGATGTGTTGCGTTTGGCGGCCCACTTGGTGATACCCATGGTGAACGCGATGAACGCAACGAACATGGCAATCGCTGTGTAGTTGACGCCCTGCTTCTGCACTTCGCCGGTCAGGGCGTCGGCCATCAGTAAGGGCGAGGCGAGCAGCAGAGCGGCTGCCAGCAATGGACGCACAATCATTTTTGCTGAGCCTCGTTGAGGATTTCCTGGTTGATGCGATCGAATTCGCCATTGGCACGCTGGACATAAACGCCAGTGAGGATGAACGCCATGAAGATCACACCGACGCCCACCGGAATACCCCAGGTGGTGACAGTATCGGCGGCAAGCGGCACGCCGAGGATCGCTGGCTCGAAGGCGATCAGCAGGATGAAGGCGAGATATGCGCCCAGCATGACGGCCGATAGCAGCCAGGCGAAGCGGCCGCGCTTTGCGACCAGTTCCTGGAAACGCGGATTGGCATAAATCTGCCGGTAGATATTTTCGTTGTTCATTGACTGTCTCCACACGATCACCGCCACTGATGAGGCGGGGCGGCTACTTTAGAGCCCGACAGACCGAACACCACCAGACCATAGTCTGGTTTTTATTTTCTGAAACGGCCGGAATAGACGGCTTGCGGCAAGCCCTTCGATACGCATAGAGCCGATCTATGTGGCTTATCAAGCACGACGATTTTCAAAACCAGCGTGGCGAAGCGAGACTTCAATCAACGGAGAATCATTCTCGACTGCATTTGGAGATCTACCATGACCAAGACCGTAACCTTCACCCTGATGCACTTCTGTATTGCCTTCGCGGTGACCTATGCCTTGACCGGTAGTCTCGCCGCAGGCGGCCTGGTGGCAGCCATCGAACCCATCTGCAACTCGGTCGGCTTCTACTTCCACGAGAAAATCTGGCAGCGTCTGGAAAAGCGCCAGACGCCTCGTGAGCCGATCCCCGCTCACGCCTGGTTGCATCATCAGGCCTGACGGATGCACTAGCCACTCGCCCGAGCCGAGCCGAGCCGTTTGCATCGGCTCGCCTCTCCCATAAGCTCTCCATACGCAGCAACGAAGCCTGCAACCAGCCGGCTTGCTTGTGGTCAATGGCTAACGCGCCATGTCTTTCGCGGCGTCCCATTGTCGGGAGAGATGACGGCAGCATGCGCCTGCGGCTTAATCTGGCAACCTCGAAGACCGATCCCCCAATGCTGAAGTTTGCCGGCCATCCAAGCCCGCTAAGGAGAGCTCCCTACATGCGATTGCTGCTGTGCTTGATCGCGGTGCTTACGTTGGCCGTCGCGCCTGTCCAGGCCGCGGATATCAGCGTCGAGGCGTATGGCTACCCCTTGAGCAACCCCTTCGAAGCGACCATCGCCACGACCCCCGTGGCGCTGCGCGCCGAAGTGCCCAGCGATGACGACATCGATCAGGCTGACTATCGCCTGCGTCTGCGTCCCGAACGGGAATTCATCCTTCCGGAAAATTTCTGGGCAGTGACACGGCTGACCTACCGCTTGGCACGGCAACCTGGGCCTGCCCCACTGATGTTCATCATCTCGGGCACCGGCGCGAGCTACGCGGCGGCGAAAGCCGAGTCGCTGAAGCGACTGTTCTACGGGGCCGGCTATCACGTGGTGCAGCTGTCTTCGCCAACCAGCTTCGACTTCATCGCCGCCGCCTCACGTTACGCCACCCCGGGTTACAGCCCTGACGATGCCAAGGACATGTATCGAGTCATGCAGGCCGTCCGTGCGCAACAGCACGACCTGCCGGTCACCGAGTTCCATCTCACCGGCTACAGCCTCGGCGCGCTCAACGCGGCCTTTGTCAGCAAGCTCGATGAGACGCGGCAGAGCTTCAACTTCAAGCGGGTGCTGATGCTCAACCCGCCGGTCAATCTCTACACCTCGATCAACAATCTGGACAAGCTGGTGCAAACCCAGGTTGAAGCGATCGACAGCACCACCACGTTTTACCAAGTCATTCTGGAAAAGCTCGCCCGCTACTATCGGCAAAAAGGCGCGATTAACCTCGACGAGGCTTTGCTGTTCGACTTTCAGCAGTCATCCCTGCGGCTGACCGACGAGCAAATGGCGATGCTGGTCGGCTCGGCGTTCCGTTTCTCGGCTGCCGATATCGTCTTCACATCCGACCTGATCAACCGCCGAGGATTAATCGTCCCGCCCGGCTACCCGATCGACGAAGGCACCAGCCTCGAGCCCTTCTTCCGCCGCGCCCTGCTCTGCGACTTCGATTGCTACATGACCGAACAACTCATCCCCATGTGGCGGGCCCAGCAAGATGGCGGAAGCCTGACGCAACTGGTGCAACAGGTCAGCCTGTATGCGCTGGAAGATTATCTGCGCGACAGCCCGAAGATCGGCGTCATGCACAACGCTGACGACATAATTCTCGGTGCTGGCGATCTGGGCTTCCTGCGCCGGACGTTTGGCGAACGCATGACGCTGTATCCGCGCGGCGGCCATTGCGGCAATCTCGATTACCGGGTCAATGCTCAAGACATGCTGGAGTTCTTCCGTGGCTAGATGTCATTTGTTTGCATTGCTGTTCTTGGCCAGCGGCATCGCCCATGCACAGACGCCGATCCCCGATGAGGATGGCTTCACCCATCCGCTGCGTAACCTGAAATTCAATCCTGGCCTGGATCAACGCGAGTTCGAGCGCGCCACCTTCGACGCGCTGGATATTCACGATCCCTGGGAATCGCTGAACCGGCGCATGTATTACTTCAATTACCGTCTGGATCAGTGGGTGATGCTTCCGGCGGTGCGAGGCTACCGCTATGTCACGCCTCGGATCGTGCGCACCGGCGTGAGCAACTTTTTCAGTAACCTCGGCGAGATCCCAACGCTGTTCAACAGCGTGGCGCAGCTCAAGGGCCAGCGAGCGATGAGCACCACAGCACGATTGCTGTTCAACACCATCATTGGTGTCGGCGGCATTTGGGACCCTGCTACCCGCATGGGCCTGCCGCGCTACAACGAGGACTTCGGCCAGACGCTAGGCTTTTATGGCGTCCCGCATGGGCCGTATCTGATCCTGCCCGCGCTCGGCCCATCCAACCTGCGCGATACCGCTGGACAGGTAGTGGACTTCGGCGTCGAGCGGCAAGTCGATTACTTCGACTATGGCGAAGCCAGCGGTGGTGAATTCGGCATTACCGCGCTTCGACTGATCGACATCCGCCACACCACCAGCCTGCGCTATGGGCAACTCAACTCGCCGTTCGAATATGAAAAGGTCCGCTACGTTTACACCCGAGCGCGGGAATTGCAGATAGGCGAGTGATCGAAGCGTTAGATAAGAATCGTGGAAACTTCGCATCAATCAATCGCGTGGGGCACGGTAGCCTTCATCCAAACCTCTTTGGAGATATGCCATGCCCATGCGCGAGATTCTTGAAATCAGCACCGGTCGCGCCACCTCCGATGGCGCCGGTGTCAGTCTGACCCGTTTGTTCGGCGGTGACGTAGCGGAGCGATTCGATCCATTCCTGATGCTCGACGAGTTCGGCTCCGACAACCCTGACGAGTACATCGCCGGCTTCCCGCCACACCCGCACCGCGGCTTCGAGACCGTGACCTATATGATCGAGGGCCGCATGCGCCACGAAGACCATCTCGGCAATGTCGGGCTGCTCGAAAACGGCGGTGTGCAATGGATGACGGCGGCACGCGGCGTGATCCACAGCGAGATGCCGCAACAGGAACAAGGCGTCATGCGCGGCTTCCAGCTGTGGCTTAACCTGCCCGCCAAAAGCAAGATGGGCGATCCGGGTTATCGGGACTTCGCGCCAGCAGAAGTCCCGCGCGTCACCTTGCCCAGCGGCGTCGAAGCGGTGGTCATCGCCGGACGGTTCCAAGCCGACGGGGTGGATCAGCCAGGCGCCGTGCAACGACCGGATACTGAACCGCAGCTGTTCGATCTGCACCTGCCCGCCGGCAGCCAACTCAACCCGCAGCTGCTCGATGGACACCGGCTGATCCTGTACGTATATGAAGGCGAGATCGAGATTGCCGGAAAGCGCCTCGGCAAGAATCAGCTGGCCAGGCTTTCCGATCAGGGCGAACTGCAGCTGAACTCCGGCACCGGCGCGCGAGTGCTGCTATTGGCCGGCCAGCCGATTGGCGAACCGATCGTCCAGTACGGCCCGTTCGTGATGAACAGTCGCGAGGAAATCGAGCAGGCCCTGCGCGACTTCCGCGACGGCGTACTTACGGAGTGATCGGTTTCTTCGGCAACTTTCTATAGAGGCTTGGCTCACCCTCTGGACGCGTCTTGAAGCGGCGGTGGGCCCACAGATATTGCTCGGGATGCTGCCGCACCACGTGCTCCACCCACTCGTTGATGCGCCGGCAATCGGCCTCCTCGCTTTCACCCGGGAAATCAAGCAGCGGTGGGTGAATGGCCAATCTGTAGCCAGAGCCATCGGCGAGCCGCGTCTGCGTATACGGCACGACGCGTGCCTTGCCCAGGCGGGCGAACTTGGTGGTGGCGGTCACGGTTGCGGCATTGATACCAAACCAAGGGACGAAAAGACTCTGCTTGCGCCCATAATCCTGGTCCGGCGCGTACCAGATCGCTCGACCGGCGCGCAGCACCTTGAGCATCGCGCGTACGTCCTCACGCTCGATGGCGCTAGCGTCGAGATTGTGCCGCTCCCGCCCGCGTCGCTGGACGAAATCGAACACCGCATTCTTGTGCTCGCGATACATGCCATCGATGGTGTGACGCTGACTCAGCAAGGCCGCACCGATTTCCAGCGTAGTGAAATGCAGCGCCATCAGAATCACGCCCTGCCCCTCGGCCTGGGCCTGTTGCAGGTGCTCGAGACCCTCGACATGCGCCAGCTTATGCAGCCGGTCCTTGGACCACCACCAGCTCATGGCCATTTCGAAGAAGGCGATACCGGTCGAGGCGAAGTTCTCGCGTAGCAGTCGCTCGCGCTGCTTGTCGTTCAGCTCGGGGAAACATAACTGCAGGTTGCGCCGAGCGATTTGTCGCCTGGAGCGGGCAACCCGATACATCAGTGCACCGAGGCCGCGCCCAAGAAGCAGCAGAACGCGGTAAGGCAGCTGCACCACCAACCACAGCAAAGCCAGTCCCAGCCACAGCAGCCAGAAACGCGGATGAAGAAAGGATGCGCGAAAACGAGGACGATCCATCGGCAAGCCCGAACCGGTAAAAGCGCGCATTCTAAGCCCTTGCGGCAAAAATTGCCGGAGCGGGGCTTGGCCACAGCGGGTTGGCCGCTCTGCTTGCCGTTGATTTTTCTTGCCGCTGGCCGCTTGTGGCTTGCAGCTCAACGCCTCCCCCGCTATAAGTCCTCGCCATTTACCGCAGCAGGCAGACCATGAGCCAAGCCGACCTTTCCGACCAAGCCCCAGTGTTCCAGCTCAAGGGCAGCATGCTTGCCATAACCGTGCTGGAGTTGACGCAGAACGACCTGGAGCGCCTCGATCAACAGCTGGCCGTGAAGGTCGAGCAAGCGCCGGATTTCTTCAACAACACCCCGCTGGTCCTCGCGCTGGACAAGCTGCCCGCCGATTGCAATCTCGACCTTCCGGCACTCATCGCGCTGTGCCGCAAGCACGGCCTGCGCACCCTGGCGCTGCGTGCCGGCGATCCCCAAGTCATCGAGGCGGCCGCGGCGCTCGACCTTCCCGTACTGCCACCGTCCGGTGCCAAGGAACGCAAGCTGGACCTCGCCAGCAAGGCATCGGCAGCACCGACCAAACCCGCCGAACCGATCTATCGCCCCACCCGCGTGGTCACCACGCCTATCCGCGGCGGCCAGCAGGTCTATGCGCAGGGTGGCGACTTGATCGTACTGGCCGCCGTCAGCCCGGGCGCGGAACTTCTCGCCGATGGAAACATCCATGTGTACGGTCCATTGCGTGGGCGTGCCTTGGCAGGTATCAAGGGAGATACCGACGCACGCATTTTCTGTCAGCAGCTCGCCGCCGAAATGGTCTCCATCGCGGGGCATTACAAGGTTGCCGAAGACCTGCGGCGCGACCCGTTATGGACCGAAGCCGTACAGATGAAGCTATCCGGCGACATGTTGAACATCACCCGCCTTTAACGGATACTGCCGCGAATTTTCAAGCACCAAAACGGGCGTACCGCGAGCCGAATTGGCTACGGTCCCGACTTCATATTTAGGGTGAATCACCTTGGCCAAGATCCTCGTAGTCACTTCCGGCAAGGGTGGCGTCGGTAAAACCACATCCAGCGCCGCCATCGGTACCGGTCTCGCCTTGCGCGGCCACAAGACCGTCATCGTCGACTTCGACGTTGGCCTGCGTAATCTGGACCTGATCATGGGCTGCGAGCGCCGCGTGGTGTATGACTTCGTCAACGTCATTCAAGGCGACGCCACCCTCACCCAGGCCCTGATCAAGGACAAGCGCCTCGAGAACCTCTACGTGCTCGCCGCCAGCCAGACCCGTGACAAGGACGCCCTGACGCTCGAAGGCGTTGGCAAGGTGATCGATGAGCTGGCCAAGACTTTCGAATTCGTCATTTGCGACTCCCCGGCAGGCATCGAGAAAGGTGCTCACCTGGCAATGTATTACGCCGACGAGGCCATCGTCGTAACCAACCCGGAAGTCTCCTCGGTTCGTGACTCTGATCGCATGCTGGGCCTGCTTGCCAGCAAGTCCCGTCGCGCCGAAAACGGCGAGGAATCGATCAAGGAGCATCTGCTGCTGACCCGCTACAACCCCGAGCGTGTGGTCAAGGGCGAAATGCTTGGTGTCGAAGACGTCGAGGAAATTCTCTCGATCCGCCTACTGGGTGTCATTCCGGAATCCCAGGCGGTACTCAAGGCTTCCAACCAGGGCGTACCGGTCATCCTCGATGACCAGAGCGATGCGGGCCAGGCGTACAGCGACGCAGTGGATCGTTTGCTGGGTAAAGAAGTGAACCATCGCTTCCTAGACGTTAAAAAGCAGGGCTTCCTGCAACGATTGTTCGGAGGTCGCGAATGAACCTTCTCGACTTCTTTCGTGAGCGCAAGAAGAAGGAAACGCCAGCCAACATCGCGAAGGAACGCCTGCAGATCATCGTTGCGCACGAGCGCGGCCAGCGTACGCAACCGGACTATCTGCCCGCTCTACAGAAAGAGCTGGTCGAGGTGATTCGCAAGTATGTGAACATCGAAAGCGATCAGGTGCAGGTCGCACTGGAAGATCAGGGCAGCTGTTCGATCCTTGAATTGAACATTACCCTGCCGGATCGTTAAAAATCTGCCTGGATCTGCTGCGCGTCGGCCCTGCAGCGTTAAAAACAGGCTCGGATGCTCATTTACAACAGTAAACTCCGCTTCCTCGCCTGTTTTTGCCTTGCATGGCTCTAGCTAAAGAGTTCCAGAATAGATTTTCAGTAACCTCTGACGGACGGCGACCCACGGGTCGCCGTCTTCGTTTATGGGAAACGCAGATGCCGTTAAGCAACATCCAGATTGTTCACCAGGACGCCGCTCTGTTGGTGATCAATAAACCCACCCTGCTGCTCTCGGTACCCGGCCGCGCCGAGGATAACCGTGACTGCCTGGTGACCCGCCTGCAGGAAAACGGCTATCCCGAGGCGCGCATCGTGCATCGGCTGGACTGGGAAACCTCCGGCCTGATCGTGCTCGCCCGCGACGCCGATAGTCACCGCGAGTTGTCGCGCCAATTCCACGATCGCGAGACGGAAAAAGCCTATACCGCGCTGTGCTGGGGCGAACCGGAACAGGACAGCGGCAGTATCGACCTGCCCCTGCGATACGACCCGCCAACCAAGCCCCGGCACGTGGTCGATCATGAACAAGGCAGGCATGCATTGACCTACTGGCGCGTTCTGGAGCGCTGCGGTCACTACAGCCGCGTCGAACTGACCCCTATTACCGGCCGCTCCCACCAGCTGCGCGTGCACATGCTTTCCATCGGGCATCCGCTACTTGGCGACCGCCTCTATGCTCACGAACAGGCGTTGAACGCCCATGAACGACTGTGCCTGCATGCCAGCATGCTCGCCTTGACCCACCCGCAGAGTGGCGCGCGGATGCGCTTCGATTGTCCTGCGCCATTTTGATGACTCGCTTCATCGATGCAACTCGTGGCGCCCAGGCTCACCCGAGCCTGCTTAAAGCGCTCGAACTTTGGTCGCACAGTCCCGGCCTGGCGCTGGATCTAGGCTGCGGTGCCGGGCGCGATAGCTTGGCGTTGCTTCGTGCAGGCTGGAAGGTCGTCGCGCTCGACCGGGACCCAGAAGCATTGAGCGCTCTGCAGGAACAGGCAGCTGCGTATGCGCCCGGTGCGCTCACAGCACTGTGCCGGACATTCGAGGACGCCGCTCCGTTGCCGGCAGTGGACTTCGTAAATGCCAGTTTCGCACTGCCGTTCTGCCGACCAGAAGCATTTGCCGACCTCTGGATGCGAATCACCCAGGCGCTACGGCTAGGTGGTCTGTTCACCGGGCATTTTTTCGGCCCTCAAGACGACTGGGCGGCGAAGGGCCTCAGCATCCACAGCCAAGGCCAGCTCCGACGGCGGTTCGAACGCTGGGAGCTGCTGGAACTCAACGAATTCGAATACGACGGAAAGACCGCGATAGGACGGGCCAAACACTGGCATATGTTTGAGGTCATTGCACGGCAGGGTTGAAACGCCCGCCGTAAAGCGTCGAAGACTGCAGTCACCCTACCAATGGGATAGACTTTTCAGCCTTGCCGTCCGGAGCCCCCCCATGCGCGAAGAACTCAACCAAGGCCTGATCGATTACCTCAAGGCCTCGCCAACGCCGTTTCACGCTACCCGCAGCCTTGCGTTAAGCCTTCAGGCAGCCGGCTACAAGGCGCTGGATGAAAGCGAGACCTGGCATACCGAGCCAGGCGGCCGTTATTACGTCACCCGTAATGACTCGGCGATCATCGCCTTCCAGCTCGGCACGAAATCCGCCATCGAATACGGCGCGCGCTTGGTTGGTGCTCATACCGACAGCCCCTGCTTACGAGTCAAGCCGCAACCGGAGCTGCAGCGTCAGGGTTTCTGGCAGTTGGGTGTGGAAGTTTACGGCGGCGCCTTGTTGGCGCCCTGGTTCGACCGCGACCTATCACTGGCTGGCCGTGTCACTTATAGCCGCGACGGGAAGATCGAAAGCCAGCTGATTGATTTCAGGCTGCCCATCGCCGTGATCCCAAGCCTCGCTATTCACCTCAACCGGGATGCCAATCAAGGCTGGGCGATCAATCCGCAGAACGAACTGCCACCGATCCTGGCGCAGATCGCCAGCGAAGACAGCCCGGATTTCCGCGCCTTGCTGGCGGATCAGCTCAGCCGCGAACACGGCCTGGTCGCCGATGTGGTGCTGGATTTCGAGCTGAGCTTCTACGACACCCAAGGCGCGGCGGTTATCGGCCTGAACGGCGAGTTCATCGCTGGTGCGCGGCTGGATAACCTGCTGTCCTGCTTTGCCGGTTTGCAAGCCCTGCTGCGTGCAGGCCCGGACGAAACCTGCGTACTGGTTTGCACCGATCACGAGGAAGTCGGCTCGGCCTCCATGTGCGGCGCCGATGGCCCGTTTCTGGAGCAGGTTCTGCGTCGTGTACTGCCCGAGGGAGAAGCATTCCAGCGCTGCATCAATCGCTCGCTGCTGATTTCGGCAGACAATGCCCATGCGGTACATCCCAATTACATCGACAAGCACGACGGCAATCACGGGCCGAAACTCAATGCCGGCCCGGTAATCAAGGTCAACAGCAATCAGCGATACGCCACCAGCAGCGAAACTGCCGGTTTCTTCCGGCATCTGTGTCTGGAAAACGAGGTATCGGTACAGAGCTTCGTCACGCGCAGCGACATGGGTTGCGGCTCGACCATCGGCCCGATCACGGCCAGCCAGCTGGGCGTACGCACCGTGGACATCGGCCTACCCACCTTCGGCATGCATTCGATCCGCGAACTGGCCGGCAGTCAGGACCTAGCGCATCTGGTCAAGGTGCTCAGCGCCTTCTATTCGAACGCCGAGTTGCCCTGACTCGGAAGATCCAGGCGAGCATGCGCCCGCCTGGATTCGATCACTCGATGCTCTCGTCGATGACGAGCGCGACCTTACCCGAGACTTGATTGCTAGCCAACGCAGCGAAGGCAGCTTCCACATCGCGGATCGGGAAGCTGCGTTCCAATCGCGGCGAGAGAGTTTATCAGCAAACAATGGCCAGATCCGGTCGCGCATGTCCGCGAGCAGCTCGGCCTTGTCATCAGCGTTACGACTGCGCAGCGTCGAGCCAATCAGCTGGATGCGCTTGGCCAGCAAGCCGCCCAGATCCATCTCGGCCTTGCGGCCGCCCATCATGCCAATGATCACCCAGCGCCCTTCCGTTGCAAGCAACTGCGTATTGAGCGCCACATACTTGGCGCCGACCGGATCGAGGATGACGTTGAACGGACCGAAGTCATGAAGCGCTTCCAGCGACTCATTGCGCAGCACGCCGCCATTCGCGCCCAACGATTCGCAGTAAGCCAGGCGTTCCGCCGAACCGACACTGACCCAGCACGGGCTGTCGAACGCCTTGCATAACTGGATGGCAGCCGACCCGACACCGCTTGCGCCGGCGTGAAGCAGGACTTTCTCGCCAGGCTGTAGCGCGCCCAGACGGAACAGATTCAGCCACGCGGTAGCGTAGACTTCCGGAATCACGGCAGCTTCCGTCAGCGAAAGGCCTTGCGGCACCGGAAGCACGTGACGAGCATCGACACCACTTCCTCCGCCATGCCGCCGCCGGCCAGCAAGGCACAGACTCGGTCGCCTATACGATAAGAAACGCCGGACCCTACCTCGCTGATCACGCCAGCACACTCCAGCCCCAGTACATCGGTCACGCCCGGTGGCGGAGGATAATGCCCGGCACGCTGCAACAGATCGGCCCGATTCAGGCCGGCAGCCGCCACCCGAATCCTTACCTGCCCATCGCCGCACACCGGAGCGGCGCGCTCCACCCACTCGACCTGCTCCTCGACGCCTTGCAATGCCTTCATGCTGCCTCCATAGTGCTTAACACCTGCGCCCGCTCACCGTTACTTGCCGGCGATGCAGGCCGCTGATAATTGCTGCATCAGACCATATGGCTATCCCTTACCACGAATTGCCGATTCGGTATGGCGTGGCGCCGGGGTTAGCCTGCCGGCTGATGCGATCTCTGTCGCGGCGTGTTAGCCGCCAGGTACCATCGGGCTGTTGTTATTCCGTCGGGCGGATGCCGCTCGACGCCTGATTGATGGCCTAATATGCGTTATTACCCAGCCTCGCGGCGCCCCTTCGAAATGAAACGATCATTGACCGCCGGTTTTCTGGCCCTGCTGCTAGGCCTTCAGGCCAACACCGTCCTGGCCAAGCCAGCCGACGGGCACGACTGGGATTACCTGCAGCCCGACCGTGATCAGGTGATCGCCAGCCTCAACGTGGTCGAACTGCTCAAGCGCCATCATTACAACAAACCGCCGCTCAACGACGCCCGCTCGGCAAAGATTTTCGACAGCTACATCGCAATGCTCGATCCGTCGCGCAGTTATTTCACAGCGGGAGATCTTGCCGAGTTCGAGGGCTGGCGCAATCAATTCGACGACTTCCTCAAGAACGGCAATCTTGAGCCCGGCTTCGCGATCTACAAGGTGCACCTCGAGCGCTTGCAGAGCCGGCTCGAATACGCGCGGGGCCTTCTGAACGAAGGCGTGGACAGCTTCGATTTCACCCTCGACGAAGAGTTACTAGTCGATCGTGAAAATGCCGCCTGGCCCAAAGACGAAAAGGAACTGGACGATCTATGGCGCAAACGCGTCAAGGACGAGGTTCTGCGTTTGAAGATCGCCGGCAAAGAGCCCAAAGCTATCGAGGAGTTGCTGACCAAACGCTACAAGAATCAACTGGCGCGTCTGGAGCAAACCCGTGGCGAGGATGTATTCCAGACCTATATCAACGCATTTGCCCAGTCCTATGATCCTCACACTCAGTACCTGTCGCCCGACAATGCAGAAAACTTCGACATCAATATGAGCCTTTCCCTGGAAGGCATCGGTGCCGTGCTGCAGAGCGACAACGAGCACGTCAAGGTCGTGCGCCTGGTCCCAGCTGGCCCCGCAGAGAAGAGCAAGCAGATTGTCCCTGCCGACAAGATCGTCGGTGTCGGCCAGGGCGACGAGGAAATGGTCGACGTGATCGGCTGGCGCCTCGACGAAGTGGTCAAACTGATCCGTGGTCCGAAAGGATCGGTCGTTCGCCTCGAAGTCATCCCGGCGAGCAACGCACCAAACGATCAAAGCAGCAAGATCGTCGCCATCACCCGTGAAGCAGTGAAACTCGAAGAGCAGGCAGCGAAGAAATCAGTGCTCAATCTCGAGCAGGACGGCCGCAACTATAAGCTCGGAATCATTGAGATCCCCGCGTTCTACCTTGATTTCAAGGCCCTGCGCGCCGGAGACAAGGACTACAAGAGCACCACCCGCGACGTGAAGAAGCTGCTGACAGAGCTGAAAAACGAAAACGTGGATGGCGTCGTCATCGATCTGCGCAATAACGGCGGGGGTTCGCTCCAGGAGGCGACGGAGCTGACTGGCCTGTTCATCGATCAGGGCCCGACGGTGCTGGTACGCAACAGCGATGGCCGTGTCGACGTGCTTGCCGACGAGCAGCAAGGCGCGTTCTACAAAGGTCCTCTGGCCGTGCTGGTCAATCGGCTGTCAGCGTCGGCATCGGAAATTTTCGCTGGCGCCATGCAGGATTATCATCGCGCCCTCATCGTCGGTGGCCAGACCTTCGGCAAGGGCACCGTGCAAACCGTCCAGCCTCTCAATCATGGAGAGCTGAAGCTGACGCTGGCCAAGTTCTATCGTGTCTCCGGCCAGAGCACCCAGCATCAGGGCGTGATCCCCGACATTTCTTATCCTGCCGAAGTCGATACCAAGGAAATTGGCGAAAGCGCCCTGCCTGAAGCGCTGCCGTGGGACAGCATCCGCGCCGCGATCAATCCCGATATCAATCCGTTCAAACCATTCCTCGCAGAACTCAAGGCGCGCCACGAAGCACGCACGACCGAGCACCCTGATTTCGTTTTCACCCGTGATCGCCTCGCGCTCACACAGGAGCTCATGCACGAGACGAGTGTCAGTCTCAACGAGGAAAAGCGCCGGGCGCAGCAGGAAGGCATCGAGAAGCGGCAACTGGCGCTTGAAAATACGCTGCGCAAGGCCAAGGGCGAGGAGCCGCTGGCCAAACTCGAACGGGAAGATGAAACGATCCCGGTCATTGAAGAGAAAAAGGTAAAGCCAGAGGACGATGCCTACCTTTCGGAAAGCGGCAGAATTCTGTTGGACTATCTGGGGCTGCAGGACGCAATGGCTAGAAATACCGCCGTAGAGCGATAGCCACTCAAGATGTCATTAAAATGACATCATCGAGTAGTGAAATACGAAGGGTCGCCACTGTGCGGCCCTTCGCATTTCTATGGCCAACACGAGATCACCATGACCGTCACCGAGCAGTTGAGCACGCTGGATAACATCCTTGCTCACGGCGACATCACCAGCCTTTTCCAGCCTATCGTTTCACTTTCCGAACGGCATATTCTCGGTTACGAAGCGTTGACTCGCGGCCCATCCAACACCGCTCTGCACTCCCCCATCAATCTGCTCGCGGCCGCACGACATGCCGGTCGGCTCAACGAACTCGAAATGACCTGCCGGGAAAATGCTTGCCGCCGCTATAGCCAGCAGAATCTACGAGGCAAGCTGTTTCTCAACGTATCGCCGGAAACACTGCTGGAGGCGGCCCACAAACCGGGCCGAACCCTGGAGCTGCTACAGAAATACCGCATCCCGGCGGACAGGGTCGTGATCGAGCTTACGGAGCAGACCCCCACGGACGACTTCGAACTGCTCGATGCCGCACTGCATCACTACCGTGACATGGGTTTCTCGATCGCTCTCGATGATCTCGGCGCCGGCTATTCTGGGCTGCGCATGTGGTCGGAGCTGCGCCCCGATTACGTCAAGATCGACCGTTATTTTATCGATGGCATTCACCGGGACGCCGTCAAACGCGAGTTTGTCGAATCCATCATGAAAATCGCCAGAGCCTCACGCGCCCAGGTGATCGCCGAAGGCATCGAG
Organism: Pseudomonas sp. MTM4; assembly: GCF_019355055.1. NCBI lineage: Bacteria > Pseudomonadati > Pseudomonadota > Gammaproteobacteria > Pseudomonadales > Pseudomonadaceae > Pseudomonas > Pseudomonas sp. MTM4. The sequence goes on from NZ_CP048411.1 coordinate 1,283,081, forward strand.
CTAAGCGAGGAGCTCCGGATACTTTCGGACATGGGGGTCGATCTGGTTCAGGGGTACTTGTTGGGCCGACCGGAAGAGATACCGGCTATCGATGCAGCGGTGCTGCTGCCAAATATAGGGGATCGTGATGATACGCTGGACGAGAACCAGCCGGACCTGTCTCCACTGGTACTGAAACAAGCCGCGGTTACCATCTCCTGCCCGATAGGGGACGTGCTGGAACTGTTCCGCCTGCAAGCGAATCTGAATTCGGTCGCGGTCCTCGACGCGATGGACACGCCAGTAGGTGTCGTGCATCGAAGCCTGCTCTCTGACGCCTTGCTCAAGCCCTTTGCAACCGACCTGCTGGCGCGCAAACCCATCAGTAGATTGATGAGCGATGACTTTCTCGCCGTAGAGCTTGGCCAGTCCCTGCAACAGGTCAGCCGGCTGTTGACCTGCCGAGCACGACAGCGCATCGACGAAGATTTCGTCATCACCCTCAACGGTCGCTATCACGGCCTTGGCAGGGTCATCGATGTGCTGAGGCTGATCACCGAGATGAAGGTTCAGCAGGCACGCCATGCCAACCCGCTGACGCTGCTACCCGGTAATGTACCGATTCAGCAATGCCTGACGCGACTGCTGCGGCAACATCGAGAGGCGGTGATCTGCTACGTCGATATCGATCATTTCAAACCCTTCAACGACCTGTACGGGTACGCCAAGGGTGACGAGGTCTTGCTATGTCTTGCTCACTGCCTGGATGAACAGATCGATTCGAGTCGTGACTTCGTGGGTCACATCGGTGGGGATGACTTCATGTTGGTGATGAGGTCCGAAGACTGGTCAGCGAGGATCAGCCGGCTATTCGACACATTCGAGCGACGCTGCCGATCCTTCTACCGCGACGACCATCTGGCCGAGGGTTGCTTCATTGCCGAAGGGCGGCAAGGCGGCCAGCAACGCTATCCCCTGCTCTCTCTTTCGATCGGCGCGGTCCTTCTCAAGTCCGGGCCAACCCCCGAAATCGACGCCGCATCCCTCGCCGTCCTGGCCTCCGAAGCCAAGCGTCAGGCCAAGCAGGTAGCGGGTTACAGCCTGTGCACGATCGATACGGAACGGCGGCCGTTAGGCGATCAAAGGCCGTGTTTGGCGGCGCTGGCTCTGTAACGTTCAGCCTCTTGCCGATCAGGCGCCAATCCATGTCCGCCCGCCTTGTACAACTGAGCCAGACGGGTCGTGGCTAATGGATGGCCGGCTTCGACGGCGAGCTTCCACCAATGCGCCGCCTGGGCTCCGTCCGGGCCGTGTTCGGCATCCTCACTGAGGGCAATCACGCCCATCTGGTAAGCAGCCTTGGCATCGCCTCCTTCGGCGGCCAGGCGCAACAAACGTATACCTTCCCGTCTTGCACCATAACCCTGCCCTCTGAAAAGCAGGATGTGCCCGTAAAAGCTCTGTGCTTTCGGATCACCTATCGCGGCCATACGCGAAAACTGACCCTCCATCCAGCGCCACAACTCAGGCTGCTCGACAGCCCACCGCATGCTCAACAGTTTGCGTGCGATGAAATAACCGGCGCGCGCCCGAACCTTGTGCAGCATTTATGGCGCCTCCGGATAGTCGAATTCGAACACGCGCGCGACTTCGCCCGCATGCCAGGAAGCAGCAGCTGCGCCATCGGTAGGACCTGCAAACCGCCCAAGACGAGCGGCGCATTCGAAGAAACCCGTTCTGGGCAAACGGCTGGCACCTTGGCTGATCACCAGTGCGCTGCGCAACGGTCGGCCAGCGCGTGCGTCCAGTGTCGCCAAGTACTCCAACGCAGCCGTCAATGTCTGCATCGCAGGCGTGGGTAACTGGAGGCGCTCGACCAACGCACGATAAGTCACCAGATGACGCTGCCGTCGAGCGGCGGTCAACTCATCCAGCAACGCCTGCCAGTGCGGGCGGCTGATGCGAATCGACGGCGCGGCGTCTTTCAAGCTTCCGGCTCCCATCCTTCGATCTCCATCGCACGGGCCAGGGAGCGGCGTATGGGGTCACCGGGGTCACGCTCGCCGCTTTCGATAAGGCCAAGATAAACGGGGCTGATGCCTACGGAACGCGCCAGCGTCTCCTGACTCATGCCCTTGGCTTCGCGCATCGCCGACAATTCGCTGAATTTCGGTAAAGCAATCGGAGCCTCGGCGTACGCCTGGGCAGTGCGCCCATTACGTTCACTCAGCAGCGCCTGATATTCATCCCAAGGCAGCACGGCGTACTCTGGCACACCGTCACGCATGATGACCTGAACACTCATCCGCTACCCCGCTCGTTTGTCCGTGAATGAAAGCGGATCTTAACAGCCTGAGAACGGTTTTTTAGCCTACGGGCACGCACTAAAGAGTGAAAGCGTGGCCGTCCATAACAGCACCAAAGGATTAATCCCTTGATGTATCGTCTCGGAATCTGGCGCTACGCGCATGGCTAACGGCGCCCGCCATCGGCTCATCTACCGAAGGGGGACGATCAATGTCAGCCTGCACATCAACTGGCTGGCTGTCTCTCCAATCGCGGAATGCCTGCAGCTCGCCGGACCATTTGCGCATGACCCATCCCAGCACCGCGAGATCGTCGATGAAGCCAAGCCCGGGGATCCAGTCCGGTATGGCATCCATCGGTGAGAGGAAGTACAGCAGCCCAGCCACTGCGGCGATCAGCGCGGGCCTGCTGATGGCTCTGTACTCGCCCCGCCACCAGGCCACACATAACGCCTGCAGCAAGCCCAGATCGTCACGCAGACCTTTTATAAGCCCGCCACGTGCCGAACGCTTGCGAGCGACGGCAAGCAGCACCATGGGTAACCGCCCGCGGGCGAGTACGCGTTGCGCTATGGGCAAATAGCGGAAGAATTTCCAAGGGAGCTTCATTGAATACCTCCTGCAAAGCCGCGCCATAGAAGCATTCGACAATTATCCACAATTCCTGTGGATAACCTTGTGAACAGTTCTTGGATGACTTCCCCAAACGCCCGTCTGACGCGGCCTTCAAACAGATCGATGGGTTTTTGTTCAGCGAACATAAATCCTTAAAAATCAGTGACTTAAGAATGTCCAGAAATTTATTGAGCGGTGACGGTGAAGCCGGTGAGTTACGTTTCCAGGAATGTGCATAACCGTAACATGTCAACGCTTTTTTAAGGCAATTTCGGCTTCTCAGGAGTAGACAAACTCGCCTGATCGTTCTAACAGAGACAGCCCAGCGCTCCTCTATGTTCAAGCCGAGCAGCTGTCTTTCCGGATTGAATCAAGCGCGCCACGAACGAAAACCCCGCCGGAGCGGCGGGGTTCTCTATCAGTCAACGAGGGGCAATGCGACCCTGTGCGGGTTACGCCTCATTCAGAGCCAGGCGCTCACCGTTAATTGGAATGCGCTTGGGCTTGGCTTCTTCAGGGACGACGCGCTCGAGCTGGATGCTAAGCAGGCCGCTGTTGAGTGCTGCGCCTTTGACCTCTATATGATCGGCGAGACGGAACGAGAGCTTGAACGCACGCTGGGCAATTCCCTGGTGCAGATAGGTGACGCTCTCGCCACTGCTCTCTCGTTTGCCGCCGCTGATGGTCAGCACGCCACGCTCGACCTGCAGGTCCAGATCGGACTCCTGGAAACCGGCGGCTGCTACGATGATGCGGTACTGGTCATCGCCGTGCTTTTCCACGTTATACGGTGGAAACGAGCTGCCCGCGTCGTTGCGCAGGGCCGACTCGAACAGATCATTGAAACGATCGAAGCCAATGGATTGGCGGAAAAGCGGAGCCATGGAAAAACTAGTCATTTGTATCTCCCGATATTCAGCGAGTGGTTACTACAGGACCCGAATTCGGCATCCTGTGTAGCCCTAAATAGGAACTGCCCCACCCATTTCAAGACCATTCGTCGGAGTTTTCATGTCCAGAGTCATGCTGATTACAGGCAGCAGCCGAGGCATCGGTGCGGCCACCGCCAGGCTCGCCGCGGCCGAAGGCTACGCGCTGTGCCTCAACTTTCATCAGCGTCAAGATATCGCGCAGCAGTTACTCGAGGAGCTTCGAGGTGCCGGCGCTCACGCCATCGCGGTAAGAGCCGATATCGCAGACGAGGCACAGGTCGCCAGACTGTTCGCCACGATCGACAAGGAATTCGGCAGGCTCGACGTGCTGGTCAATAACGCCGGCATGCTGGAGCGGCAGATGCGCCTGGACGAGATGGATGCGGCGCGGCTGGTGCGAGTGTTCGCAACCAATGTGACCGGCAGTTTCCTTTGCGCGCGTGAGGCGGTGAAACGCATGTCTACCCGCTATGGCGGCGACGGCGGCGCCATCGTCAATGTCTCTTCGATTGCCGCAAAGCTCGGCGCACCTAACGAATACATCGATTACGCGGCCGCCAAGGGCGCGATCGACAGTATGACGCTTGGCCTGGCGAAAGAAGTTGCCGCAGAAGGCATTCGGGTTAACGCGGTGCGGCCAGGCGTGATTCGTACCGAGATTCATGCCAGCGGTGGTGAGCCGGGACGCGTTGAGCGCGTTAAGGCCAGCGTGCCTATGGGACGCGGAGGTGACGCTGAGGAAGTAGCTGAGGCGATTCTATGGCTGGCCAGTGAAAAAGCCAGCTATACCAGTGGCGCCCTATTGGACGTCAGCGGCGGACGCTAGACGACCGCCTCGAACTCCGATGCCTTGTCGGCGATGCACAACAAGGCATCGAGTCGCTCACAATCGTCGACCCGTCGAAGCTGGGCAAACAGCGCAACGGCTTGCGGGTAAGTTCGGGTCAGCATGGAAAGCCATTGCTTGAGACGCCCGGGTGCGTAGCGCGGAGATATCTTGCGACGCGCCTGCAACCAGAAGTCAGCGAGCAGCGGCTGCAGATCTTCCCAGCTCATCGGCTCAATCTCCGCGCCATGCTTTGCAGCATTGATCTGGCGCGCCAGGTCAGGCCGACAGACCAGCCCACGCCCAAGCATGATGTCTTCGACGCCGCTGATTTCGCGGCAACGGCGCCAGTCGTCCAGCGACCAGATATCGCCATTGGCGAACACAGGGATATTCACCACATCCTGAACCCTGGCGACCCATTCCCAATGCGCAGGCGGCTTGTAACCCTGCAACTTGGTCCGGGCATGCACGACCAGTTGCTCCGCACCACCATCCACCAGGGCTCTGGCGCAATCGAGCGCGCCGTCCGGACTGTCGAAGCCCAGCCGCATCTTGGCCGTGACCGGGACATGCGCAGGCACAGCCTTGCGTACCTCGCGCAGTATCGAATGAAGCAGCTCGGGCTCTTTGAGCAGAACAGCGCCGCCACGAGACTTGTTTACCGTTTTAGCCGGGCAGCCGAAGTTGAGATCGATGGCAGGCGCACCGAGGGTACAGGCAAAGGCCGCATTGTCGGCCAGGCAAGACGGATCCGAGCCTAGCAATTGCACACGTAACTGAGTGCCGGCGCGAGTCCGGGCGCCGTTATCGAGCTCGGGTGCAAGCTTGCGGAAGCTTGACGGCGGCAACAGGCGATCCGATATTCGAATGAACTCGGTCACGCACCAATCGATACCGCCGACACCCGTCAGCACATCGCGAAGAATCTCATCGACCAGCCCTTCCATGGGGGCCAAGGCAATTTGCATCAGAAACAGCCCAATCGAAAAAGGAGCGCATTGTACGTAGCCCGACAGCGCTTAGAAACGCCCGGGGCGCGCCGCCTGGCGACTACTGGTCTGTATCTTCGCGGTCTCCAATGGTATCGGTACCGGTCGTTGCGCCCATGCCACCCGTGGTGCCGGTGGCTCCCGTGCCCATGGTGCCCAACCCCGGCTCATCATCCGACCCTTCGCTATCATCCATTGGAGCGTCCCGCTCATCCCGCGCGCTCCCAATATCGGATGATGGCTGCTCTATCGCTTGGTTACCGGTGGTAGAAGGATTGGACAGTTCAGTGTCAGCCAAGGCAGCGCCAGAGGCGAATATCAGGCCAGCGATCATCAAGACAAGTGTGTTCGACATCGTTGCTCTCCCATTTCATCGATTCAGCTAGTCAGTCGTCATCGCGATCACGATCGCCCAGGGTGCGGCGCGGGCGATGTTCCATATCGGTGTCGTTATCACCGTGACCCGCTTCGTCGTAGATCTTTTTTTGCCGCTCCTTGCTCTCGACGCGATCCGCCCCGGGCCGCTCGGGTAGTCGCTGGATTCCTTCACCGACGCCCATCGAGCCGTTACCGAGAGAACGGTCGACCGCACCCGTGTTTTGTGCCAACTCGATATCAACGAAATCGGCTGATGCGGCAGCGGCGCCGGTCGCGGCAAGCCCAGCCACGAAGCCAAGCGTGATTACCAGACAGGTTTTCATATCTCCTCCATCAAGAGTCACGGCAATCGTTAGGCAACCCTCAGTGCGAGCCGTGCGCCGCCGAGCAGCATCACTGACCAGCGGCAGCGGAACCGTCCATCCAAACCCGGGTCCCAACTACAGAGGCTGATGTCAGGTTAGAAAGGAATCCAACAATGATTACTCCCGCACTGGTAATTCTTTTAATGATCGTCGGCTGGAGCACTGCCGCATTGGCAATGCTTTGGGGAATGCTGCGAATCGCTCGTTACCATCAGAAGCCCAGCCCGAGCGCTCCACCGGCCCGGCAGTTCCCGGCCGCTACTGCGAAACCAGGTATCAGCGTTTCGCTAAGCGCTTGAAGAAATAGGCGTTCTCCTAAATTAGGCCGTGACATGGCGAACCAAAGCTGTAGAATGCCGCCCCACAGACGCGGGATGGAGCAGTCTGGTAGCTCGTCGGGCTCATAACCCGAAGGTCGTCGGTTCAAATCCGGCTCCCGCAACCAAATACGAAAAGGCCACTCTCTGAGTGGCCTTTTTCGTTTCTATGTCCTGTCACTTGTGTAAAGCAACGTCGCTTGCTGAGCGCGCCGCTAAATAACTGAATAGAAACGCTTTCTTTTCGGCTTTTAGGTTGACAGCGTCATGTCAGCCTGTAGAATGCCGCCCCACAGACGCGGGATGGAGCAGTCTGGTAGCTCGTCGGGCTCATAACCCGAAGGTCGTCGGTTCAAATCCGGCTCCCGCAACCAAATACGAAAAAGGCCACTCTCATGAGTGGCCTTTTTCGTTCCGCCTCGCTGAAATGCCCTCCTCTCTCCACTTGACCTCGCGACCTTCGCTTGCTTAGGTTGAGTTCAGCCTCACGTTCATTCTTTCCTTTTAACTTTTCCACGCCAAAAATTTATAGGCCGTTCGGCTTAGTTCCGAAGATGGATGACTTCAAAAGAATAGTTATTGACTCGGTAACCCAAGGCACTTTTATCCTTTTGCCTATCAATGGATTACGACAGACAGGCCGAAAACCCCCAAAAAAAATTTAGTTTCCCATCTTGACTGCCGTCAGGTTCTGAATGATAACTAGGTCACACAAACGAGACAGGACGTTTCCTCGAGTGGCAAGCCAGACAGAACCCGGCATTGCTATTAAGTCCGCAGGGATAGCATCTCCGTAACAGCTAATTTTTGCTGTTCTGCGTTAACAGTATTTCTCTTTATTGCTTCTCTCGAAACCCAGCCGAGTGCGGTAGCTTTGCCTGAAAGCCGCGCTATACGGGCCGCCCCAAGGAGTAGACGCCTACGAGAGATGGCAAGCCAAATGGCGGCGAAAGCCTGCAATGGCGGTAGCTTGCCTAATAAGAACAGGCAGCAAAACCTCATATCTAGATAATTGAAGATTTCGCGTACCGTTCAAATAACAATTTAACTTTCAATCGCCGTACTCATATATTTATCCAAACCGGAGCTGATCGTGAATACCCTGTTCCGTAGCATCGACATCGAAGCGCATCAATTGATTGCCAGGGAAATGAGCGTCAAGGGAAGCTCCTGCATTACCAACTTCCTTACGCCCGAACAATTAACCTCATTACAAGAGCACATCCGTAATGATGCCGAAAAACATAAAGGCCAATACTTCGCGCACCATGGTGGAGTTGAGATCGAAAGTTCTCTATTGGGCGTTCTAGGCGCTGCGCCGGAGTTCCGGCAGATGCTTGAAAGCATTTATCAGGCGGGCATCGGGAAAACCGCGTACAGCGATGAGATTCTTAAGGTGTTGCGCTGCGTGCAAGGGACTTCAGGGCGTCGTGAGTCAAATTGCTTTCATTACGATGCCAGCCTTGTAACCGTACTGTTGCCCATCGAAATCCCTCAGAACGGGAATGATCGTGGTGATCTGATCATGTTTCCCAATCTCCGCCGAGCACGCTCGAATGTTCTGTTCAACGTGCTGGAAAAAATGCTGTTGCAGAATGCGCTGAGCCGAAAGGCGATAACCACAGCCATTCGCCATCATCTTCTGAAGCCCGAAAAGCTGCAGCTGATTCCGGGCAATCTGTATCTGTTCTGGGGCTACCGGACACTGCACGCCAACGAGCCCTGCGACCCCACCAGCCGCCGGGCAACCGCCATATTCCATTATGGCGACCCGCACGCAGGCAGCCTTGCGACCCGGCTGATTCTCAAGCTCAACCAGCGTCGCGCCCGTCGCGCGACCGCGCTCGGCACGCAGCCTACCGCATGACCGAACCCGGCCTCGGCCAGAGGTTTGCGCCTATCGATCTCGACGTGACTACCGATAAGGACATCGCGATGATCAATGTCACCAAGTCCTTTCTAGGTAACAAAGCCAAGTTTCTGGGCTACGTCGACAGTATCTATGCGTCCGGCTGGCTGACCAATCACGGGCCGCTGGTCACCGAACTGGAAGATCGCCTACGCGATTACCTAGGTGTCCGAAATATCATCCTCACCAATAACGGCACCTTGGCGTTGCAGATCGCCTATCGGGCATTGAACCTGTCCGGCAGCGCCATCACGACCCCGTTCAGTTTCGTTGCGACCACCAGCTCGCTGCAGTGGGAAGGTATCCGGCCAATCTTCGCCGACATCGACAAGGCAAGCTGGAACATGGACCCGCAGGCTATAGAGGCGCGGATCGACAGCGACACCCGCGCAATCGTCGCCACGCATGTCTTCGGTAACGCCTGCGATGTGGAAGGCATCGCGCGCGTCGCCGAGCGGCATCGGCTGAAGGTCGTCTACGACGGTGCCCATGCATTCAGCGTGCGCTACAGGGACCGCTCGGTACTCCACTGGGGCGATGTCAGCACGCTCAGCTTCCATGCAACCAAGCTGTTCCACACCATCGAAGGAGGAGCCATCGTCACCAATGACGATGCACTGGCGGCAAGGATTCGTTTGCTATGCAACTTCGGAATCGTCGACACAGACACCATCGACGGTATCGGCATCAACGCCAAACTCAACGAGTTCGCTGCGGCCATGGGCCTGTGCATCCTGGATGACATGGCATTGATTCTGGAGCAACGGGAGGAGATCGCCAGGCGCTACGAAGACCAGCTGGGCGATTACTTCGACCTGCAGCAACAGCAGCCGTACTCCCAGCGCAACCATAGTTATTTCCCGATTGCCCTGGCGAACGAAGACCAGTTGCTGCGCTGTCGGAGAGCGCTGAATGCCAAGGGCATCAACCCCAGACGCTACTTCTACCCTTCGCTGGACACTCTCGGCTATCTGCAGCCGCAACCGCCGCAAATGCAGTCGAGAACCCTGAGCCGTCGAGTGCTGTGCCTGCCGATCTATCCAGGCCTGCCGCGGCATATCCAGGACACGGTTGTTCAGACGCTGGTGCAAGAATCTTCGCGACGCAGCCAGCGGCAAACCGAGCGCTTCTGGCCACAGGTCAACGCTACCGATTTGATGGAACAGCGTTTCAGCCTGCCCGATTCTGGGTTCAAGAATATTTATTGATTCATTAGCGGCGGCCCGACTACATGTCTGATCGAAAGCTATCGATGATTCGCAACACCGGCCTGAGTTACGCCGGTCAGGCGTACGCCCTGCTCATCGGCATTCTCGTTCTACCCTTCTATCTCGGGCATCTTGGTGCTGAAGCCTACGGCTTGATTGGCTTCTTCGCGGTGCTACAGGCCTGGTTGCAGCTGCTAGATGCGGGGCTGTCACCGTCTCTGGTCCATCGGATTGCGCACTATCGCGGGCGGCTCGCCAGTGGTGCGCAGTGCTACGAGCCCGGACAACTGCTGCGCTCGTTCGAAATCATCTTCTTGCCATTGGCAACACTGACGGTTTTGAGCGTTTATTTCTCCAGTGGCTGGATCGCCCACCAATGGTTGCAAGCGCAGGAGCTGAGCACGGACACCATCGTTCAGTGCATCAGCCTGATGGGTCTGATGGTCGGCCTGAAGCTGTACGCCACTCTTTATAAGAGCGGCCTACAGGGCCTCGAACTGCACGCATGGCTGAACGGCGCCAACATCCTGATAGCGACGCTGCGCTATTTTGGTGGCCTGTTTCTGGTGGCCAATGTCAGTCAGAACCCTCTGGACTTCTTTCTGTTCCAGACGGTGGTCGCTCTGTTCGAGACGCTGGTGTTCGCCGCCAAGGCCTATGCGCTGATGCCTAACCCAACGATCCTGACCGGATTCGACTGGGCGGTGGTCAAGCCGGTATTGCCGTTCGCCGCCGGCATGTCGCTCACCTCGGTGCTGTGGATCATCCTGACGCAGCTGGACAAGGTGTTGCTGTCCAACGTGTTGCTGCTCAAGGAGTACGGTTATTTCTCGCTGGTGGCGCTGATGTCGACCGGCATCATGACCCTCACCAATCCGCTGGTGCAGACGCTGCTTCCACGCATGACCATGCTCGTGGCCGAGAACCGGATCGCCGACATGCAGGCGCTCTACCTGAACGCCACGCGATTCGTCTGCAGCCTCTTGTTCCCGCTCTCGGGGGTCATCGCCTTTCACTCCGCCGAGCTGGTCTTCGCCTGGACCGGCGATACAGAAGCGGCGCAATGGAGCCGACTGGTGTTGCCTTGGTATGTGGTCGGTAGCGCGATCATGGCCGTCACCGCCTTCCAGTTCTATCTGCAATACGCCTACGGGCAGCTGCGCCTGCATGTGTGGTTCAGCCTGGTCTCGGCAGCACTCAGCATTCCGCTGGTGGTTTATGCCGCGCTCGAGCATGGCGTTTATGGCGCAGCGCTGGCCTGGTTCGGACTGCGCATGCTGACGTTCCTGATCTGGCCTTCGATGGTGCACAAGCGCTTCGCCCCGGGCCTGCATCGGCAATGGCTACAGGACTTGTTGCGCATCACCGCCATGACGGGCCTGGGTCTGTTGATCGGAGAACCCGTGTTCGTGGCGATCGCGAGCGACAACCGTTTCGACATTCTTCTGGGACTGGCAGTCAGCGGCCTGATCTGTCTGGCGCTGGTTACCTTCACATCCAAGCCCGTCGTAATGCGGCTTTACGTACTGATGACCAAATCGAGCGTCTGAATGGACATGGAACTGAAAAACGAGCAGGACTTGATGGCAGCCTGGGGCAACAGCCGGGAACCGCTGCTGAGCATCGTCTGCCTGGCCTACAACCACGCAGCCTTCATCAGGGAAACGCTGGAGGGGTTCCTCCGGCAGGAAACGGACTTCCCTTTCGAGGTGATCGTTCATGACGACGCCTCGACCGACACCACTGCGGCGATCATCCGTGAATACGCCGCGCGCTTCCCGAGCGTGATCAAGCCGATCTATCAGCGCGAAAACCAGTACCGCCAGGGTGTGCCGTTCAGCACGCGGTTGTTTGCACAAGCGCGCGGCAAGTACATCGCCTATTGCGAAGGGGACGATTACTGGATCGACCCGCGCAAGCTGCAAATCCAGGTCGACTTTCTCGAACGACACCGCGACTACGTGATGACGTACCACGATGCGTTCATGTTCAACAGCCAGGGCGTGGTGCGCAGCCCGCACCTGCAAGGCAAATATCGAAGGGACGCAACCGCCCGCCAACTGATGCAGGCGCGCCCGGTCTCCACCCTTACGGTGTGCTTTCGCAATCTGGTGCAGGAACTGCCGCCTGAGCTGCACGGCGTCGAAGTACTGGATATCTGCTGGTGGTCGTTGCTCGGAGCCCACGGCAAGGGCAAGTTCATCGAAGAGATAAAACCCGCCGCCTACCGCGTGCATGAGGGCGGGATCTTCTCCATGCGCAGCAGCAAGCAACGCATCCAGATGTCCATGCACGCCTATTACAGCCTTGCCCGCTATTACCAGCGGATCGGCAACCAGTCGCTCTACGAGTACTTCATGATCCAGGTCTTCGCCCAGGCGCTGGCATCGATTTCGCCGCTCAGCAAGCTTCAGGCGTTGAGCCAGGTATTTCAGAACGCCAGCCTCAACCTGTTACGCAGGCTGATTCCAAGCGCCTGACAGCGCATGCCTGACACCTGCCGCACCGATGGCGCAATACTCAAGGAAGGATCCGCAATGACTGCCATGGCCCGCTCTTCACTGGAATACGACGAAGATAATCGCATCGACCTGGCGCGTATTCTGCGCGTGGCGTTCGATCATAAGGCTCTGATAATCACCATCACCGCCCTCTTCGCCCTGCTCGGCGTCGCCTATGCCGTTGTCGCTACGCCGGTTTACCGAGCGAGCGCAATGATCCAGATCGAGCCCAAGAAAGCCGGCATAACCGGCGTACCAGAAGCCATACCCCGACCGAACTCGGTTTCCCAGGCGGTGACCGAAATCGAACTGATCAAGTCACGCTCGGTACTCGGGCGGACGGTCGATGCGCTGAAGCTCTACATCACCACTCGCCCCAAATACCTCCCACTTCTCGGCAGCTATATGGCGCGCCAGCATGACCCAGAGACGGACGGCGAACTCGCCGCGCCTCTGCTAGGTATGAGCAGCTATGCCTGGGGCGGCGAAAAACTGGACATATTCCAGTTGGATGTGCCCGAAGCCTATCTGGGCGAGAAGTTGATCCTACGTGCCGGTAGTGCGGGAGCGTTCAGCCTGTATGACGCGGACGAGAAATTGCTGCTGAGCGGCAAGACCAACGAAGCCGTGCAGCACGAGGGCTTTCGCGTACAGATCGCCGACCTCAAAGCCCGCCCGGGTACGGAATTCGCCGTCGTGCGCAGCCGTCCGCAAACCACCGCACTGGATTATCAGAAGCGCCTCAAGGTGGGTGAAGCCGGCAAGGACTCGGGAATCATCTACCTCACCCTCGAGGATCCGGACGCGGACAAGGCCAATCACGTGCTTGATCAGATCAGCCGTCTGTATGTGCGCCAGAACATCGAGCGCAGCTCCGCCGAAGCAGCACAGCGCCTGGAGTTTCTGCGTTCACAGGTGCCGCTGGTACGCAAAGAGCTGGAGAAGGCAGAAGCAGCGCTCAACGACTACCAGACCAGCGCGCAATCGGTAGACATCAGCATCGAAACCAAAGGTGTGCTGGACCAGGTCGTCGCGCTGGAAGCACAGATTTCCGAACACGAACTCAAGCGCACCGAATACAACCAGCTGTACACACCGGAGCACCCCACCTACCAGACGCTGATGAAAAAGATCGGTCAGCTGCAGGCACAAAAAGCTGCGCTGATGGGCAAGATCGACACATTACCGATGACTCAACAGGAATTGTTGCGCCTCAATCGCGACATGCAGGTCACGACCCGCACCTACACCCTGCTATTGGACAAGGCCCAAGAGCAGGACATCTTGCGCGCCGGCACCATCGGCAACGTGCGCATTATCGACAACGCCTACTCGGTGGTGGAGAAGCCAGCCAAACCGATCAAGCCCCTGGTCGTACTGGTCGCCATATTCGTCGGCCTGCTGGTGTCGGCGATGGTGATCCTGCTACGCCAGGTGTTCTATCGCGGCGTAGAGAGCCCGGAGACCATCGAACATCTGGGCATCCCGGTGTATGCCGCTCTGCCTTTTTCGGCGAAACAGGAACACCTTTACCGGCTCAGGAAAATCCGCGACGGAAGAAGCAAGCTGTTGGGCACGGCCGATCCGGCCGATCTGGCCATCGAGTCACTGCGCAGCCTGCGTACCAGCCTCAAATTCGCCATGCTCGAGGCTCGTAATCAAGTGCTGGTGGTCACCAGCCCGACCCCTTCGGTGGGCAAGTCCTTCGTTTCCAGCAATCTGGCATCGGTGATCGCCCAGGCGGGTCAGCGGGTGCTGCTCATCGATGCCGACATGCGTCGCGGTTATCTCGCGGGTGTGTTCGGCATGGCGCCGCGCAACGGTCTGTCCGATGCACTGGTCAGCGGGCTGCGTCTCGCCGCGGTCATCAACAAGACCGACCAGGCCAACCTGCATTTCGTTGCCAGCGGCTGCAGCGCGCCAAACCCGTCCGAGCTGCTAATGCACGACAATTTCGCCAAGTTGCTCAAAGAGGCGGAGCGCGAATACGACTTCGTCATCATCGATACACCACCGGTATTGGCCGTGACCGATGCGGTGCTGGTCGCGCAACAGGCTGGCACCTGCCTGCTGGTCGCGCGCTATGGACTAAGCACCGCCAGCCAGATCGAAGCATCCAAGCGGCGGCTGGCGCAGAACGGCGTACTGCTCAAGGGCGCCATTCTCAACGGCGTCAAGCGTAAAGCCTCGAGCACTGCCTATGAAACCGGTGCTTACGGCTATTACAGCTACTCTCAGAAAGCCTGATACGTGCGAGGGACATGCCGTGCTCAGAACCGCAGCGATGATGCAACCCTACCTGTTCCCCTACCTCGGCTACTTCCAGCTGATCGCCCACAGCGATGCCTTCGTGCTGGGTGACGACCTTCAGTACGTCAAGGCTTCGTGGATCAATCGCAACAGGGTGCTGGTGAACGGGCAGCCTAAATTGATCACCTTTCCCCTGCGCAAGGGTGGCCAATTCGACCCAATCAACCAGCGCTGGCTATGCGAGGATTTCCCGCACGAAGCCCAGAAGCTGTTGAGGACGCTGGAATTCGCCTACGCCCGTGCCCCTTATCACGACGAAGTAATCGCACTGATCCGCGAGATCCTGACGCACCCGGAGCGCAATCTGGCGCGATTCGTCGAACATTCCATCCGCTGCATCTGTGCTTACCTGCAGATCACGACACCCATCCATATCGGGTCGGAGATGGGATTGCCGGCCCGCATGGACAAGCAGGAGCGGGTCATCGGCCTCACGAAAAAGCTCGATGCAGAGCGCTATATCAACCCCATCGGAGGCATGGCGCTGTACTGTCCCGCGCTTTTCCGAGCTTACGGCCTGTCACTGCGCTTTCTGCGCATGGACGATCTGAGCTACCCACAGTTCGGCCAACCTTTCGTGCCTGCGCTATCGATCATCGACGTGCTGATGTTCAACAGCCGAAACGATGTGCAGGGCCTGCTCAAGCGTTTCTCTCTCGTCGAAGGGATCGAGCAGCAAGCCGCATTGCAGGCATGAACGACATCGACAAAACGGACTTCAGCAACCTCATCTCTATGGAAGGCAGCTTCACATGTCAGCGCTAAGCAACAATCCACACTGGTATCTGATCCAAACCAAACCCCGTCAGGAGATCCGCGCCGAAGAGAATCTCCAACGCCAACACTTCGAGTGTTACAGGCCACACAAGCCAAGCACTTCCGGTGACGGCAAAGCGGACGAAGCGCTGTTTCCCGGTTATTTGTTCATCCGCCTCGATCGGCACATGGACAACTGGTATCCCATCCGTTCGACCCGAGGAGTCGCCCGAGTGGTCTCTTTTGGCAGCGAACCCACACCGGTTCGGGACGAACTCATCGAGCAGCTCCGCCAGCGACTCGCGGCCCCGGCAGAGAAGCCCAAGTTCCAACCTGGCGAGCGTGTACATCTGCAGGGTGGCGGCTTCAACGAACTCGAGGCGATCTTCGTCAGCGACGACGGAGACGAACGTTCGGTGATCCTGCTGAAGCTGTTGCAGCGTGAGCAAAAAGTCCGCGTGCCAACCCGCTATCTCAGCGGTTGCGTCGCGCAGCCCTGACTCACGTGCACCGATGAACTCGGGGTTCCGATCATGAAGATTCTGTTTCTGCACAGCCTGTACGCACCCCATGTGGGTGGTGGCGCGGAAATTGTCGTGCGCCAGTTGGCCGAAGGCCTTCAGGGCCGAGGCTGCGACGTAACGGTGCTGGCCACCGGCCCGGAGACCGGGCTGCATGAGGAAACGCTAGGCGGCGTGCGACTCTATCGCGCCGGCCTGCACAACCTTTACTGGCACTTCACCCAGAGCAGGCCCAACCTGTTGTTGCGCCTCGGCTGGCATTACCGCGATCGCTACAACCGCCGCATGCGCCTGTACGTTCGCGAGGTGATCGCACGTGAGCAGCCGGACGTGGTGATCTGCCACAACCTGACCGGATGGTCGATCTCCGCGTGGGACGAGATCAGCGCGGCCGGTGTGCCGATCGTTCAGGTGCTGCATGATCTCTATTTGTTGTGCCCCAAAGACACCATGTTCAGCAAAGGCCGCAGTTGCGGGCGTCAGTGCGGTATGTGTTCGGCTTTCCGTCAGCATCACGCGGGGGCCTCGGCACAGGTCGCCGCGGTAATCGGCGTCAGTCGCTTCATTCTGGACCGGGTGTCCGGGCACGGGTATTTCAGCCAGGCCAGCCGCCACGTGGTGCATAACAGCGCGACACTGAGCGAGAGCGCACCGCGCACGCCGCGTCATAACCACAGCGGCCTGTTGCGTTTCGGCTATATCGGCACGCTGTCGGAAAACAAGGGCGTGGGGTGGCTGATCGATCAGTTTCAAGAACTGTCAATCAACGCCACCCTGGAAATCGCCGGGCGCGGCAAGCTGGACGATGAAGCGCAGCTGAAGGCAAAGGCCGATCCGGCCAAAGTCCGCTTCGTCGGCTATCAGAATGCCGCCACTTTCATGCGCAACATCGACGTACTGGTGGTGCCTTCGATATGGGCCGAGCCCTTCGGGCTGGTAGCCGTCGAAGCCTGTGCCCAGCACCTGCCCGTCATCGCAACGAACATGGGTGGCCTGCCGGAGATCATCCAGAACAATCTCAACGGGCTGCTCTGCTCACCGGCCGACCCCGACTCGCTCGGCAGAGCGATGCTCAAGCTCTATCTGGACAGCGGCCTGCGCCAGCGGTTATCGCAGCAGGCGCATAGCAGCGTTGCGCCATTTCTAGACATGGAACGCATGCTCGATCAGTACCAATCGATCCTGCATGCCGCGCTACACGGCCGGAGAGCCCATGATGACGCCGATTTCACTGATTACACCGCATCCCAGATCGAGCCCGCTGGCGATTGACAAGCCAACCCTGCTGACATTGATCGCGGCCTCGCTGCTGATCAGCGAAACCTTTGCCGGGGCGCTGCGCTATTACCTCGATATCGCCGGTATCTCCGCCCTGCTCTACCTACCAAAGCTGGCTTGTTTGGCAGCAGTGGCGCTCGAATTACCGCACGCACGAAGCAGGCCCGGCGTATGGCTGGTGCTATTTGCATTGGTGGTTTCGAGCTCGTTCGCGCTACTTCACGGGGCTTCGCTGAGAAACATCGGCTTCAGCTTGTTCATCTATGTTCCGCTGCTGTTCGGGCTGTTCTGCGGCACCTACCTGGAACGCAGAACCGTCCTGTTGGGCTGGGTGATCGGGCTATGTCTGATGGCCTCTCTGCTAGGCATCGCACTGGATATGTTCACCCACGTGCCATGGAAGGGGTACAGCTACATGATGGGCGACGTCGAGGTCACTGCGAACAAATCCTGGGCCTTCGGCAGTACCGACCGTCTCGCCGGATTCGCCCGGATGTCGACCAATCTGGCGGTGATGATCGCTCTGTACAGCCTGTTCCTGGCGGCTTTCCTGCGCTCCCGACTGCTGCGGATGATGCTTTACCCGCTGGCCTTCGGCGCGATCTTTCTCACCACCAACAAGTCCACCGCCGCGGCTTACCTGCTGACGCTGATGATGCTGTTCCTCGCCGGATATCGCATGCCCAGCGCCACGGCGTTTTTCATTGCGGTGCTGACAGGGATGGCATTGCCGATCACCAGCCTGCTGCTGAACATTCCGCAGGCCGAGGCCTACAGCGGCGGCATGCTTGCGTCCTTCAACGACCGTCTGATCCATAGCTGGCCGAATTTCATTGAGGTGATCACCAACGAAGGTTGGGGTTGGTGGGGTGCAGGTTTCGGTGCGGTAGGCAGTAGTGCAGCGGTCTTTCCACTGGCCTGGCTGGAGCTGCTGAGCATCGCCGACAACACGGCGCTGTATCTCTGGGGAATGCTCGGCGTGTTCGGCGTACTGCTGTATTTGCTGTTGTTCCCGTTGCTGCTGCGCCTGCACGACCGTGGCCCGCGCATTCGTGACGCCCTGCTGGGCATAGTCTTCTGCACCTGCCTGATCGGCTGGGCAACCGATGTATTGGAAGTCACCACCTCCACCCTGTTCCTCGGTATGGCAATCGCCCATGTCCTGACGCCTCGGGACGCGCTTCATCGAGGGACGTACAGCCAGGTCACCACAGCACAACCGCATGG
Organism: Pseudomonas sp. MTM4; assembly: GCF_019355055.1. Classification (NCBI taxonomy): domain Bacteria; kingdom Pseudomonadati; phylum Pseudomonadota; class Gammaproteobacteria; order Pseudomonadales; family Pseudomonadaceae; genus Pseudomonas; species Pseudomonas sp. MTM4. The sequence continues at coordinate 1,301,501 of NZ_CP048411.1, forward strand.
CGGCCTTGAACCGCATGCCTATAGACACAGGGACGAGCGACCATGAGTACCCGCCTCAATTTTTGCCGTCTGGCACTTGTCGCGGCCATATCCGGCCTGGCGCTGCAGTCACCGGCACAGCAGCCGGAAGACCCGTTCATCCTCGGCGTCTGCTCGCATGACCTGCATTTACGTGACAGCAGCAGCCAAGGCAATCAACTGTTGCGCGACGCCGGTATCGAGTCGATACGAACCGACGCGCACTGGGCGTTTCTCGAACGCAGCCGCGACCGGCTCAAGGTGGAGCCGCACTGGTACCGCTATCTCGCCGGCACCGAAGCGCAGGGGCTCGATAGCCTATTCATTCTGGGCTACGGCAATCATTTTCACGGCGACGGAGAAAAGCCGCGCAGTGAGCCGGTACGCGCCGCCTTCAACCGTTACGTCGCCTTCGTCGCGCAGCAATTTCGCGGCCGTATCAAGCACTACGAAGTCTGGAACGAGTGGGACGTCGAGAACCCGATTGATCCGCAATTCACGCAGGACTACGTCCGGTTGATCACCGACGCAGCGGGCATCATTCGCCAGCATGATCCGGACGCCAAAGTGTTGGCCGGCGCGGTGACCACCAAAGGCATCGAATCCGGTTTCGCCCTGCGCCTGATCGAAGCCGGCGTGATGCAATCGATCGACGGCCTCTCGCTGCACCCATACGTACATTGCCGTGGCCGGGGCAAGAACACCCCAGAGGCCTGGATCGAGTGGCTTGCCGACGTTGATATGGAATTGTCAGCCGCCGCCGGCCAGCCGGTGCCGCTGTATCTGACAGAGATGAGCTGGCCGGCCTATCAGGGTTCCTGTGGCATCGACGAAAGCCTGCAGGCCGCTTATCTGGCGCGCAGCTTCCTGCTCGTGAAGACGCTGCCCAATGTGCGGGGCTACTGGTGGTACGACTTGCGAAACGATGGCACCGACAAGCGTGAGCGGGAGCACAACTTCGGCTTGCTCCGTCAGAACTACGCCCTGAAGCCCGCGTATCGGGTGCTCAAGGTGGTCAGCCCGATCATCCAGAACTACCAGTTCCTTGGTCATGTCGACGAACCCAGGAAAGACACCGTTCTGATGCGCTTCGGTAACGCTGAAGAACAGCTTCTCGTCGCCTGGAGCACCGACCAAACACGCTCAATCAGCATTGAATCCGCGGGCCAGGCAACCGGCGCGCTGGAGCTGATCGATACCAAGCATCCTGAAAACGGCCGAACCCAAAGCGACGCGGCATGGGATTGCCCGGCCGAGGCGAACAACTGCACCGCCAATATCGAACTCGATGGATTTCCGAAAATCATCAGCCTCGGCAAGTCCGCTGCGGCTCGCTCCGGCTCCTAGGGTCTGTTGCCGTTTCGTACGCGGCCGCGCCTTGCGGAACGCCGCCCGGCCTGGCGACATTTGGCGCAGCAACGCGGCTCGCGACAAAACGGCAACAGACCCTTGCAGAAGCTCTCGACTCGTGAACAGTTTTTTGAAAAGGGGAATTTCAGATGATTGTGATCAATGCCCGCTTTCTGACCCAGGAAATGCGAGGTGTACAGCGCTTCGCGGAGCAGATCAGCCTGCAGCTCGGAAGCCTGCGCGATGACCTGGTCTTCGTTGCGCCAAACGACATACGCCTGCACGACAGCGCCGAACAGTTGCAGGTACGCCGCATCGGGCGCCACCGAGGCCATCTCTGGGAACAACTGGACCTCCCGCTGTGGCTCGCACGCAATGGCAGCCCACCGCTGGTTTCGCTCTGCAATACCGCCCCGCTCGCTTATGGCAACCAGATCGCGACCCATCATGACATTACCTATGTCAGGCATCCGGAAAGCTACTCGAGAGCGTTCCGGGCCATCTATCGCAATCTGACACCGCTGTTACTCAAACGAATCAAGGCGCTGATTACCGTGAGCGAATTTTCCCGGAAAGAGATAGCGCGCTTCTATGGCTATCCGGCACGCCATATTTGCGTGGTGCCCAACGCCGTGGACACGCGCTTTCAACCCTTCTGTGCCGAGCAATGTTCGCGTGGCTCGGCGCCTTATCTGCTTGCAGTGTCATCACCCAGCGCGCACAAGAACTTCGCCAGGATGGTCGCGGCATTTCTGAAACTTGAAGGGCTCGATGAAGTCGAGCTGCGCATCATCGGCGACTCGAACCGAATCTTCTCCGGCAGCGTCCATGATGTGGCCGGCAACCGGCGCATCCGCATGCTTGGCAGGCTCACCGATCAAGAGCTGGTGGAGGCCTACCAGGGCGCAACGGCCTTCGTGTTTCCGTCGATTTACGAAGGCTTTGGCATCCCCCCGCTCGAGGCGCAGGCCTGCGGCTGCCCCGTCATCGCGGCACGTGCCGCCTCCATTCCGGAAGTCCTGGGCGACAGCGCGCTGTACTTCGATCCTTTGAAGGTCCAGGACATCGCAGATTGCATGCAGCGGGTCCTGCGCGACGAGGCCTTACGCCAGGATCTGCGGCGGCGTGGCAAGGCGAATGTAGCGCGGTACTGCTGGAATTCGTCCGCCCGGCAGGTATCCCGGCTGATCGACCAAGCGTTCACCGGCGTGAGTGATGGTCGGAAAGCAGACCTACAACAGCTCCCGCTCGGCCAGCCCAAGCATTAACTCAGGCAAACGCCGACAGAAGCCGGCCATGCCGAGTGCGTCCACAACCACCTGCCGCATCGCCGCGGCACTCCCAAACTTCAGTCGCCGACTGATCGACGATTGATCCCGCTGCCACTCTTTATCCATGAAGGCTAACGTATGAAAATCGCCATTGTTCATGACTGGCTGGTGACCTACGCAGGCGCCGAACGGGTGCTTGCCGGGCTGCTTGAGACCTGGCCGGAAGCAGACCTGTTCGCCGTCATCGACTTTCTCTCCGACGAAGATCGAGCCAGTCTCGGCTGCAAACGCGCCACCACCACTTTCATCCAACAACTGCCCAAGGCGAAGACGCACTACCAGAAGTATCTGCCCCTGATGCCCCTGGCTATCGAGCAGCTCGACATGTCGCCCTATGACCTGGTGATATCCAGCAGCCATGCCGTGGCAAAGGGCGTACTCACCGGGCCGAACCAACTGCACATCAGCTACGTGCACTCGCCGATCCGCTACGCCTGGGACCTTCAGCACCAGTATCTGCACGAGGCCAGTCTGGACCACGGCCTCAAGGCCAAACTGGCGCGCATGCTGCTGCACTACATGCGCATGTGGGACCAGCGCACCGCAAGCGGCGTGGACGAGTTCATCGCCAACTCTCACTTCATCGGTCGACGTATCAACAAGAGCTATCGCCGTGAGTCGACCGTGATCTATCCGCCCGTCGACACCCGTCAGTTCACGCTATATGCGGATAAAGAAGACTTTTATCTGACGGCGTCTCGGATGGTGCCGTACAAACGCATTCCGATGATCGTCGAAGCCTTTTCGCGCATGCCAGACAAGAAGCTGATCGTGATCGGCACCGGACCCGAAATGGAAAAGGCAAAGGAGCTCGCAACACCGAACGTGACGCTGATGGGCTATCAGAATTTCGCCGTGCTGCTGCATCACATGCAACGCGCCCGCGCATTCGTGTTCGCTGCGGAGGAAGATTTCGGCATCGCGCCCATCGAAGCTCAAGCCTGCGGCACCCCTGTCATCGCCTATGGGAAAGGTGGCGTGCTCGAAACCGTGCGGGGAATCGATCACCCCGAGCCGACAGGGATCTTCTATGCCGAGCAGACGCCAGAATCCCTGATTGCCGCGGTCGCGGAGTTCGAATCGGAAGCGCATCACATATTGCCCGACACCTGCCGTGCGAGCGCGGAGCGTTTTTCAACCGAACGATTCAGGCAAGAGATTAAGACCTTCGTCGATACTAGGGTTCGCGAGGTTTCTTTGCTTCAGGGACAGGATGCGCTGTTGCCCCGACCGACCGTTGCACCGGTGAGCGTCGCACCGGTTTACCCAACGGCGGTTCCAATGAAGCCCGCCTGATAAGGACCCCATTTCAATTGCGAGGTTTCAAGGATGAACACAGCAACCGCAACTCAACGAGTCCAGACCACCTGCGTATTAGGCCTTGCCCTGCTGATCAGCGGGACGACAGGCGCCGTCCATATCGCCCAGCACACCGACGGTGAGCTGTATCGGCAAGGTCACGAAAGCTTCGCACGGGACGTGCCCAGCTGTGCCAACAGCTCGGTGGGCCGGGCGATTATCTTCGATCATGGGGCTCGCCGGATCGCACCATCGTGCAGCGCCACCAGTGGGTCCGTAACGATTACGCCCCCGCCAGTACGTCTGGCGAGACCGCTTTCCGATAGCCAGTACATCCGCTCTGGCGACAGCATCCGCTACTCGTTTTAACCCTGCGACCTTTTGGAGGTGCCATGGACAGTGCAGACCAAAATAGGCAATCGCTGGTTTACGCCGACGGTTATTCCTATACCGAAATATTCCAGGCGCCCGAGTTGCCAGGAATGCCCAATGGAAGCCGGTTGATCAGCGTCTTCCATGCGTTCTTTATCGCAGACCGGGACACCGACATTCTCGGTGCCGATCTGGCCACAGTACCGCCCGATGCCGAGATGACTGAAACCGCCAGCGACCTCTGACACTCCAGTCCACGGTCTTTGCGCTGCCGCGCTTCAAGCGCCTCACCGACGGCGTTGCGCCGTTGACGCGACAGCCGTTCCGCGATTCATGCCGAGACACCCCATGACTCCCAAAACCACAGTGGTGACCGTGACCTATGGCGATCGGCTGGCTTACCTGCAACAGCTGATCGAGCGCGCGCTGGCCTTCGTCGAAATCAACGAAGTGATCGTCGTGAGCAATGCCGCGCTGGCGCCGCTGGAGCAACTGCCGGAGCGCTGGCCTGGAAAGGTCCGACTAATCCAGCTCCCGCACAATACAGGCTCGGCGAATGGCTATGCCGTGGCGCTCGAAGCTGCCCTGGCAGGCGGGGCCGATTACATCTGGATGATGGATGACGACAACGCTCCGACCACCGCGGCGGTGTCGATCCTGCATCGCGAACTGACGCGCCTGGGTGGCCTGCTAGGCCCGGAACGAGTCGCGGTGCTGGGCTATCGCGCAACGCAGCAGGCGGACGTTGCCCAAGGCGTACCGCCGCGCTACATCCTTCAGCCGCGCTCCAGCTATTTCGGCTTTCACATCGCGCAGCTTCCCTACAAGCTGTGGCGCCGCCTGCCGTGGGCCAAGCGGCCCGGTAAACGGCCAGCGAGCATCAGCCTGCCGTTCGCCCCCTATGGCGGTATGCTGGCGCATCGCAGTCTGTACCAACGCATCGGCGTGCCGCTAAAGGAACTGGTGCTTTATGTCGACGACACTGAATACACGCGACGCATCACTGCTGGCGGCGGTCGTCTGTTCCTCTTTACCGATGCCGTGATCGAAGAGCTCGAAGAGTCCTGGAACATCAAGGCGCGCACCCGCAACATCTACGAAACCTTCCTGCTCGGCGACTCGGATTTCCGCGCCTACTATGCCGCGCGCAATCAAGCCTGGTTCGACAAGAACGTCTGGGCCGCTTCTCCCCGGCTGCATCGCCTCAATCGTGCGATCTTCCTCACCCTGCTGCGTCTGATCGCCCGGCTGCGCAATACCCGTAAGCGCCTGAAGCTTATCGAGCAAGCCATTCATGACGGTGAAAATGGTGCGCTGGGCATGAGCAAAATCTTTCCATTGCGTTGACCAATCGCCGGCGGCTCCCCGCTGCCCAGCTCATCGAGGGATGGTTCATGGACGTCACATCAGTGCAACGTGACGCAAACAACTTCGACTTCCTGCGATTCTTCGCCGCTTCGGCAGTTGTCATCGGTCATTGTTATTGGCTGTCGGGAGCCGGCCATGTCGAACCGGTACGGCTATTCACCGGATCCATGGATACCGCCGACATTGCCGTGAACCTGTTCTTCGTAATGAGCGGCTTTTTGATCGCCGCCTCATGGATGAACAGTCGCAGCGTTCTGGACTTCGTCGCCAAACGCGCCCTGCGGATTTTTCCGGCGTTGTGCGTATCGGTCTTACTCACTGCGTTCGTCGTCGGGCCACTGGCGACCGGGCTGTCGCTGAAGGCATACCTTCTCAATAGCCAGACCCTGGGCTACCTCAGCAACATGGCCCTGATCACGCAATTTCATTTGCCTGCCGTCTTCACCGACAACCCCTTTCCCGGCACCGTCAATGGATCGGTCTGGACATTGCCCTACGAAGTGCTGATGTACGCCTCATTGCTGGCGATGGGGCTGCTCAAGTTATTCGGGCGAATCGCCGTGCTGACCGTGCCCGCGATGTTGATGTTGATCCATTTCCAGCTGGCACCTGGCCTGGGGCTGGACAGCGACATTCTGCATAAGTCCACCCGGCTGGGGATGTTCTTCTTCCTCGGTTCGGCGCTATACCTATATCGCAGAAATCTGCCCTGGAACTGGAAGGTCGCCCTGAGCTTGCTCGCGCTTTCGCTGCTCAGTGCCAAAACTGAGCTATGGCTGTATATCCACGTTCTGACATTGCCTTACCTGACCATCTATCTGGCACACCTGCGGATTCCGCGGTTGTCCGGATTCGGCAGGTATGGCGATTTCTCCTACGGCATCTACATTTTCAGCTTCCCGATCCAGCAGTTGCTGATGCACTGGTTCAGCCCGCAGTTGCCGCTGGGCGCATTCATGGCGATCAGCCTCTTTGCAAGCATCGCCATCGCAGCGTTGTCCTGGCATTGGATCGAGTCCCCGGCTTTACGGCTGAAACGCTATCTACCTGGGGCTCGCGAGCGTACCGCCCGTATAGATCTAAGCCCTGCGCCCTGATTCCTGCCTACACCATAGGCAGCCTGCTCGATTTGCTACGAAAGATTGTGACGAGGCCTGGAGCGTCATAGCTAAACCCCCTACCATGCATTGCGATTTCCTTCTGCCTATCGACAATCAGATTTCATGTCTTTTGCCCTACTGTTTCGCGTAGACCTGCGGCGGCTGATTGTGATGCTGGCGATTCTCAGCGGGCTGATTACGCTGAGCATCAGCTTCTATGCGAGCTATCAGGTGCAGCGCGAATCGCTCATCGACAGCACCCTCGAGGCCAATCGGGCCTACGCGGCCAAACTGGCCGTCGGCACCGAAACCTTCTTCGATTCGGTGCAACAGCAGCTCCGCTACAGCGCAAATATCCTGGCCGAGCAGTTCGATGATGAAACGCTGCACGGGGAGGTCGAACGACTGCGGTTGCAGACGAACAGTTTCAACACCGTCGTCGTCACCGACGTCCGGAGTGTGGTGCGTGCGATTTCGCCCCACAGCGAGCCGCTGATCGGGCACCAACTGGGTTCACCCGGCGCGCAAGAAGCGCTTCGAGAGCGACGGCCGCTGATCAGCAGCCCCTACATTTCAGCTCTCGGGACGCTCGTGATATCGATATCCGAACCGATCCTCGACGATGACGGCACGTACCTTGGCTACATCGGCGGCGTCATCAGCCTCAAGGAGCCGAACATCCTTAACAGCATGCTCGGCGAGCATTTTTACCAGGATGGTTCATACCTGTACGCGGTGGACCAGAATCGGCGGTTGCTCTACCACCCGGACCCTAAACGCCTCGGCACCGTAGTCGGGGAAAATGCAGTCATCGACCGGGTTGTCAGCGGCGAGTCGGGTAGCCAGCGGGTCATCAACAGCCAGGGGCAAGACATGCTGGCCGGTTTTGCCGCGGTGCCGACCGCGCGCTGGGGCATCATCGCGCAACGCCCGACCGCGGCGACGCTACACCCGCTCGACGACTTGATGCTTGAAGTGTTGCGCCAAACGGCCCCCCTCGCACTGCTGACTTTCGTTGGCGTCTGGTGGTTATCCGGGCTGATTTCGCGTCCGCTCTGGCAACTGGCCAAGAGCGCAAGCGGCATGGATGCACCTACCAGCGCGGAACGTATCCAGCGCATCCGCTCCTGGTATTTCGAGGCCGCGCAACTCAAGCGAGCGATGCAGCTGGGCATCAGCCTGCTGCATCAACGCATCGGCAAGCTCAACCTCGACGCCCAGACCGATCCCTTGACCGGTCTGCACAACCGCCGCGGCCTTACCCTTGCGCTGGAGGCTCTAAGTGCCGAAGGCCATTCATTCGCGGTCGTAGCCCTGGACATCGACCACTTCAAACGCATCAACGACAGTTACGGTCACGATGCTGGCGATCAGGTCATTCGTCAGCTGGCGCAATTGATGACCGCCTGCTCGCGAGACGCCGATACCCTTTGCCGAAGTGGTGGCGAAGAATTTCTGATGCTGTTGCCGAATACCAATGTCGAATCGGCATTGCGAGTCGCCGAACGCTTGCGCCATTGCGTCGAGCAAAAGCAGATCCCACCCGTGGGTCACATCAGCATTTCCCTCGGAATCGCCGTCTGGCCCATACACGCCGACAACATCGAGCGCGTCCTCAAACTGGCAGACGGCGCGCTGTACCTGGCCAAGCAACACGGCCGCAATCGCTCAGAGGTCGCCGACCTGGATCGGGATCCAGCGTTGGATTTCAACCGGGGCGGTTGAATCGATTCAAGCTCGATCAAGCTGAATGCCACTTGGCGCCTGAGCCTCAGATGACCACCGAAAGCCGCAGAAATAGCTGTATACTCGCGCGCTTTTTTACGCTTGGTGTCCTGAGGGTTACTCGATGAGCAAAGCGCCTACCGTTGGATTTGTTTCACTTGGCTGCCCTAAAGCCACGGTGGACTCCGAACGCATCCTGACTCAGCTGCGTATGGAGGGGTACCAGATCGTGCCCACCTATCAGGACGCCGACGTGGTGGTGGTCAATACCTGCGGCTTCATCGACAGCGCTAAAGCCGAATCGCTGGACGCAATCGGTGAGGCCATCGCCGAGAACGGCAAAGTGATCGTCACCGGCTGCATGGGCGTGGCTGAAGACAACATCCGCAGCGTGCACCCCAGCGTGCTGGCTGTCACCGGTCCGCAGCAATACGAACAAGTCGTCAATGCCGTGCACGAAGTGGTGCCGCCCAATATTGATCATGACCCCTTCGTCGATCTGGTTCCCCCGCAGGGCATCAAACTGACGCCGCGTCACTACGCCTATCTGAAGATATCCGAAGGCTGCAACCACACCTGCAGCTTCTGCATCATCCCCTCCATGCGCGGCAAGCTCGTCAGCCGTCCGGTTGGCGATGTGCTCAGCGAAGCCGAGCGCCTGGTGAATGCTGGCGTCAAGGAGATCCTGGTGATTTCCCAAGACACCAGCGCTTATGGCGTTGACGTAAAGTACAAAACCGATTTCTGGAACGGCCAGCCGGTCAAGACGCGCATGCTGGAACTCTGCCAGGCGCTATCGAGCATGGGCGTGTGGGTACGTCTGCATTACGTCTACCCCTACCCGAACGTCGATGACGTGATTCCTCTGATGGCCGAGGGCAAGCTGCTGCCCTACCTGGACATTCCTTTCCAGCACGCCAGCCCGAAAGTGCTCAAGGCCATGAAGCGCCCGGCCTTCGAGGACAAGACCCTGGCACGCATCAAGAAGTGGCGCGAGATCTGTCCGCAACTGACCATTCGCTCGACCTTCATTGTCGGCTTCCCAGGCGAGACCGAGGAGGACTTCCAGTACCTGCTCGACTGGCTCACCGAAGCACAATTGGACCGTGTCGGTTGCTTCCAGTACTCCCCCGTCGAGGGCGCACCGGCCGAGGAACTGGACCTCGAGCCGGTACCGGACGAGGTCAAGCAGGATCGCTGGGACCGCTTCATGGCCCATCAGCAAGCCATCAGCGCCGCTCGCCTGGAGCGCAAGATCGGCCAGGAAATCGAAGTGCTGATCGATGAGGTCGATGAAGACGGCGCTATCGGCCGCTCCTACGCCGATGCCCCGGAAATCGACGGCATGGTTTACGTCGACAGCGAGCATCCACTGCAGCCTGGCGACAAGGTCTGGGTCCGCGTGACCAATGCTGACGAGTACGACCTCTGGGCTGAGACAATCTAAGCGAGCAAGCCGCGCTAGCGGGCACTCTTAGAGAAGCCCAGTCAACCAGAGCGACGTTCCAAACTTGATAATGGCAAACGCCCCGACTGCTGTACGGCATCGGGGCGTTTGTTTATGTCTTGAGAGCAACCTGAGAACGGATTGCCGGCACCCTCACCGGATGAACCCCACAAAGGGAAAAGCCCGTATCGAGTGATATGGGCTTTCATTGTCAGCTTGCGTCTAGTCTGCGGATTTACAACCTGACGGACAGGGCTTCGATACAGCGAAAACCTTACTGTGCAGTGGCCTCTTCGGCAGCCTCGGGCTCGACTTCGGTGGCAGGGGCCTCTTCGGTTTCGTCGCCTTTGATACCCAGGAGTTCAAGATCGAAGACCAGCACCGAATTGGCCGGGATCAGCGGGCTCGGGCTTTGCTCGCCGTACGCCAGCTCGCTCGGGATGTACAGCTTGTACTTCTCGCCTACATGCATCAGTTGCAGTCCTTCGACCCAACCCGGAATCACGCCACCAACGGGCAGGTCGATCGGAGAACCACGCTTGATCGAGCTATCGAAAACGGTGCCGTCGGTCAGGCTGCCCTCGTAATGAACGGTAACGACGTCATTCGGACCAGGCTGAGGGCCATCGGCCTCCTTGATCACTTCGTATTGCAGGCCGGATTCTGTGGTCTTCACGCCTTCACGCTTGGCGTTCTCTTCAAGGAATTTTTTCCCGGCTGCGACCGCCTCTTCGTTCATTTTGACCATGCGCTCTTCGGCACGTGTCTGCAGATAGGCAAAGGCCTCCATCAGCTCCTCGTCGGTCAGCTTCTGCTCCTGCTTGGTCAGGGCATCGTCGATACCCTGCGCAACAGCGACCGAGTCGAGATCATCCATCCCTTCCTGAGCCAGGCTCTTGCCCATGTTCAGGCCAATGCCGTAGGACGCCTTCTGTGCCGGAGTTTCCAGCTTGGCGCTGGTTTCCGAATCACAGCCCGTCAGGACCAGGCCAACCAGGGCTATCGCAGACGCCAAACGATGATGTCTCATTCTGTTTCCTTAAATGCGCTTGAAAGGGAGGCGAAATCAATTGCCGGAGCTTAACAGTCGCCCCCGACAGTGGCTACCGAGCGTACCGATGTAAAGAGTAAAGACAGCGCAAAGAAAGGAAGTGCCGCACGAAACAAGCGAGCAGAGCGTGAAGCTTTCCTTTTACCGCGCTCCACTGGTGGGCTGAAGCGGAACGCCGCCCGGCCCACCCTGCATGTCTGGGCTTGGCGAACGTCGGTCGACAAGTGGTTTTGCGAATCGGAGGCAAAAAAAAAGCGACCCTAAGGTCGCTTTTCTCATGCTATCAAGGCGTTCAGTGGTCCCTGATAACGAATATGGCGCAGCGGACGGGACTCGAACCCGCGACCCCCGGCGTGACAGGCCGGTATTCTAACCGACTGAACTACCGCTGCGCTAAACCTCGAGTGGTGGGTGATGACGGGATCGAACCGCCGACCCTCTGCTTGTAAGGCAGATGCTCTCCCAGCTGAGCTAATCACCCGTTTGCTCTCGAAGTGGGGCGCATTCTAGAGACGGTTCCGAACCTTGGCAACCCCCTTTTGAAAAAAAAATCAAAGAACTTACAAAGACTTAGGAACCCACTGTTTATTGCCGAATTGCGGTTTCCATCGGCATTGGCACCTTGCAGGCTTGGCCTGGGTTGCTCGGACGGGAATAATGCGCGCTTTGCTTTTACCGGAGTTACAAATCGCCATGTGGTTTCGCAACCTGCTCGTCTACCGTCTCACCCAGAACGTCCCTTTCGATGTCGAGACACTTGAAGCTGCATTGGCCGCCAAGCCCGCCCGCCCCTGTGCCAGCCAAGAGCTGAGCACCTACGGTTTCGTCGCACCCCTCGGTAAGGGCGAAGATGCGCCTCTGGTGCACGCCAGCCAGGGCTTTTTGCTGATCTCCACGCGCAAGGAAGAGCGCATCCTGCCCGGCAGCGTGGTCAAGGACGCACTGAAGGAAAAGGTCGACGAGATCGAAAACGAGCAGATGCGCAAGGTCTACAAAAAAGAACGCGATCAGCTCAAGGACGACATCATCCAGTCCTTTCTGCCGCGCGCCTTCATCCGCAAGTCCGGTACCTTCGCCGCCATCGCCCCGCAGCAGGGCCTGATTCTGGTCGATTCCTCCAGCCCCAAGCGCGCCGAGGATCTGCTCTCTACCCTACGCGAGGCCATCGGCTCCCTGCCGGTGCGTCCGTTGACGGTCAAGATCGCCCCTTCGGCGACCATGACCGAATGGGTGAAAACCCAGAAAGCTGCCGATGACTTTTTCGTGCTCGACGAATGCGAGCTGCGCGACACGCACGAGGATGGTGGCGTGGTGCGCTGCAAGCGCCAGGACCTGACCAGCGACGAAATCCAGCAGCATCTGGAAGTCGGCAAGCAGGTCACTCAGCTTTCGCTCGGCTGGCAGGACAAGCTGTCCTTCGTACTCGACGACAAGCTGGTGATCAAGCGTCTACGCTTCGAAGAGTTGCTGCAGGACCAGGCCGAACAGGATGGCGGTGACGACGATCTCGGCCAACAGGACGCCAGCTTCCTGCTGATGATGCTGACCTTCGGCGAATTCCTACCCGCTCTGTTCGAGGCCTTGGGTGGTGAGGAGATCCCGCAGGGCATCTAAGCTGCCCTAGCGCCGTCGGCCCGGCTGACGGCGCACTCTCAATAATCACAAGGTAAGCCCAATGCGAGCCCTCGCCGCCCTCAGCCGCTTTGTCGGCAATACCTTCGCCCTCTGGGTCCTGCTGTTCGCCGTTCTCGCCTTCTTCCTGCCCAACTGGTTTCTGCCTGCCACCGCCTGGATTGTCCCGTTATTGGGGCTGGTCATGTTCGGCATGGGACTTACGTTGAAAGCGACCGATTTTGCGGAAGTCGCGCGTCGCCCGCTTTGGGTGGCGTTGGGTGTCGGGGCGCAATTTCTGATCATGCCGGCCTTGGCCTGGCTGCTCTGCAAGTTGCTGGGGTTGCCGGCCGAGATCGCCGTAGGAGTGATTCTGGTGGGCTGCTGCCCGGGCGGTACCGCGTCTAACGTGATCGCTTGGTTCTCTCGCGGTGATGTGGCGCTATCGGTGGCGATCACCGCTGTCACTACGCTGCTCGCCCCGCTGGTAACGCCCGCGTTGATATGGCTGCTCGCCTCGGCTTGGCTACCGGTCAATTTCGGCGCTCTGTTCATGTCCATCGTCCAGATCGTATTGCTACCAATCGCTCTCGGCCTGATTGCACGCCGTCTGCTGGGCAACCGTGTGCACCATGTGATCGAAGTGCTGCCGCTGGTCTCGGTGGTCAGCATCGTGATCATCGTCGCCGCCGTGGTTGCGGCCAGCCAGGCCAAGATTGCGGAGTCGGGATTGCTGATCATGGCGGTGGTGATACTGCACAACGGTCTGGGGCTTAGCCTCGGCTACTTTGTTGGTCGCCTATTCGGCCTGCCGCTGGCGCAGCGCAAGACACTTTCGATCGAAGTCGGCATGCAGAACTCCGGCCTAGGTGCGGCCCTGGCCAGCGCGCACTTTTCGCCCTTAGCAGCGGTACCCAGCGCGCTTTTCAGCGTCTGGCATAACCTCTCCGGCGCGCTGCTCGCGACCGTCTACCGCCGGATGAAGGAAAAAGAGCAGCAAGCCAGCTAATTGCACGCCCCATTCATTGGTCCGGGCCGCTTGCACGGACCATATCCTTGTGCACAATAGCGCCTGCTGAGGACGACCTCAGGCTGCACAGACGCATCGGGGACGGCCCCACCCACATTACCGTCCTGTAGAGGTGCACATGTCTTGGATCATTCTGTTTCTCGCCGGTCTGTTCGAGATTGGCTGGGCCGTTGGCCTGAAATACACCGATGGGTTTACTCGTCCTCTTCCCACTGTGCTTACGGTCGCCGCGATGCTGATCAGCCTTGGATTGCTGGGTCTGGCGATGAAGGAATTGCCGCTGGGTACGGCCTACGCGATCTGGACCGGCGTAGGCGCGGTTGGCACCGTGATTGCCGGCATCATCCTGTTCGGCGAGTCGATGAGCTTGGTTCGCCTGGGCAGCGTACTGCTGATCTGTACCGGCTTGCTGGGCTTGAAGCTCAGCCACTAACAGATCTTTTCATGCCCGTTAGACACCGAGGCAGCCGACCGAACGCCTGCTGCCTCGCTCATCAGCCGTGCAGCGCCGGCTCGCGATAGTGTCGCGCGCAGGCCTCACCGTCGGCGCGGAACAGGTGGCATTTGGTGGCCAGAAGCCCGGTGGCGTAGGGTTGGCCGACGGCAACGCGGCGATTGCCATCGCTGGCTACCGCAACCATGTCATCCACGCCTTCGAAGTTCAGGTGCAGCAGGTTGTGGTCACCGAGTCGCTCGGCCACTGCAATCTCGCCGTTGAAGACGAAATCCGCTTGTTCGGCATCGACGAAATGCTCGGGCCGAACGCCGAGCGTCAACGCATCGCCTGGGTTGATCAGCGTGCCGTCCACCGGCACCCGCAAGGCGCTGCCACCCGGCATCGTCACTTCGACCGAATCGGCGTCCGCACGCAGTACGCGCACCGGCAGGAAATTCATCTGTGGCGAGCCGATGAAACCAGCGACGAACTGATTCTTCGGATAGTGATACAGCTCCAGCGGTGGCCCGACCTGGGCAATACGCCCGGCGTTGAGCACGACGATCTTGTCGGCCAGGGTCATGGCTTCGACCTGATCATGGGTGACGTAAATCATCGTCGCCTTGAGACGCTGGTGCAGGCGCGAGATTTCGATGCGCATCTGCACGCGGAGGAAGGCATCGAGATTCGACAACGGCTCGTCGAACAAAAAAACCTTGGGTTCGCGGACCATGGTGCGACCGATGGCAACCCGTTGGCGCTGTCCACCGGACAGATCCTTTGGCTTGCGGTCGAGCAGTTTGTCGAGTTGCAGAATCTTTGCCACCGAATCCACGCGTTGTTTTATCTCGGCTTTGTCGATCTTCGCCAGTTTCAAGCCGAAAGCCATGTTTTCGGCGACATTCATATGCGGATAGAGCGCGTAGGACTGAAACACCATTCCCACCGAACGATCCATCGGCGGCAGTTCGTTGACCCGCTCGCCGTCGATCTGCAGCTCTCCGTCGGTGATGTCCTCTAGGCCTGCGATCAGCCGCAGCAGCGTCGACTTGCCACAGCCGGACGGGCCGACGAACACCACGAATTCCCCATCGGCGATATCCAGATCGATACCGCAGGTGATGGGGACGTCTTCATAGCTCTTGCAGATATTGCGCAGGGTTACGCTGGCCATTCTTGTTGTTCTCCTTCAAACAGCCGCCGCGACGAATCGCGGCGAGCGGTAGGCCGGTCGAAACGAAGCAAGCGCCTCGTCCCTACCGGTCGACTCATCCGAGCCGGCGTGCGAATCCGAATCCATGCGCCGGCAGGTGGACGCCCTGCCCTTCGAAAACGGCCGTCGCCGATGGCACGTCCAGCCCTTCGACCGGTGCCGATAGATCGAAGTGCCGCGCACTGTCGCCCATATTGAACAGGCAGACCCAGACTTCTTCATCCAGACGGCGCTCGTAGACCAGCAGCGCATCATCATGGTGAATGGTGCGCATACTGCCTTCGATCAGCAAGCGCTGATCCTGGCGCCAGGCGAGGAAGCGACGGTAGATGTTGAGCATGGAGTTCGAGTCAGGCTCTTGGGCAGCCACCGACAGCGGCAGATGCTTGTCGGCCAGCGGCAACCAGGGCTGCTCTCGGCTGAAGCCGCCGTGCTGGTCCTGATCATGCCAGGGCATCGGCGTGCGGCAACCGTCTCGACCCTTGAATTCGGGCCAGAAGCGGATGCCGTAGGGGTCGACCAATTGCTCGAATTGCAGTTCGGCCTCGTCCAGGCCCAGCTCTTCGCCCTGATACAGGCACACGCTGCCACGCATCGACAGCAGCATCGCCATGAACATCCGCCCGCGCGCATGATCCGGCTGGCTGGCCAGTGCCCAGCGGCTCATCACCCGCACCACATCGTGGTTGCCGATCGACCAGCACGGCCAGCCGTCGACCAGCTCGCGCTCGACGCAATCGATGGTGTGCCGCAGAAAACCCGGGCTGCACTGCTCGGTGAGCAGATCGAAGGAATAAGCCATGTGCAGGGCGTCGCCTCCGCCGGTATAGGCCGCCATGGTGCTCAGGGAATGATCACAACCGATTTCGGCCACGGTGGCGCTGCCTGGATAACGATCGAGCAATTGCCGAATGCGGCGCAGGAAGCCCAGGTTTTCCGGCTGGGTCTTGTCGTACACATGCTTTTGGAACGCGTAGGGATTATCGAGCCGCACGCCGATGCTGCCTTCGCGAATATCGTGGTTCGGCGGGTTGTCGCGCAACTCGCGGTCATGGAAATAGAAATTCGCGGCGTCCAGACGGAAGCCGTCGACGCCTAGCTTCAGCCAGAACTCCATGTCATCGAGCAGCTGCTGCTGGACTTCTTCGCAGTGGAAGTTCAGATCCGGCTGGCTGGAGAGGAAGTTGTGCAGGTAGTACTGCTTGCGCCGGCTGTCCCAGGTCCAGGCAGCGCCACCGAACACCGACAGCCAGTTATTGGGCACGGTGCCGTCGTCTTTCGCGTCGGCCCACACGTACCAGTCTGCCTTGGGATTGTCGCGACTGGACCGACTTTCCTTGAACCAGGCGTGCTGATCCGAGGAATGATTGAGGACCTGATCGATCAGGATGCGAATGCCGCGTGAATGGGCGACGTCGATGACCTGCTTGAAATCTTCCAACGTACCGAACAGCGGATCTACGCCGCGGTAGTCGGACACGTCGTAACCGAAGTCCTTCATCGGCGAAGTGAAGAACGGTGACAGCCAGATGGCATCGACGTTAAGGCTGGCGATGTAGTCGATCTTCTCCACCACACCGAGCAGATCGCCGACCCCATCGCCATTGCTGTCGAAAAAGCTGCGCGGGTAAACCTGATAAATGACGCCGCCGCGCCACCAGTCATTGCGATTCATACAACCAACCTTCGATGTTTGGGGGAACACGCCGCCACTCTAGGTGCGTCAAACCACCGCAACATCCTCCCGCGCATCGATTGTCGAGGCGTATGAACCCGGCGTAGAGAGGCTCCTTAAAGGGGGCGTAGTGCCCGTCACGCCATCGAGTCAGCGCCCCGAATATTTCGTCATAAAACCGTCGACAAACAAGCGAATCGACACTTATCTGTCACGAGCGGCTTATAGGATCAGTGCAGTTCCAGGACTGATCCCGTAGTAGCTGCCGCGCCCAGCACTCCTTGCGCCGCCGCACCAGCCAGGAGCGACACGCATCCCCAAACCCATGGAGAGACGAAATGTTCAAGTGCAAGCCCCTCGCAGCCGCCATCATCGCGATCCTCGCCACCCAGGCTTATGCCGACGAAAACAGCGCAGAACAAAACCAGTCGGGTGCCGATAACATCGCGGAAGTGACCCAGACTGGCGGCCAGGACAACCTGTCCTATCAATCGCAGATCGGCGCGAACAATGATGGAACGGTCACCCAGGACCAGGCGACGATGTCGGATGCCGTCCAGACCCAAACCGGCGACCTGAATTTTGCCGATATCGTGCAGAACTCGACTGAACAGAGCGAAGCGGTCCAGCTGCAGAACGGCGACAACCACGACGCGAGCATCGTCCAGACCGACACCTTCGGCGCCAGCGCGCGTCAGTACCAGGAAGGCAGCTTCAACACCGCGATCACTGAGCAGACCTCCGCCAACCTGAGCACAGCCGTGACCGAGCAGGACGGTAACGACAACTTCGCCGAAACCATCCAGAGCAGCACCGAGTCGAGCCTGTCCGAGCAGCTGCAGATCGGCAACGACAACGTCTCACTGGTGTGGCAGGAGGGCGGCGCCCGCAATGACGGCTTCGTCGATCAGCAAGGCGATGGCAACGATGCGACCGTGTATCAGGTGAATGCCTTCGACTCCAGCGCTGAGGTCGTCCAACAAGGCGATTTGCAGACCGCATCGGTGATGCAGGAAGGCTCGGAACATAGCGCCAGCATTCAATCGAAAGGGCTGATGAACGAGGCTTACATCGACCAGAGCGGCTCGCTGCAAACTGCCTCGATCTACCAGGACGGTACATCGAACAGCGCCGACATTTTCCAGGCTGGCGACAGCAACAACGCCAGCACCGAGCAGACTGGCGAAAACAACTACGTGACCGTCGACCAGCTCGATGGCAGCTTCCAGACTGCCTCGCTGCAGCAAACCGGCCAGTACAACGAGGCTTATCTCACTCAGCAAGGTACAGATCACCTGATCGACTTCGCTCAGGACGGTTCCGACAACCTGCTCACCGCAGAGCAACGCGGCAATGGCAACGAGCTGACCGGTTCGAGCTATGGCGATAACAACCGCGTGGATGTGCTGCAGGACGGCGACCTCAACGTCGCCGATATCCAGCAGATCTACGGCTCCGACAACGAGGTCAGCCTGATGCAGACCGGCGAAGGTCATTTGGCTCAGGTGCTGCAAGGCGGCACCGCCAACCAGGCGATTCTCGATCAGAGCGGCATGGGTAACTCCGCCATCGTGTCGCAGATGGGCTCGGGCAACATGGCCATCGTGACCCAGCAGTAAGCGATATCGGCAGCCGGCCCATGTGGCCGGTTGCCCTTCCCTTAGCGACTGCGTGCTGGGTTACCGACCACCGTCGCTCCTGCCGCTACATCTCGAGTCACCACGCTGCCCGCCCCGATCAAGGCACCATCGCCGATGGTCACGCCCGGCAGGATGACCGCGCCGCCGCCAATCCACACGTGCTCGCCTATCACGACCGGACGCCCGAACTCCAGTCCGCTGCGGCGCTCCTCGGCACCGCGCGGATGGTCCGCGGCATAGATTTGCACGGCCGGCCCGATCTGCGTGCCGGCACCGATACGCACCTCCACCACATCCAGAATCACGCAGTTGAAATTCAGGAATACCCCTTCGCCCAAGTGAATGTTGTAGCCGTAATCGCAGTGAAACGGTGGCCGTATCACCGCGCCTTCGCCGACGCTGCCAAACAACTCGCCCAGCATGGCCCGACGCACTGCGGCGGTTTCGCCGAGCGCGGCGTTGTAACGCACCATCCAGGCCTTGGCCGCGGCCTGGTCAGCCTGCAACTCGGCGTCGCCCGGCTGATACAAGTCGCCAGCGAGCATCTTCTGTTTTTCGGTCATGGGCATGGTCTGGCTCCAACGATGGGAAGGTACGCACCCGCCGTTGGACCGGACGGATGCGCAATTGCTCGCAACGATACCGGCGCTAGGGTCTGTTGCCGTTTCGTCGCGAGCCGCGTTGCTGCGCTAAATGGCGCCAGGCAAGGCGCGGGACGCAGGTAATGATTGTTCCCTTGCCAAGTCCCGCAACGCCGCATGGCGCCATTTGCCGCGCAACCCATCGGGCCGGGCCTGTTTTTGTGCGAGGCGGCGTTTCTCGTCACCCAATTGGAATAGCCAAACTACACTCCTCGTGCCTTGCCTCGCGCAAAAACAGGCTCCGGCGCGGCCGCGTACGAAACGGCAACAGACCCTACTCGCCTTGGATCTTGCTCAACAGGCTGCGCGCCAGCTGCACGGCCTCGTTGCGGTGGGTGATATTGAGCTTCTGATAGAGGCTGCGAATGTGCGTCTTGATGGTGGTCGGCGCCACGTTCAGGTGTTCGGCGATCTGCTCGTTGGACTGGCCGGCGTGGATCAGGCTCAGCACCTGCCATTCGCGGCGGGTCAACGGCGAATGACGGATCAGTTCAGGCACGTCCGGGCGATTAATGATGTCCTGGATGACCGCCTCATCCAGCGTGATGCGGATCGCCCGGCTGAAATCGCGCTGCTGCTGGGCCAACTGGATCAGCCGATCCGCGCGCTGGGCTTCGAGCTCATCGAGCTGGCGCTCGTGTTGCAGCGCTTTAAGCATGGCGATGATCAGCTTGCCGATGCGCAGGAAGCTGCCGATGGCCCCGGTGCTGCTGGCCAGTGTCAACGCCTGCTGCAGATGATCCAGCGCCTGCTGACGCTCCTCGCGCAGCCAATGCAGCTGGGCCAGCAGGATGTGATTGCGGTTCAGGTCCATGATCAGGCCGTGCTGTTCGGCATCGACCTGCAGCTGCCTGAGGATCGGCAGTGCCCTGTCCGGCTGCTTCAGCGACAGATGGGCGCGCGCATGGTTGCGACCGTTGTACTGGGCGAAGTGGTTGAGCCCGCGCTGCAACGCCGGTGCGGTGAGCAGCCATTGCTGGATAGCGGTTTTGTCCTGGGTCGAATCCCAGTAGCTAAGCATCACCGCGTGCGCGTTGGCCAGCCAGTCGACGTGGTAGTTGTCGTTGGCCAGCATGCTCTGGATCTTGCCGATGTAATCGGCGCACGCGCTCTGCTGGCCACGGGCATGGGCGACGCCGGCCAGCAGCGCATAGCACTGCATGAGCCAGCGATCGCCGACGTCTTCGAGAATCTGGATGCCCTGCAGCGCACACTGCTCCGCGGCGTCCAGATGATGCCATTCGAGCAGCACCTGTCCGCGCACGCGGTAGATGAATTCCATGATCGGCGTGGCTTGCAGCTCGGCCTGCTCGACGTACTGAATGGCTCGTTCCTGCAGCGAATAGGCCTTCTGCAGATAGCCCTGGGCGATGGCGATTTCCGAGAGCTGACCGAGGTTCCACACCACCAGATGCGACGCACGAATCTCCCGCGCGCGGCGCTCGGCTTCTTCGTACTGCTTTTGCGCCTGGGGCAGCAGCCCCTGAACGAAATGCGCCTCGGCGAGCCCAGATAGCGCCGCCACCCTGGACGTGCGCATGATCAACGGTTCGCACGCCAGCGCTTCACGGGCCAGGGCGATAGCCTGCTGCTCATCGCCACGGTTCATCGCCACCTGCGCGCGCACGGCATTGAACTCACCAACGATGCGCGCCCAGTCCTCGTCCGAGCAGCTGTGTTGCAACGCCTGCTCGCTGGCCTTGAACCAGCGCTCGACCTGATCGAACTGATAGGAATTCTGCGATATCCAGGCTTGCAGCAACGTGAACAGCGGCGAGCCGGCGATGACCTGTTCCGGCAGCGTTTCCAGGCACTGTTGAAGCAGCCCCAACCGCCCCAGGCGGTAGAACTGCCGGCCATGTCGCTCCAGCACCTCACCGACCCGCACCGGGCAACCCGCCTGCACCGCATGACGCGCCGCCTCTTCCGGCAGGCTCTCGGCCATCAGTGCTTCGGCGGCGCGCAAATGCAGCTCCGACATGCGCTGCGGCTGGTGCGTGCGCAGCTCGCCCTGGAGGAAGGTCGCGAACAGCGGATGGTAGGCGTACCACTGGCGCAGGCCGTCCTGCGGCAGCAAGAACAGGCCGCCGCGATCCAGCTGTTCAAGCATGTCGCGGGCGTTGCTGTTCTGGGTCAGGTGATTGGCCAGGGCGGCGTTGAAGCGGTCCAGCAGACAGGTGGCCTGGAGAAAATCGAGCGTCGACGCGCTCAGCCGGTCCATCACCTGCTCGCGCATGTAGTCACGGATATAGGGATGCCCGAGCTGCAGATTCTCCAGGAACAGGTCCATGCCGCGTCCGGTCTGCACTTCCTGCAAGGCCAGTTGCAGCGCACAGGGCCAGCCGCCGATGCGCCGGTTGAGACGCTCGACCTGCTCGCGGTTGACCGTTACTGGCAAGCCCAACCCAAGCAGCGCTTCCACCTCGTCGGTCTCGAACGCAAGATGCTGCACATCCACGATGAGCAGTTGGTGTTTCACACGCAGATCGGCCACGCCCAGTTCGGGCAGGCCGCGACTGCACACCAGCAGCGTTATCCACGCCGGCATGTTGCGCAGAAAAAATCGCAGGGCCGCGATGACTTCGGCGTTGTGCAGCGTCTCGAAGTCGTCCAATACCAACAGCAACGGTTCGTGCTCGCCCGGCAGCTCTGCCAGCAAGTGTGTGAGCAGGGTGTCGAAGACTTCCCGTCCCTGCTCGGCCAACAACAGGCTGCGCGGACATCCGTGCTCCAGCTGCGCATCGATCACTTGCAGCAGATAGCGGCCGAGCTGAAGCGGATCGTTGTCGCCGGGGTGCAGCTGCAGCCAGGCGACTCGTCCTTCGAAGGCGAGCGCCCACTGACACGCCAGAGTGGTTTTGCCAAACCCGCTGGGTGCCTGCAATACCGCCAGACGCACCTCGCCCAAATGGTGAAACCACTCATCCAGTCTTGGCCGCGCCAGCAGCCCGCGCGGCATCGGCGGCATCTTCATTTTTGCGGGTATCAGTGGCAGCGGAGCAGGCATTGCGGCATTCATATCGTCTCCCTCGATTCCGTTCACTGTTGCGCGCTAAAACGGGAACAGGCCCTGGCAGGCCGTTGAAAAACTACCTGCGTTGGCAATACGGCGTTAAAAACAGCCTCAGAATGCTCATTTAGTACACCTAAACTCCGCTTCTTCGGCTGTTTTTGCCTTGTCTTGCCTGCCTCGCCTACGTTTTTCAACGGCCTGCTACCCTTTCACTCCGCCCGCCGTCAGCCCGCCAACGATCCACTTCTGGCAGTAGAGGAACACCGCGGTAATCGGCAGCCCGGACAGCACTGCCGCCGCGGCGAAGTCGCCCCACAGGTAATTCTGCGGATACAGGTACTGCTGCGCACCGACAGCCAGGGTGAGCTTGTCCACGTCCATCAGCAGCACCGATGCGATCGGGTATTCGGTCACGCTGGTGATGAACGAGAGGATGAACACCACCGCGAGAATCGGCACGCTCATGGGCAGCAGGATATGAAAGAACGCTTGCCAGGTCGTCGCGCCATCGACGATGGCCGCCTCCTCCAGCGAGCCATCGATGCTTTCGAAGTAACCCTTGATGGTCCAGATGTGCAGCGCCATGCCGCCCAGCGAAGCGACGATCACCGCGCCATGGCTATTCACCCCGAGCCAGCTGACGTGCTGGCCGAGCTGGTCGAACAACGCATAAATGGCCACCAGTGACAGTACCGGCGGGAACATCTGGAAAATCAACATGCCCTTGAGAATCGGCGCCTTGCCGCTGAAGCGCATGCGCGCGAAGGCGTAGGCGCTGGTGGTCGAAAGCATGAGGATCAGCACCGAGCTGATCAACGCGATCTTCACCGAATTCCACAGCCACAACAGCACCGGGAACGGCGGATTGGTCACCGTACCGTCCGCGTGGGTGTAGGGAATGCCCAGCGCCAGCGACCAATGCTCGAGCGTCGGGTTGTCCGGAAACAGGCTGCCGGTGGCGAAGTTGCCTTCACGGAAGGAGATCGACACCACCATCAGCAGCGGGAACACGATCAGCGCGATGAAGCCGAGCAGCGCGGCGTGCGTCAGCCAGAGGCGGTACTTGACGGATTTAGGTTGAACCATGGCCATGTCCGGGTCTCCTTAAAGTTTGCGAAAACTGCGAGCGCCGTCGCGAGGTTGTCTCAACGAGTTCGCGGCAACGCGCGTTACGCAAAAAACGGGGGAGTTGGGCGATTCCAAATGACGCCGTTTTTTGCGTGGCGCAACGTCAGCAGCGGACACGTGGAGGCGGCCGCAGTAGGCGAGAGCGTTTTTGCGAACTTTCATACTTTCACTTTCGAGAGTTTCAGATTCAGCCAGGCCATGGCGCCGACAACGATGAAGATCAGCGTGGCGATGGCTGCGGCCAAGGCAAAGTTCTGCCCCGAATCTTGGAAGGCGATGCGGTAGGTGTAGCTAACCAGCAGGTCGGTGGTCCCGGCCGGCGTGGTCGCGCCAATGATGTCCGGTCCGCCACGCGTGAGCAGCGTGATCAGCACGAAATTATTGAAATTGAAGGCAAAGCTGGCGATCAGCAGCGGCGCCAAGGGTTTGATCAGTAGCGGCAGCGTGATCTTCAGCAGGTTATCCAGCGGCGTTGCGCCATCCATCGCCGAGGCTTCGTAGAGGTCACGCGGAATTGCCTGCAGCAGCCCCATGCACAGCAGCAGCATGTAGGGGTAACCGAGCCAGGTGTTGACGATCAGGATCATGCTGCGCGCCAGGGCCGGGTCGCTGAACCAGTCCGGGCGGATGCCGAACAGGCTGTTGAGCAGCAGGTTGATCTCACCGAAGTTCTGATTGAACAGCCCGCGGAACACCAGTATTGAGATGAATGCCGGTATCGCGTACGGCAGGATCAGCATGACCCGGTAGAACGGCTTGCCACGCACCATGTCCCATTGCAGCAGGTTCGCCAGCACCAGGCCCACGGCCAGCGTGAAGACCACCGTCAGCGCAGCGAAGCACACCGTCCACACGAATATCTGCAGGAATGGCTGACGGATGCTCGGGTCGGTCAGTACCTTGGCGAAGTTGTCGAAGCCGGCAAACACGGTGAAGCCCGGCGCCAGCGCCTTGCCGGCGCTGTCGATGTAGAACCCAATATCAAGGTCTGGCGTCAGGCGCTCGTCGGTCTGGTTGTTGATCAGCACACCATCTTCACCTTCGCGGTAGAGCGGCTCCACCGCCGCCACTTCACGCAGGCCATAGAGACGTAGCAGATGACCGTCCGGGCCGCGCATCACCCGCTGCTGCAACTGATCACGGCGCTGGATGACGTCGCGCAACGGCAGTGCCTCGCCAAGGTCGTTGACCTCTTCGGCCCGCTGCATTGCCAGCGGCTCCTCGGCATTCGGCTCGCCCGTCAGCGGCTCGCTGACGAACACACCCTGCTCACCCTTGTCGACGCGCAAACGTTCACCGTCCGGGCTCGTGTGCAGGCTGAACCGGTAACGTTCGCCGGCGAGGTAGGTCTGGTTCAGGTGGTACTGCTGCACCTGTTTCTGGCTAAGCAAGTTGCTGCCACTGTAGTTGGTGAAGCCGATGCCCACCGTGTACAGCAATGGAAAGATGACGAACACCAGCATCCCCGCCACCGCCGGGTAGATGTAGCGGTGGGCATAGGTACGCCGGTTGATGAAGACGTAGCTGGCCAGCCCGGTAACGACCAGGCCGAGCAGCGCGAATGCCATTTGCCCCTGGGCATAGAGCGCCACGACAAGATACAGCGCGAAGGCATTGAAGGTGAGCCAGACCAGCCAGCGCAACCCGGCCTTCAGCGAGGGGTGAAGCGTCTTGGTACGGGTGTTCATGGCAGGGCTAGGCAACTCAGCGAGGGCATTCACAACGGGGAACCTTTCTAACCTGAGAATAGATCACCGGCCGCGCCATGGCGGCCGGTGACGGTTTCATCGGGTGATGCGCTTGGCGGCATCGTCCAGAGCGGCGTCGACAGTCTGCCGGCCCGAAGTGATGTTGGTGAGCGCGGCCGCCATGGACGACCAGAAGACGCCCATTTCCGGCACGTTCGGCATGGGCTCGCCCATTTGTGCGTTCTCGAACGTGGCCTTGATGTGCGGGTTGGACGACAGCTCCTGCATGTACGCCTGGTTCGCTACCGCGCCTAGCGGCACGTCGGCGTTGACGGTCTTCAGGCCTTCTACCTCGAGCAGGTAGTTCTCCAGGAACTCGACCGCCAGATCCTTGTTCGGGCTGGCCGCATTGAGCGTCGCGGCAGTGACGCCGACGAAGGGCTTGCCGGGTTCGCCATTGATCGCCGGAATGGGCGCCACACCGAAGTCGATGCCGCTCTTCTCGATGTTGCTCCAGGCCCAGGGACCGCTGATCATCATCGCCGAGTCGCCCTTGTTGAAGGCCGCTTCGGCGACGCTATAGTCAGCGCCCTTGGGCATCACACCCTTCTCGACCAGATCGCTGAGCACCTTGGCACCCTGCTTGGCGCCAGCGCTGTTGACGCCTGTGGACTCGACGTTGACGCCGCCATCGGTTTTCTCGAACACGTAGCCGCCATTGGCAGCCAGCAGCGGCCAGGTAAAGTAGGTGTTGTTGTAGTCCCAGAGGATGGCGCGCTTGCCATCGGCAGCGAGCTTTTCATTGAGTGCGAAGACTTCATCGAAGGTCTTCGGGGGCGTATCGACCATCGCCTTGTTGTAGATCAGGCCGATGGTTTCCACCGAAATCGGGTAGCCCCACAGCGCGTTGTCGTAGCTCACCGCATTCCAGGCGAAATCCGCGATCTCGCCCTTGGTCTCTTCGCTCGGCGAGACCTTGGTGATCAAGCCGCTCTTGGCCCACTCGCCGATGCGGTCGTGTGCCCAGATGAAGATGTCGGGGCCGTTGCCGGTGGCGGCGGCCTGCTGGAACTTGTCAGTGGCGCTGTCCGGATGCGCCACTTCGACCGGGATGCCAGTTTCGGCAGTGAACTTCTCGCCGACCTTCTCCAGCCCCTTGTAGCCTTTGTCACCATTGATCCAGATGACCAGCTTGCCTTCCTCGATCGCCGCCATGGCCGGCAATGGGAGACTGATAGTTGCAGCCAGGCCGACCGCGGCCATACCCCACAGCGTCTTGTTCATGCTTTGTTTCCTCGTGGCTTCTTATTGTTGATCCCACATCTGCAGCCCTCGGGCATTTGCAGTTCCTGAATACTCGACCAGCCTCCTCGTGCGCACATCCTCCCCGGCGTAGTCAGCGAGGGCGTAGAGATGGGGCGTAGATGAGCCGGCTGCGCCATGAAAAATTCCGCCTGCAAAAACCGGTATTACGCCTGCACTTCGCTGACAGCAGGGTGTTAAATGCAGCGAAAACAACAAAACGGATCGATACCATGCACCGCCGGACGTCTGTTTGTCACTTGGCCTTTGGCCTCGCTCTTCCCGCTCAGCTCGTGCTGGCCGAACCGACCCTCACCGCTCGCATCGGCGACGAACCGCTTCACCTACGCTGGAGCGAAATGCAACCGGAGCGCTACAGCACCGAGCTGGCGCTGCCCGCCGGCGAACTCGAGCTGGGCGCGCCCGACGCCGATAACACGCAGCCATTGGCGCTCTACCGCAAGCAGCCGCTGGGCAAAGACAGCGCGTATCGCTTCAACGTTCCGGCGGCCGGCAATTACCGCCTGATTGCCGACATCGGCGAAGACGCCAGCCTGCGTCTGCTACCGATCAAGGAGGCCGAACCGTCAGAACCCTCCATTGCCTGCCCGGTCTGGCGCGGCGGGCCAGTAACGATCAGCGTCGGTGACGTCTTCGCAGAGGGCGAACGGGTGCGCGACGCCTACGGCGGCCAGACGACCGAGGTCCGAGGTGGACGCGTTACGCTGACGCCCGCCGCCGGCAGCGACGGCCTGCTCTTGCTGGAAGCCGTCGAAGCCCCCGCGACCGCTGCTCACGACTGGCGCAACGCAACCGTCTATTTCGTCGTCACCGACCGCTTCGCCAATGGCGACCCAACCAACGACAACAGCTACGGCCGCCAGCCCGACGGTAAAAATGAAATCGGCACCTTCCACGGCGGTGACCTGAAAGGCTTGACCGGCAAGCTGGACTACCTCGCCGAGCTGGGTGTCAGTGCCGTCTGGATCACCGCGCCGTACGAACAGATCCACGGCTGGGTCGGCGGCGGCGATAACGGCGATTTTCGCCATTACGGTTACCACGGATATTACGCGCTCGACTTCACCGAACTGGACGCCAACATGGGCAGCGAAGCCGACCTGCGCGAGCTGATGACCGAGGCCCACGCGCGCGGGATTCGTGTGCTGTTCGACGTCGTGATGAACCACCCCGGCTATTCGACTTTGGCGGACATGCAAACCTTCGGCTTCGGCGGGCTGCGTGACGGTATGGCGCAGTACCTGCCCGAACGCTGGGCAGACTGGCAGCCCGAGCCTTACGAGAATCTGCACGCTTACCACAACCTGGTCGACTACCAGCACCCGGACTGGGTCCGTTGGTGGGGAAAGGAGTGGGTACGTGCAGGCCTCGGCGATTACGACCAGCCGCCGAGCGCGGTGGTCGATCCGGTCAAGGGCTCGCTGAGCTTTCTGCCCGACTTCAAGACCGAGAGCGATCAGCCCGTCGGCTTGCCGGCTTTCCTGCAGCACAAGCAACCGACCGGCGCGACGGCCCGCGAAGGCTACCGGGTGCGCGACTACCTGATCGAATGGCTCACAGACTGGGTGCGTGAATATGGAGTCGACGGCTTTCGCGTCGACACGGTGAAGCATGTCGAACCCAATGCCTGGGCCGAGCTGCGTAAGGCGGCCGACCGCGCCCGTGCCGACTGGTCGGCCGCGAACCCGGACGACCCCTTCGCCGGCACGCCGTTCTGGATGGTCGGCGAAGTATTCGGTCACGGGCCGGAGACCAGTATGTACCGCGAAAACGGCTTCGATGCGCTGATCAACTTCGCCTTCCAGACCGAGGCGGCACCGGCGGCCAGCGAATGCCTGACCAAGGCCGAGCCGACCTATGCCGATTACGCCCGGTTGCTGGCCGAGCATCCCGAGCACAACTTCATGAGCTACGCCTCGTCGCACGATACCGCGCTGTTCTTTCAGCAAACCGGCGAAAGCCTGGGCAAGCAGCGCGGTTTGGCCAACGCCTTGCTGCTTGCACCCGGCGCGGTGCAGATCTTCTATGGCGACGAGACGGCCAGGCCGTTCGGCCCGACGGGTTCGGACCCCTTCCAGGGCACGCGCTCGTCGATGAACTGGGCAGAACAATCGCAACCGGAAATCAGCGAGCTGCTTCGCCATTGGCGCGTGCTCGGCCAGTTTCGCGCGCGGCATCCGGCTATCGGCGCCGGGCGGCACGAGCGGTTGCCCGGTCAGCCCTATGCGTTTTCTCGAACCCTGAGTGACGACCGCGTGATCGTAGTGCAGGCCGGGGCTTCGGCCGACCAGTGAATTGGCCGCAAGCCTTCGTCTATCCACAGAACGCGCTCGAAGCGCCACATGCCGGAACGTTCAGATGAATGCAACCTTGAATACGCGACAGAAGGCCCAGCTGGCCTTCATCGCGAGCGGTGCCGAGCTGGAAGTCGGGCGGCCCGAAGATTGCCCGCTGCCACTCTCAACCCTGGCGATGACCGACGGCAGCCAAGCCTACGTCAGCCGCGAGTTGTCCGGCGGTCTCACCGCACACGTCTATCGGGTCGAGGCGCGAGGCCAGAGCTGGACGCTCAAACGCGCCCGCGAGCGTTGCCTGGTGCAGAACGCCGACGGCCAGACCTCTTTTCTCAACGAGGTGCAGCGGCGGGCCGACCTCCAGGCGCTGAAGGTACGCCACGAGCTGGCCGAACGCCTGAGCGGAATCGTCGACACCTGTTATGCAAACTTCCGCCGTGGGGTGCTGCTGTCGCCCTGGATAGAGGGCGAGCAGGTCACCGATTGGAGCGAGACGCGGCTGATCGACCTATTCGATACCGTCATCACCCTCGCCTCGCAGGGCCTGTTCGAATGGGACTTATGTCCAGGCAATGTGCTGGATGATGGCCGGATCCGCCTGTTCGACTTCGGCTACCTGTACCGCTTCGATCCGCTGCGCGAATTCAACAGCGATGGCCTCGCCTCGCCGGGCTTTCATCCGGTCGAGCGCTTCGAAACGCGGCAGTTTTTCGCATGGCTGCTGGGACAGGAGCAGGCCGGTGAGAACCGCGCGCTGGCTGCCTTCCGCCTGGAGAAATCGATCGCGTTAGACCGTTATCAGCGCTGGCACAGCGAACTGGCGAGGCAAGGTGCGAGTGCGGCCGTACTGGATCGGCTCAGCGAAGTCATCCGCACCTGGCAAACGGCACTCAGCGGCTCGGCCGAGGCACTTTATTTGCGCGAAGCCTGGCGTTCGCACCGCCTCGATCTTGCCGACGATCTCGACGGCCAGACCTGCACGCCGCTCACGCTGCAACGGCTCGCCTGGCTCAAAGATATTGCCGCTACTCGCTACGCCGATCTCGTCGCCTGCGGCGCGTTGGCGATCGAGCGGGCCGAAGGACGCGACGATCTGCTGGATCAGCTTGACCGCGCCGAAGCGCAAGCCGTCGGCTGGCAGGTGCCACGCGCTAGGCCAGCCGGTCTGTAGGCAATTCGATGATGGCGTCAGCCTGGGCGAATAATTTCACCTACGAGGTGCTGCATGGCTTGGCGAACCTCCGTACGCAGGCTGTCCTGTAGAGGCGAACTTTTCGCCCAAAGACTTCGTCATTCGACGACCATCACGTGCAATAACGCGCACAAAGCGCCTGCTGTTCGGCCGACATGCGCGCCTGGCGGTCGCTGCTTTCGCTGATCGCTACGACGCTTCCCATATTCTGCTCAGCCGCCGAGTCGATCGCATGCATGCCGCGCGAAACCTCCTCCGCTGCAAGACGCTGCTGGCCGGTGGCTGAATCGATCTCGCGCGACATCACGGCGATGCGCTCGACCTCCCGGCGGATGTCCTGCATCAGGTGATCGGCCTCGCCGACCTGGTCGAGATTGCCCTGCATCTGCGCTCGGCTCTTCTCCACCGACTGCACCGCCGATGCGATGCCTTGCGTCAGGCGCTCGATGCGCTGCTGGATTTCACCAGTGGATTGCGCCGTGCGTTGGGCCAGGCCGCGCACCTCATCGGCTACCACCGCGAAACCACGTCCCTGCTCACCGGCACGCGCCGCCTCGATGGCCGCATTGAGCGCCAGCAAGTTGGTCTGATCGGCGATCCCGCGGATGACGTCGAGAATTTGCCCGATCTGCTCGCTAAGGGCCTCGACATTGGAGATCTTGGCGACGCTCGCCTCAAGTTGCTGCGCCAACGCCCCGGTGTTCTCGCGGGTTTCGGCCATCAACTGGCTGCCCTGTCGGGTCAGGGCCTCAACGCTGCCGACCCGTGCCGCCGTCTCGCCGGCGTGCTGGGCAACCTCGCCGAAGCTGGTTTCCAGCTCGGCCAGGCTGGCGACCAGCGCTCCGATACTGCTGCGCTGTTGCTCCAGCCCGGCACGCGCCTGGCCGCACGCTGTGGCATTACGCCGGGCAATCTCGTCCTGCTCGTCGGCGTTGCGCCCGAGTTGCGCCAGCGCGTCGCGCATGTTGCCAGCGACCCGGTTGACGTGTTCGCTGACACGCCCGAATTCGTCCGGCCGACGGTAGTCGCACTGGCCGCGCAGGTCTCCGGCAGCCAGATGCTGCAAGGTGCCGGTGACGGCACCAAGCGCAGCGCGCATGGTGCGGCTCAGCCACAGTCCCATGAACAGTGCGAGCCCGATCGACAGCCCCGCCATCAGTAGCAGGCGGGTGACGCCATGCTGGTAGGTTTCGGCGGCCAGAGCCAACTGCTCGTTGCTGGCCTCTTGCGCACTAGTGATGAGCGTGCCGATGTCGTCTCGCGTCTGGCGCTGCAAGGCGTTGAGCTGGGCCTTCTGCTGCCGATTGGCCTGCTTGTCGCGGAGCCAGGCGTAGTACTGACCCACCGCGCCCGCGCCGGCGGTATCCATCTGTCGCTGAATGTCCTCGAATGGCGGGCGGAAGCTGTGCACATAGTCGGTTCGGCTGTCTTGATGCGGAGCGAGGTCCATCAGCACGTTGTCGAGCTTCTTCTGCAGGTCGGGCAGGCGTTCGGCGATCTTCACCCGGGCTTCGTCGAGCTTTTGTGTAGAGGCGCCGCCGATCGCGTCGAACAACAGGGCCTCGACCTGTTCGAGCGGGATGATGAAATGCTTGATCGAATAGGCCGCCAGGTCGTCGCCAGTGACGAACTGAGCTTGCAGCAGGTCCTGCTTGAGCCGCGAGAACTGCAACTGCAGATCACGCAGCGCCACGGCATTGCGGTCGACACGCTCGAGCAGGCCGCGATGCGCGCCGATTAGCGCCAGGCTGCGGCGGTCGAGCTCCGGCAGCATGTCGCTCAGTCGCTGTTTGGCGTCGGTATGCCCCGGTGTCAGGCCTTCGAGCTGGCTTAGCAGTTCGACTGATCGTTGGTGTAGTGCCTGGTGCCGCGTGGTGAAGGCGGCCAGCTGCTCCGGCCGGTCTTCGGCAAGGGCATCGGAGAGGTTCTGGGTCAGGCTCTGCAGCGTACTGAAGAAGCTCTCACTGACCAGCAAGCGGGAAGCGGTGGTCGAGATCTGTTCGGCATTGCCCTGCAGGCGGGTGACGGCGACCAGGCTGGTCCCGGCCACGAGCACCAGCAACGCCACGAGCGCAGCGATCAGCACATACAGCCGCGGCAGAAAACCGAGCCGAAAGACGGAGAAGCGAGAATGGGCGGACATGTGAGCTCCTGACGCGACAGCGAAACGCGATGGCTTTTTGTTATTGCGTCAGGATTGTCCGGGCTGCTCGACAGGACATCCTCCCCGAGCGTTATCGACAGGGAGGAGTGAATAGGCGTAGTGACCTCGGTGGGCTGAAGCGGAGCGCCGCCCGGTCCACCCTACCCCGTGCGGTCGAGCGTTAATTGGTGGGCTAAAGCCCACCCTACAGAGGCCGTTGAATCGTAGGGTGGGCTTCAGCCCACCACGATATCCGACTCAGAACGAGCCGCTGGTGCTCGCCCCGGCGGCAACCTGGACGCTGTTGTTGCTGCCCGATTCCCACTGACGCACCTGGGTGGGCCCACCCTACCCGTGCGGTCGAGCGTTAATCGGTGGGCTAAAAGCCCACCCTACAGTGCGGTCCCATTCCGTAGGGTGGGCCGGGCGGCGCTCCGCTTCAGCCCACCATGATGTCCGACTCAGAACGAGCCGCTAGTGCTCGCCCCGGCGGCAACCTGGACGCTGTTGTTGCCGCCTCGATTCCCACTGACGTACCTGGGTGGGCCCACCCTACCCGTGTGGTCGAGCGTTAATCGGTGGGCTAAAGCCCACCCTACAGTGCGGTCCCATCCCGTAGGGTGGGCCGGGCGGCGCTCCGCTTCAACCCACCACGATGTCCGACTCAGAACGAGCCGCTAGTGCTCGCCCCGGCGGCAACCTGGACGCTGTTGTTGCCGCCCGATTCCCACTGACGTACCAGCGTGCCGTCAGCCTCGTTGCGTACGATGCACTTCCATTCCACCGCCTGCCCGGCCGGCAAAGCGATGGTGCCTTTCCAGGTTGGGTAGGCGCTAGTGTCGGTCAGGCGCACCGCGTTGGCCGGGCTCCAGTTGCCGAGCTGACTGACGTTGCCGACGGCGTAAACGCTGTCGCCCATCTGGGTCACGCCGTTGTCGCAGCGGAAGTTGACGCTGACCACGCTGCCATCGTCGCCACCGCCGTTGCCGTCATCCCCGCCCGTACTGCCAGTCGTCCAGATCCGCAACTGGCCGTTGTCCTGATTCAGCGCCTGGTTGAAGCTCCCGCTGCTGACTTGACCGGGATTGCTCAAATTCGATCCGAGCGCTATCACCAATGTCTGCGCGGTCCCGCTGACGGTCGCCACCAGCCCCGAATAGCCGTTGTGGAAGCTGATCGCCGAGTCGGCTTTCACGCCTGCGGCGCGGCGGATCTGGATCAGTTGGCGGATCAAGTCGCCGTGCCCCCAGTCGTACATATGCGACCAGTACACCACCGGTGTGCCGGGGCTGGAGAGAATATAGGCGTAGGCTTGGCGCACCAGATCATCACGCAGTGCCCAATGGTGCTGACCGCCGTTCTGCCCCGGCGAGTAACCGGTGTCGTGGTTGTCGACGAAGGTCACCGCGACTTCGCGCCAGCGCGCGTCCGGGTTGCCGTTGAGGCCGTTTTTCCAGTCGGCGATAGAGCCATTTTGCATGCGCTCCTTGAGGGCGAAATCGAACACCGGACACTTGGCGCGATCGGACCAATCCTTGATCACCTGCTGCCAGCTGGCGGTGTTGCGCCAATCCCAGCTCGGGTATTCGGCCGGCGCCTTCCAGAGTTCGCCGACACAGAAGGCGTTGTCGTTGGCCGCGCTCATCCAGCTGTCGACCCGCTCGCCGGCGTAGCCACGGACGAAGTCGAAGCGAAAGCCGCCGGCGCCATAGTTGCTGCGCAGGTTGGCGAACTCGTCGCGGAACATGCCGTAGACCTGCGGGTTGGCCGTATTCAGGTCGGCATCGCCGCCCATGAAGCGATCACCATCATCGCAATCGTTGGCGTAGTTGCCGGGGTCGGTGCAGTCGTGGCGCCAGAAGCCCTGGCCGCCCGGCAGGTTGATTTCCTTGTTCGGGTAGCCGCGATTCATGTGGTTGGGCACCGCGTCGTAAAGCACTTTCACCTGGGCGTTATTCAGCGCGGCGGCGGCCTGCTTTAGCTGGGCGTCGGTGCCGTAACGGCCGTTCTTGTTGAAGTCGTGCCAGAAGTAGCCTTCGCCGCCGCCGGACTTCGCGCCATCGCTCCAGCTGGAGAAGTCGCGCCAGGGCACCGGCATCCAGATCGCGCTGAATCCGTCGGCGGCAATAGTCGGCGCCATGCTGCGCAGCGTGTTGTACCACTGGTTGGGCGATTCGCGGACGACGTTCCAATGAAAGCCCTGGAGGATGATTTCGTCACCGCCGTGATAACGAACCCCGGCCGGGCTCTTACCGGCCAGATCAGCTGCCTGAGCGGTGCCCAGGGTCAGCATCAGGGAAGAAACCGCCAGGGCCAGGCGGGCAGGATACAAAGAATGTTTCATCGAAGTAGCTCCACTTTTTGTATTTGTCGTGAGCACCCGACTGCGGGAACCAGCTCCCCGGATGACAGGGCGCAAGCGGCGCCAGAACACCGCCCGCCTGGCCAGACTGCCGCGCCAGGCGCTCTCGCCATACCTCCCCCCTGGCTTTTTTCCCGGCTTAGTGGCCAGGCGTAATGCGCACCGATACGCACACCACTGCCCCTCCTCCCCCGCTACGCCCCGCCGCTCCGCCTCGAAAAAAAACGGTCGGGAGGATGTTGCGAACGTCGTCGATCCGCAGGCTTTCGTCACCGCCAGCCCGATCCGGATACGACCGGGGCGATGTTGGCGCCACGGCTGGCAGTACCTAACTGGCCGCACTGCCCAACAACAAGAACAAAGGACTTTCGCGATGAACCCGCAACAATCCATACGTCTTCTGCAACCCACCCTGCTCTGCGCTGCCATATTGGCGGCCATGCCGAGCCATGCGGTGGATTTTCATGGCTACCTGCGCTCCGGTGTCGGCGCTACCGCTGGCGGTGGCGATCAGGCGTGCTTCCAAGCCGCCGGTGCGCCGGCCAAGTACCGCCTGGGGAACGAGTGCGAGACCTATGCCGAAATCGGCCTGGGCAAGGAGGTCTGGAAGGAAGGCGAGCAGAGCTTCTACGTCGACAGCATGATCGCCTACAACTCGCGCCAGGCGAACGACTGGGAAGCGACCCGCACCGATACCAACGGCAATGCCAACAACCCCTTCGATGAAGGCGGTGACGTGGCCATACGCCAATTCAACGTGGTCGGCCACAACCTGATCGCGAGCCTGCCGGGCGCCGATATCTGGGCCGGCAAGCGCTACTACAAACGCCACGACGTACACATCAACGACTATTACTACTGGGACGTATCCGGTCCCGGCGCCGGCATCGAAGACATCGACCTGGGCTTCGCCAAGGCCAGCATCGCCTGGATCCGCAACACCGACGGCGAATGGACCTATCAGGGATCGGGCACCGGCACCAACATCGCCAACGACACTCTGGACATCCGTCTGGCCGAGATCGACGTCAATCCCAACGGCAAGCTCGAAATCGGCTACGACTACGGCAAGGCCAACCTCACCGACGAGCAGGAAAGCGACCCAGGCTTCACCGACCAGAAAGGTCATCTGGTCACGCTCGAACACACCCAGGCCAACTGGTTCGGCGGCTACAACAAGCTGGCGGTTCAGTACGGCACCGATGGCATCATCGGCAGCAGCGGTCGCAACAGCACCGGCAACAGCGATGGCGACATGCTCCGCCTGGTCAACCAGGGCGTGGTAGGCATCACCGACAACATCGAAATGATGTACGTGCAGATCTATGAAGACCGCGACTTCGACAACGACTCCGGCCAGAAATGGCTCTCCTTCGGCGTGCGTCCGGTCTACAAGTGGAACGACACCATGAGCACCGCCCTGGAGTTCGGCTACGACCGCGTCGACCCGCAGGCCGATGGCGAGCGCAGCCGCGACCTGAAGAAGCTCACCCTCGCCCAGCAGTGGTCAGCGGGCCGCAGCTTCTGGGCACGTCCGCAGATTCGCGTGTTCGCCACCTACGCCCAGTGGGACGGCGGTCGCTACCAGGCTGCCAGTGAATCCATCGACGCGGGCGACGACGATGGCCTGACCTTCGGCGTCCAGGCCGAAGCCTGGTGGTAATCGCCCGGTGGTAATTGCCCGGTCCGGCGGCGTGCGGCGGTCTCTCTCCTCCCGCTGCGCCCGCCGGCCCTGGGCACGCTTCTGACTTCCGCTCCCACCGTTTTTGACGGTGTGTTTACCCCGACCATGGCTGGTCGGGGTCTTTTTCGATTGGCGACTGGAGTATTACCCATGAGCAATCTGCGATTTCCCCTGCTTGGCCTTGCCGTCGTTCTGGTCACCGGTTGCGGCAGCGATCCCCTGCGCCGTGTGGATGCCCTGGCGCACACGCCCGCCCCGCTGGAGCTATCCATGACCGACGCCCGCCAGGCATTGGCGAGCGCGCCGATCTGCTGCGACGCGATCGAAAACCTGCCCTTTCAACCGATCCCCGTGAATTTTTCTGGTGACGTGACGCTGGACGCCACGGCGCCGGCCTACCGCTTCGACAGCGGCAAGAGTTTCTTCCGTGCGTTCGCCCTGCCCAAGGACAGCAAGTCCTTCGAGGTTCGCCTTTACAGCCAGGCCGGCAAGACCGTGCTGGCCCCCAGCGCCATGCTGCTCGACAGCCGCATGCGCCCCACGCGCCTGCTCGATGCCGACGACTTCACCTATGCCCCCGCGTCCGGCCTGAAAGGCGACAGCCTGGATGCCCGCCTGCGCATCGACCGCACCTACCTGGACAACCCCGGCAACGAGTACTACCTGGTGCTCTTCACCGGTGAGCAGCAGACACAAGGCCAAACCACTCTCGAACACCCGGCCAAGGCCTACGCCAAGGCGCTGGGCAACGAGCCGCCCAGCCTTCCCGATCCGGTGGCGCAGCATGCGCCCACCGGCGTGATCAAGATGGTACTGATCGAAGACAAGATCGCCGGCCAACAGGCCAATACCTATGTGCCGGCTTACAGCATCGGTCGCGAGATGGGCAACGATTTGCCATCAGTACCCGCGCCCGCGGTACTGCCCGAAACCCAGGCCTATTACCGCCAGGGCATCGATGCGGCATTGGCGGCGAAGGATCTGGGACGCGCGCTGCGCCTTGCTGACGAAGCCGCGCGAATCGGCGATTCAGAGGCCAAGGCCTATCTGCTCGAGCGCATCGAGATCAAGTGAATCGGTCGCCAGGCTGTCGTCGGTATCGCGCCGCGTCTGCCTGAGCCCATCCCTCATAACAAGGACGTAGCGGACCGGCCCTGCCGTTCGGCATGGACCGGTGCGGATTGGCGATGCGCAACTGCGCACGGCCAGCCGCCCGCATGCCGTCATGCAAGGAGGCATCCATGATCGCTTTGTTCAACGCCACGACGCTTTCGCTTCTTCTGCTCTGCCTGTCTGGGAACGCGCTTGCGTTCGAACGCGACAAGCTGCTGGTCTGGGTCAATCAGGACAAGGGTTTCAACGGCGTCGCCGAGGTCGGCAAGCGTTTCCAGGCCGACACCGGCATCACGGTCGAAGTCGCCACGCCGGACGACCTGGCCGCTCGCTTCGACCGTCAGGCCAATACGGCCAAAGGGCCGGACATCGTTATCTTTGCCCATGACCGCTTCGGCTCCTGGCTCGACGCCGGGCATCTGGCCGCGTTGTCCCCGAGCCCGGCCGCGCTGCAGCGCACACCGGCCTTCGCCTGGGAAGCCGTCAGCGTCGCCAAGCGCATCTACGGTTACCCGCTGTCCACCGAGGTGGTCAGCCTGATCTACAACCGTGACCTGGTGCCAACGCCACCGCGAACATGGGGCGAGGTGATCGAACTGGACCAACGATTGCGCGCCCAAGGCAAGCGCGCCATCGAATGGGACTACGCCAACCTCTACTTCTCCTGGCCGATCATCGCCGGCAGTGGCGGCTACAGTTTGCGCAAGCGCAACGGCTTGTATGACTTTGACGATCCGGGTATCGCCAATTCCGGGGCAATTGCGGGCTTCAGGCAGATTCAGCAGTTGCTCGAACTCGGCGTGCTGTCACCGGAAGCCAGCTATGGCCGAATGATGGATGCGTTCAAGGCAGGCGAGCTGGCGATGATGATCAATGGCCCCTGGGTGTGGAATGAGTTGCGCGCGGCGGGGCTCCGCTTCGGTGCTGCCGACGTGCCGGGCATCGATGCCAACCATCCCGGCAAACCCTTCGTGGGCGTCGTCGCCGCCGCGGTCAATGCGCACAGCCCGAACCAGAAGCAGGCACAGCGATTTCTCGACGACTACCTGACCACCGCAGAGGGACTTCGCAGCATTGATGCCGACAAGCCGCTGGGCGCGGTAGCGAATCTGGAACTGCTGGAAACGCTGCAGCATGAACCCTTGATCGCGCATACCTATCGCTCGGCCACGAAGGGGGAAATCATGCCCGACGTACCGGAGATGAAGCGTTTCTGGGCATTGTTCGAAAGCCGCCTGAAGCCGATGCTGCTCGGCGAGCGGCCAATCCCGGCAACGCTCGAAGAAATCAGCGGTCGCCTGAGCCAACATGCCCAGATGCAGAGCGTGCGCCGCCGCTTCTACCCCATCGCCGAAGCGAGCGACTCAGCGCCCTGAGCGCAACAGCCGGCCCGCTAATTTCCCAGCGCCTGTTCAAGGCGCTGAACTGCGCTCACCCAGCAGCCAGAGCCGGAAGCGCACCGCGAATTCCGGTACCGAGCTGAAAATCCAGCCGGCGACTAGCACGTTGAGCAGCGCCACGGCGAGAAACAGCTGCGGTATCGACATCCCGGCCACGGTCAGAATCAGGATCGAGAAGATCGCCGAAATCACCATGAACAGCGCATTGAGGATGTTGTTCGCCGCCACCACGCGCGAGCGCTCCTCCAGCGCGGTGCGCGACTGGATCAAGGCATACAGCGGCACGATATAAAGCCCGCCGAAGGCGCCGAGGCCAAGGATATCGATCAACACCCACCAGGCCCGCGGCTCGGCCAACAGCGCCGTCCAGTCCCGGATTTCACTGGCTGCCGGCACGCTCGTCGCGTGCCACCAGAGCAGCACGCCGAACAGCGTCAGGCCGATCGAACCCAGCGGCACCAGGCCCATCTCCACGCGATGCCGCGACAGCCGTTCGCAGAGCATCGAACCCAGCGCGATGCCGATCGAGAAGACTGACAGGATCAACGTCACCACACCCTCGTCGCCCTGCAACAGGTCACGGGAAAACGCCGGAATCTGTGTCAGATAGACCGCGCCTAGGAACCAGAACCAGGAATTTCCCACCATCGCGCGCGACACGGCGCGCTGCTGGCCCAGCCCCAGGCGCATGATCCGCAGCGACTGGCGCAGTAAGTTCCAGTCCAGGCGCAGGCTTGGCAGCGCCGCCAGCGAAAACGGAATCTTCCGACTGGCCAGATAACCGATCACGGCCAGCAGCACCACGGCCACCGACACCCGCATGGCGTAATCGCCACCGGACATCAGCACGCCAGCGGTGATGGTGCCGCCGAGAATCGCCAGGAAGGTACCCATCTCCACCAGCGCGTTGCCGCCGACCAACTCATCGCTATGCAGTTGCTGCGGCAGGATCGAATACTTCACCGGCCCGAACAGCGCCGATTGCGTGCCCATGCAGAACAGCACCACGAGCAATAACGGCAGATTGCCCAGCAACATCCCCACGGCGCCGACCAGCATGATCAGGATTTCGGCGAACTTGATTCGACGTATCAGCCACGCCTTCTCGTACTTCTCACCGAACTGGCCGCCGAGCGCGGAGAACAGGAAGAACGGCAGGATGAACAGCAGCGCGCAAAGATTCACCAGCAAGCTGACGTCGGCCGTGGCGCCGAGCTTGTAGAGAATGGCGAGCACTAGCGCCTGCTTGAACACATTGTCGTTGAACGCACCGAGCAGCTGCGTCACGAAGAACGGCAGGAAGCGCCGCGTACCGAGCAGACGGAACTGGGAATGCTGGCTCATCGGAAACCCCCGCGGCTACGCTCGCCCCGCACGAGATCCGCCCCGACGCTCACAGCGGCAGCTGCCCGAACGCCCAGCGTAAAAGAAAGAAACTCAGCAGCCCGCCGCCGATGGTGGCCAGCAGGTTGCGGCTGATCGCCGCGATGAAGATTGCCAGCAGGCCAGCCAGCAGATAGGCGTTGTCCCACGCCAGCGCCCATTCGCCCTCCGGCATCAGCATCGCCGGCACGACGATGGCAGTCAGCACGGCCACCGGCACGTAATGTAAGCCCTGCTCCACCAGACGCGGGAAGCGCAGGTCGGGCCAGGCGAAGAAGCTGTAACGAATCACGAAGGTGATCGCCAGCATGCCCAGAATCAGCAGCCAGATTTGCATGGGTTCACCTCCTTTCGTGCATGACGTTCGGCTCGCCGTTCGGCTCGCTGTTCCAGCCAGACACCTACGACGATGCCGGCCAGTGCCGCGGCGATCAGGCCCAGCTTGTAGGGCAGTTCCCAAGTCAGCAGCGCCACGGCGGCGGCCACCAGCGCGGACGCCACTTGCGGGCGGGTGCGCATCATCGGTACGGCGATGCCGATGAAGGTCGCGATCATGGCGAAATCCAGGCCCCAACTGGCGACATTCGGTACCGCCTGACCGAAGGCGATGCCGGCCAGCGTCGCCAGTTGCCAGCTCAGATACATGGTCAGCGCCGCGCCGAGGAAGAACCAGTGCTTGTGCGGCGACGCGTCGTCGCTGGCATAGCGGTGCTGAATGACCGCAAAAGCTTCATCGGTCAGCCAGAAGGCCAGCGGCACCCGCCAGCGGCTGGACAAATGCCGCACGAACGGCTGCAGCGCCGCGCTGTAAAGCGCGTGGCGCAGGTTGACTACGAAGGTCGTCAGCAGCACCACGGCCGCGCCAACGCCACCGGTGATCAAGGTGATCGCAATAAACTGCGCGGAGCCGGCGAACACCAGCGCCGACATGCCGATGGTCTGCCAGGTCGAAAGTCCGGCCCCGATGGAGAGCGTGCCGAAGATGATGCCAAACGGGATCGCACCGACGATCAACGGAAGAATATCGCGGCAACCGTGCCAGAACTCTTGCGAGCGGGACATCGAGGCTCCTTAGGTGTGCATCGCAAACGATAACGAGCTACGCGCCGCCATCGCGGTCGGAGCGTAGGGAATTTTGAAGACGGGCTGATGACCACAGGACAACCCGCCCGTGGAAACGGCAGACATTACCTTATGTCGGCGCCTGACGGCGACGGGCGTGCTTCTCGTGGAGTTAATGACGAGGGCCGGGCCCGCTTTCCCCTCCCCCAACCCTCTCCCCGGTGGGGAGAGGGAGCTGAAAGCGGGTCCAGGAGGTGCTCTGAGCTACTGGGTTGGTCCGCAGCATTCCATCGCCCGGCAAACACCACCTGTAAAGCGGCTGGAGCACATCAGGCGAGCAAGCACGATGCTGACTGATTAACCTATAGCCCGCGCCTCCAACATACCCCTGACTGCCGGCCATTCTCGATCAGTGATGCTGTAGAGCACCGTGTCGTCCAGGCGGCCATCGGCGAGGCGGCGATGGTTGCGCAGCACGCCTTCGCGCTGTGCACCGAGCTTCTCGATGGCGCGCTGGGAGCGCAGGTTGCTGGCGGCGGTTTTCAGTTGCAGGCGTACCAGTTGCCACTCATCGAAGGCGTGTTTGAGCAGCAGGTATTTGATCGAGGTGTTCAGCCCAGTGCCGTGCTCGGCTTTGTCCAGCCAGGTCCAGCCGAGTTCGCCAGCCGGCAGCGACGGATTGAAATCGGCGAAGCGAGTCGTCCCGATGATGCGCTCGGCCATGCGCAGGGTGAACGCCACCGCGCGACCGTCGCGCTGTTCGCTGAGCGCGAAACGATACCAGTCCGGGCGTAGCGGC
Organism: Pseudomonas sp. MTM4; assembly: GCF_019355055.1. Classification (NCBI taxonomy): domain Bacteria; kingdom Pseudomonadati; phylum Pseudomonadota; class Gammaproteobacteria; order Pseudomonadales; family Pseudomonadaceae; genus Pseudomonas; species Pseudomonas sp. MTM4. The sequence goes on from NZ_CP048411.1 coordinate 1,343,392, forward strand.
CCGTTGAGGTAAATCAGCTCGTCGCGGTTACGCTCGGCGAGCTCGACCAAGGCCGGGATGTCGGCCTCTGCGAGCGGGTCCAGGCGCAGAGCGCCTCGCTGCAAAGTGACCGGACGCGGCATGAACATCGAGATTCTCCTATGTGGGCACGCTTGTTGTGATCACGGCGCAGGCGGTAAGTGCCCAGCGGCCATCCGCGTCAGCTGACAATGGGTACAAGCCAGCCCGGACGCGCGTGCCGAGACACCGAATCAGCCACCACAGCAGTAAGCCGCAGGCAAGCCAGTATTTGTCTAGTCCGGTACTTTCGCCCGTTGCGCCCGCGACGACCAGCCTCATGCGACGATGGTCGCAGCCGCCACACGCCGATCGCTTTTACTGCGAAACTTTACATAGTCATCTATCACCAAGCGGCAGCCTTCGGTTATCCAAGACTTGCCGAGCATGAGCTGTCGCCCGAGCGGTAATTCCGGTCCTGAAACAGTCGCATCGCACCGGCTGACCCTGGTCAGCCGGTGCGAACGTACTGCTATACCGGCTATCGTCTAAGCGCAGCCCGGCTCGGTATGACGACCGTCCGGGCTGGAGCCTGCTACTTATTTGCTGTCTGGAGTTTGCATGTCATTGTCCGGTGGGTTGATCGCGCTGGTCGCCTTTACCTATATGGCCGTGCTGTTTGCCATCGCGTTCTATGGCGATCGAAACCGCGCGCATATGTCACCGCGTGTACGCGCCTGGGTCTATAGCCTGTCGCTGGCCGTCTATTGCACCAGTTGGACCTTCTTCGGCGCCGTTGGCCAGGCAGCCGAGCAGCTCTGGTCATTCCTGCCGATCTATCTCGGGCCCATCCTGCTGATGCTGCTGGCGCCCCAGGTGATCCAGAAGATGATCATGATCAGCAAGCAGGAGAACATCACCTCCATCGCCGACTTCATCGCTGCGCGTTACGGCAAATCGCAGACATTGGCGGTGGTGGTGACGCTGATTTGTCTGGTGGGAGTGCTGCCCTACATTGCCCTGCAGCTCAAAGGCATCGTGCTCGGTGTGAACCTGCTGATCGGCAAGCACAGCGAGGCCGTCGCCGGCTCCGGCACGCAGGACACGGCATTGATCGTATCCGTGGTGCTGGCGCTGTTCACGGTACTGTTCGGCACACGCAACCTGGATGTCACCGAGCACCATCGCGGCATGGTACTGGCGATCGCCTTCGAGTCCCTGGTCAAGTTGCTCGCGTTCATGGCCGTAGGCGCCTTCGTCACCTTCGGTCTGTATGACGGTTTCGGCGATCTGTTCAATCAGGCTTACGTTTCCACGGAACTGACCGGCTTCTGGGAAGAAACAGTCAACTGGCCGGCCATGCTGGTACAAACCACCGTGGCGCTGATGGCCATCGTCTGCCTGCCGCGACAATTCCACGTGACGGTGGTTGAGAACATCGAACCGCGCGACTTCCGCCTGGCGCGCTGGGTCTTTCCGCTGTATCTGGTGCTGGCCGCGCTGTTCGTCATTCCAATCGCACTGGCCGGACAGCTGCTTCTGCCGAGCGGAATCAGCCCCGACTCCTTCGTGATCAGCCTGCCGTTGGCCGAAGCTCACCCGGCGCTGGCGATGCTGGCCTTCATCGGTGGCGCCTCGGCCGCGACCGGCATGGTCATCGTCGCCAGCGTCGCGTTGTCGACCATGGTGTCCAACGACATGCTGCTGCCTTGGTTGTTGCGCCGCAAAGAAGCCGAGCAGCCCTTCGAGGTGTTCCGCCACTGGATGCTGTCGGTGCGCCGCATCAGCATCGTCGCCATCCTGCTGCTGGCCTATGTCAGCTACCGCCTGCTCGGCTCCAGTGCCAGTCTGGCGACCATCGGCCAGATCGCCTTCGCCGCCCTGACCCAATTGGCGCCGGCGATGGTCGGTGCGCTGTACTGGAAGCAGGCCAACCGGCGTGGTGTGTTTGCCGGCCTCACTGCCGGCGCGATGATCTGGGTCTACACGCTGATTCTGCCGCTGCTCGGCTGGCCGCTGGAGATGTTTCCCGGCCTGCAATGGATGTACACCGCCGAGCTGCCGTTCGGCGCCAGCGCCCTGACGCTCGGCGTGACGCTGTCTTTGGTGGGCAACGCGACGCTGTTTTTCTGGGTCTCGATCCTGTCCCAAACCCGTGTGGCCGAGCACTGGCAGGCCAGCCGCTTCATCGGCCAGGAGATCCACCCAACCGCCAGCACGCGCCGACTGCTGGCCGTGCAGGTCGAAGACCTGCTCTCGCTGGCCTCGCGCTTCGTCGGTGCCGAACGCGCGGAGCTCAGCTTCCAACGCTTCGCCCGCCGTCATGGCCATGATTTTTCGCCCAGGCAACAGGCCGACGGCCAGTGGATCGCTCACACCGAGCGGCTGCTCGCTGGTGTCCTCGGCGCCTCCTCGACCCGCGCGGTGGTCAAGGCCGCGTTGGAAGGCCGTGACATGCAGGTCGATGACGTGGTGCGCATCGTCGGCGAGGCATCGGAGGTGCTGCAGTTCAACCGCGCACTGCTGCAGGGCGCGATCGAAAACATCACCCAAGGGATCAGCGTGGTCGACCAGTCACTGCGACTGGTGGCCTGGAATCATCGCTACCTCGAGATTTTCGAATACCCGGACGGGCTGGTTTACATTGGCCGACCGATCGCCGACATCATCCGCTACAACGCCGAGCGCGGCCTCTGCGGTCCTGGCGACGCGGACACCCACGTGGCCAAACGGCTGTACTGGATGCGCCAGGGTCGCGCGCACACCTCCGAGCGGCTGTTCCCCAACGGTCGAGTGGTCGAACTGATCGGTAATCCGATGCCCGGCGGCGGCTTCGTCATGAGTTTCAGTGACATCACCGCCTTCCGCGAAGCCGAACGCGGCTTGAAGGACGCCAACGAAGGCCTCGAGCAGCGGGTCATCGAGCGAACCCAGGAACTGTCGGAGCTGAACAAGGCGCTGACCGCAGCCAAGAGCACGGCCGAAGCGGCCAATCAGTCGAAGACACGCTTTCTCGCCGCAGTCAGCCATGACTTGATGCAACCACTGAATGCGGCGCGGCTGTTCTCCGCCGCCCTTTCGCACCAGCACGACGCCCTGCCCCGCGAGGCGCAGGATCTGGTGCGCCATCTGGATAGCTCGCTGCGCTCGGCCGAAGACTTGATCTCGGATCTGCTGGATATTTCCCGCCTGGAAAACGGTCGCATCACGCCCGATCGCCACCCGTTCCCGCTGGCCACGCTGTTCGACACGTTGAACACCGAATTCACCATGCTCGCCGCCGAGCAGGCGGTCGATTTCAAGGTGCATGGCAGCCGGTTGCGGGTCGACAGCGACATACGCCTGTTGCGCCGGGTGCTGCAGAACTTCCTCACCAATGCTTTCCGCTACGCCAAAGGTCGCGTGGTGCTGGGCGTGCGGCGGCAGGGCGAGTCCCTGCGTCTGGAAGTCTGGGACCGCGGACCGGGAATTTCCGAAGACAAACTGCAAGTGATCTTCGAGGAATTCAAACGCCTGGATAGTCATCAGACCCGTGCCGAAAAAGGCCTGGGGCTGGGCTTGGCGATTGCGGACGGTTTCTGCCAGGTCCTGAACCATCCGCTGTCGGTACGCTCCTGGCCAGGCAAGGGCAGCGTGTTCAGCGTGACGGTTCCGATCGCCAGCAATGTAGTCCGCCAGGCCAAGGTCAACGGCAAGTCCGAAGTACAGCAGACCGCACTGACCGGCATCCAGGTGCTGTGCATCGACAACGAAGACAGCATCCTGGTTGGCATGCAAAGCCTGCTTTCACGCTGGGGATGCCAGGTGTGGACCGCCAGCAACCGAACCGAGTCCGAGGCGTTGCTGAAGGACGATATCCGGCCACAGCTGGTGCTGGTGGATTATCACCTTGACCACGGAGAAACCGGCCTGGACGTCATGGCTTGGTTGCGCGCCCGCCTCGGCGAGCCAGTGCCCGGTGTGGTGATCAGTGCCGACGGGCGCCCAGAGCTGATCGCGGCGGTGCACGCGGCGGGGCTGGATTTCCTTGCCAAGCCGGTCAAGCCGGCGGCACTGCGGGCACTGATGAGCCGGCACGTGCCTTTGCATTGAGCGAAATGCCGCTGCTCCGTGCCGACCCGCTTTCGTAGGAAGCGCACCCTCGCGGCAAATGCGGACCTTATGACAGCACAAGAGCCAATGCTTCGCCCCGAGGGCGGGCCTCCCACAAAAACCGCTGCTCCGTGCCGACCCGCTTTCGTAGGAGGCGCGCCCTCGCGGCGAAAGCGGACCTTATGCCAACACAAGAGGAAAGCTTCGCCCCGAGGACGGGCCTCCCGCAAAAAACCGCACACGCCGCATCACGCCGCCTACGTCGGTTATTCCCCAGCCTCTTCCAACGGCGTCTCCGCCCCGGCACGCTCAAGCCAGTCGGCCGGCAGCTTCTTGCTCGCACGCGCGCCCAGAAGCTTCAGCTGCTCGGCACGGCCGACCAAATTGCCACGCCCATCGGTGAGCTTGTTGCGCGCGCCGATAAAGGCCTTGTCCAGTTGCTGCAAACGCGTGCCGATCTCGTCCAGGTCCTGAATGAAGGCGGCGAACTTGTCGTAGAGCGCACCGGCCCGCTCGGCGATCTCACGGGCGTTCTGGCTTTGCCGCTCCTGCCGCCAGAGGCTGTCGATCACCCGCAATGTGGCAAGCAGAGTAGTCGGGCTGACTATCACGATGTGCTTGCTGTAAGCCTCTTGGAACAGCTCGGGATCGCCCTGCAACGCCGCGGCGAATGCCGCCTCGATCGGCACGAAGAGCAATACGAAATCCAGGCTCTGTAGCCCTTCGAGCCGCTGGTAATCCTTCAACGACAATCCTTTCAGGTGACTGCGCAGCGACAGTACGTGCTGCTTGAGCGCCAACGCGCGGCTGCCTTCGTCTTCGGCGCAGGTCAGCGCCTGATACGCGGTGAGGCTGACCTTGGCATCCACCACGACCTTTTTGTTGCCCGGTAGCTGGATCAGCACGTCAGGCTGGAAGCGTTCGCCATCGGCGCTCTTCAGGCTGACCTGCGTATGGTATTCACGGCCCTTCTCCAGTCCTGCATGTTCCAGCACTCGCTCGAGAATCAGCTCGCCCCAGTTTCCTTGAGTCTTCTGCCCCTGCAACGCACGCGTCAGGTTGGTCGCCTCGTCGCCCAGACGCTGATTGAGCTGTTGCAAGCGCTCCAGCTCCTTGGCCAGGGAAAAGCGTTCGCGCGCCTCGCTCTGGTAGCTTTCCTCGACTCGTTTCTCGAACGACTGGATGCGTTCCTTCAAAGGGTCGAGCAATTGCCCGAGCCGCTCGTGGCTGGCCTCGGCAAAGCGCTGTTCGCGTTCCTCGAAGATTTTCCCAGCCAACTCGGCGAACTGCGCCCGCAGCTCGTCGCGAGCACTCTGCAGATCAATCAGGCGCTGCTCGTGGGTCTTCTGCTGTTCGTTGAGTTCGGCGGTAACGGCGGCATGAGCAGCGCTCAGGGCTCGTAGCTCGGATTGCTGCGCATCGCGCTCGGCTTCCAGATCATTGAGCGCATCGCGGGATTCCAGGCGCTGAGCCTGTAGCCACTCGGTTTCGCGGCGCAGCGCCGCGAGTTCGGCCTGCAGCGCGGCGCGAGACTCGTTGAGGTCGGCGTGTGCCAGACGACTGGTTTCGAGCTGCGCACTCAGACCTTCCTGCGCCATGGTGGCCTGGGCGAGCCGCTCGTCGAACAAGGCAAGTTCGGCCTGACGCCGAGAGAGACGAAGCTGCAACGCGACGGCCACGGCAGCCAACAGCACACAAAGGGAACCAAGCCCGGCGAACAGATAGATGGTGTCAAGAGGCATGAACGGCTCCGGCTGAATTGCCGGGCAGTATAGCCAGCCGTCGTTTGCCGGTCGCCTGTGTCAGCGCTTCGCGGAGAAGCGCTGTAGAGCGCTCGATGCCTCAGCCGAACCTTGCGCAGCGGCTTGCTCCAGCCAATGCCGGGCCTTACTCAACTCGCGGTACTGCGGCTGACAATACAGCTGCCCCAGCTCCAGCTGCGCCTGGCAATCACCGGCACGGGCGGCCTGGCGCAGCATTTCGAAACCGATGCGCCGATCACGCTGGCTGTCGCAGTCGGTGCAGAGCAGCCGCCCGAGCCGACTCTGCGCTTCGACCACGCCCTCGCGCGCGGGCTGCTTGAGCATCCGACCGGCGATTCGTTTGACACTCTTGGTTTGTCCTAGATGCTGGTTGTCCAGCAGCCATAGCGCCATGCGCAACGGCAAGCGCGGGGACGTTGATAGGCTATCGACGGAAGTCGAAGCGGTAGAGCGCGTTCTCATGAGTACCGAAGGGGTTCGAGGACAGGGCGCGCACTCTACTCCTTTTTTCTTAGAGTTAAAGCCTTGCAAAATTTGCAGAAAGGCGATCCGTATCACATAAAAATTTCATCCACAAAAGCTGTGGATAACTCTGTGGGCAAACGGGTTACAAATCCCGCTAGCGCTTATGGTTAGTGGGCTGCAGTTAAACTGGCGTTTTTTTCGCCAGTAGAAAATCTCCTTATTTTTCAGCAAGTTATTAATGATCTATGCGTCCGTACGATTTGCGACAGTTTGTCATAAGCGCTTGACAAGCCCGCTCGCGAAATGTGCACAAGTTTGTGGCAGCAAGCGCAGAGAGCCCGTCCCAAGCGGCTTTTGCGCAGGTTTGAGCGGCTAACGGGGAACTTTGTACTGCCTGACCGGTCGTCGGGTGCTGCCAGTTAGGGCACATCGCAATACCCGCAATGACCGGCTTATGCTTGGGCATCGGTCACAACGGGATAAGTCATGACGAAGGGGCGCAGGGTCCTGGGCTGGACGGTCGCGGGAGTGGTTCTGCTGGTTCTTGGCATTGCCGTCTACGGTGGCTTGCGCTGGCAAGAATTCAAGCGTGAGTTCGATATCGTCACGCTCGACATCGACGGGTTGCGCCTGTCGACCGATCAGCTACGCGTGCGACAAATTGTCTTGGTTAGGCAGACCGCATCCGACGAACGGCTCGCGGTAACGGTCGATAATTTGCGCCTCGGCATCGCGAACTGGTGGCGACCGCTGCCGCTCCGGTCGCTACGCATCGATCACCTCGACGTACAGTGGCAGCCGGTGCCCAACGCGAGTGATGAGCGCGAACCCACCGCCCTGCCCAGCCGCCAGCAACTGGAACGCTGGACGGCCTGGTTGCCCCGTAGCGGCCATATCGCTTCGCTCGTCACCACCCTGCCCTGCGCCAGCGGTACCTGTCAGGAACAGGGCGAGCTGAGCTGGCAGCACGCCGGTAGAGAGGTGCTACCCGCCACACTGAACCTGCAGCTACATCACGACACGCATCAGCTGGCACTGACGCTGGACATCCACGAACGGGGCGCCGACACCCATGCCGATCTGCAATTGCAACTGGACGACCGACAGCGCCTGTCCATGCAAAACCGGCTGACGCCAGAGGCCGACTCGACACAATGGCGCGGCACGCTGGCCATGAGCGAGCTGCCGGAAGCGCCTTGGCTGCTGGAGTGGTTGGGCGAATGGCTGGCCTACGCACCGCCAGCTTTACCCGAATTGCCGGAGCAGATGCGCATTGGCGCGGGCTGGTCGCTGCAGATCGATACCGACGACCTTACGGGTGAATGGCGTGTGCTCGATGGCGAGCTACGCCTGTCGAGCCATCTGCCCGCACCCTGGCCGGTACCCGGCATCGGTCAACTGCAAGGACGATTGGATGCAACCGCCGAAGCCAATCGTGGCATCTGGCTACCTACCGAACTGACCGCCGATCTGCAACTGCGCCCGGCGGCCACGTTGGTCGAAGCCCTTCCGGCACCGCTGCGACCCGACGCGATCAGTCTGCAGATCACGCCAGCGCCGGCCACTGAAACAACGTCCACGATACCGCTGCAGATGCGCCTGAACGCGAGCGGGGCTACGCCGCTCACACTCGATAGCCTGATCGCGCTCGAAACCGCCGCGCCCTATGCGCTGTCCTTCGAGCAAACCAGATTGAGGCTGGATAGCAGAGCGCTTTCGTTGGCGGAAATGACCTTGACCGACCTTGAAGCCGATCTGCGGATGCGTGGCCGCGCAACCATGGAAGCAGCCAATATCCAGTTCGAGAAAGGCTCGCAGATCACACTGGCTCGTCTAAGCAGTGGCGCCGATCTGGTGGCTAACGGCGTGCAACTTGACCCATCCGGGCTCGATATCGCTATTGACTCCGACGACCAGCAGTGGGACGAATTGTCAATCGAAGGCAAGCCCACGCTCAAGATCGCCGAACTCCGGCAACCGGCGCTGCGCCCCATGGGCTGGCAATGGAGCGGCAAACTCGTTGTCGGAAGCGAACAGCTTTCGCTCGAAGGCCCGCTGCAAAACGACGCCGGGCTCACGCTCCCTCTGACGCTCAACCACAACTGGTCCAGCGGCGCGACGCGGCTGAATGCAAGCCTTCCTGAACTGTTCCTGCGCGCGGGCAATCCGTTGGCTGCGACGCTCGCCGACTGGCCGCAGGTTCTGGAACTGAGCACTGGAAGGCTGCAGGGGCAAGGTCAGCTCGACCTGCCTGCCAAGGGTCTTCCCGAGGCGAGCGCGACGCTCAGCGTCAAAGGGCTCGGTGGCATTTACGACCGCACCGAACTGAGCGGGTTGGACGCGAACCTCTCGATTGCGCTGCGGCGAAACCAGCTGCGCCTGGGGATTCCCGAACTGATCCTGCGGGAAGCCAATCCTGGCTTCACCTTCGGCCCGCTGCGGTTCGGCGGCGAATATACGGGCGACATCGACCACCTCGACCGGGGCCGTCTCGCCTGGAACACCGCTGAGGTGCAATTGCTGGGCGGCCGGCTCTGGCTCGACCCCGGCGAGGCGGACCTGGATGCCGGCACGCAACAGCTGAGCGCGCATTTGCGCGGTCTACAACTGCCGTTATTGCTCGAGGCCTACCCCGCCGAAGGCCTGTCCGGCACCGGCGTAATTGATGGTGAATTGCAGCTGCAGCGTGGCGAGGCTGGCGTGAGTATCGAACGCGGCTCGCTGCAGGCGCGGGAGCCGGGCGGCGTGCTGCGGTTCCGCTCAGCGAAAATTCAGGCGCTCGGCCAGTCCAACCCAGCGATGCGTCTGGTGACCGAGGCCCTGGATGACTTTCACTACGACCTGCTCGCCAGCGACGTGCACTACGCCGCCGACGGTACGCTCGACCTGGGGCTCAAGCTGCACGGTCGCAATCCGGCGTTGGAAGGCGGTCGCCCGATCAACCTTTCGATCAACCTCGAAGAGAACATTCCGGCTCTGCTGACCAGCCTGCAACTGTCCGATCGCGTCAGCGAAACCATTCAAAGGCGGGTGCAGGAGCGCCTCAGATAAGGCAATGTATCCGCCACCCCGAACAGGAGAAGACCGTTATGCGGTTGCGCTATCCGATCAGCATTCTGGCGCTGGCCCTGCTCGCCAGCGCCTGCACCCCAAGAGTGGAATTGGCTGTGCCCAACGAGCCGATCAACATCAACCTCAACGTGAAAATCGAGCACGAGATCTACATCAAGGTCGACAAGCAGCTCGACTCGATCATCAACGAAGACAGCGGCCTGTTCTAAGGAGCCTTATGAAAAGCTATCTGAAATTCGGTACCCTGCTCCTGGCGCTGTGCCTGGCCCTGCCCGCCGCCGCCATGACCCTCAATGAAGCCATGGCCGCTCTCGGTCAGGCCAAGGCCAGCGGCCAGCTCGGCGAGAAGCCCGACGGCTATCTGGGTGTGGTGCAGTCCGGTGGCCAGGCGGAAGATATCGCCAGTCAGATCAACCAGGCGCGGCGCGCCGAATATCACCGTCTGGCGCAGAAGAACGGCATCGCCGTCAGCGATGTCGAGGCGATTGCCGGCAAGAAGGCCATCGAGAAGACCCCCTCGGGGCAGATCATCCAGCTCAACGGCAGTTGGGTGAAGAAATAACCCGTCTACCCCGTTCGTAGGGCCGAACTTGTTCGGGCTTGGCCAAGCAGGCCGCGCATTGCCGAATGAATTCGGCCCTACAGCAATGCGCACCACTTCGCATCAGAACCAGGCGGAAAGCGTCAGTGAGCCGAACTGATCGTGTTCGTCCTGGCCATTGAATTCGCGGGTCCGCCAGACACTGGCGAACGCCAGTTGCCAGCTGCTCCAGGTCAGCGCCACGCCGGCCTTGGCATCGCCAACCCACTCGCGGCTGTCGACCGAATGGCTGCTTTTGAAGGTATTGCCCTCCAGCAGCATGTTGTGGGCCATGTAGCGTCCTTCGAGGTTGGCGAAAAGGCTCCAGGCGAACCCGCCGCCCTGGTCGAAGAACATGCTGCCACTCTGTGCGGGCGCCACTGCCGGGATGCTGAAGCTGCGCGCCAAGCCCTGGCCGATACGAACGCCCAGGCCTGCGGAACCGTAGGTGTAGAGATTGCCGAGCGCGACGCCTGCGCTCGGCCCGTACTCCATTTCCAGCCCGGCGAAGCGCTGCTGCAACCACCAGCGTTTCTGGTAGCCGACGTTGACGAAGGGCTCGTTGCGCAACTGGTTGTCCCAACCCCTGGGCTCGTCGCTGTCGGTCGCATCATGCACCCAGCGCTGAATCCGCTTGCCGCCCGCAGCCGGCCCGACCACACCCACGTCGAGGTGCAGGCCACTGGCTTCGCGCCAACCCTCGTGCTGTATATCGGAAAAGAGCGACATTCCGGCGAACAACAGGCCGGCATAAGGCCGATCGTCCTCGATCAGCTCGGCCTGTTCGATCTCGTTCGGGGTGTAGATCTGGTGCCCGAAGCGATAGGCCACGTTATCGACCTCCTCCGCCGCCCAACCCGGCATGGACCCAGCGAACCCGCGCGTCCAGTGATCAGCCTCGGGCTTAAACGAGCGCATCAGCTCGAAGCCGTTGGTGTAATGACCGTCACTACCGGTGGCGATGATGTCGTTCTCGATCTTCAGCGAATACAAGTCCGCCTGGCTGACGAGAGGAACACAAGCGACAAGTACGGCGATGGAAATACGAGTACGCAAATGCGGGTTTGCCATGGCCCAGCTCCTTGGTTACATGCAACAGGAAATGTATCTGCATGTTTTAGAGCCGGGCGTTTACCGAAACGTTCACCGACGCGTTTAGCGCGCATCCGCAACGGGTGAGCCGGCTCTGAGCCTAGCCGTGAAGCGGCACAGCCTCGACGTAGGTGCGCTCCGCACCACCGAGCCCCGGTGCATGCGGCGTGCATGTAGCCTGCGGATGAAACTCCACAGACCTAGCCCATCGTTCGAAGCTTCGCTGTCAGGTGCCGATAACGCCTCCGTCGCTCTTGGTGATGAGCACCGTTGAGGAACGCGGGCGAGTCTTGCCGTCGCTGGCCGGAAAACTCAGCTCGGGATGCTGCACATTGATCCACATGGCCCGGTAGTCCGGGCTCCAGGTGATGCCGGTGATCTCGCACCCGCGCGGGCCGACCAGAAAACGCCGCACCTCACGGGTCCGTGGGTCGGCGCACAGCAGCTGGTTGGTGCCCATGGCCTGCATCGCTGGCTCCTCGTCGCCGTAATCGGTTTCGATCCACAACCGGCCGGCGCCATCGAACGCCACGCCATCTGGCGAAGAAAAAATATCCCCGTTAATGGTCCCGGTGAGATGAGCCGGCACCGGCTGGCCGTCCGCGTCTTTAGCGCCGCGTCGCTCACCGGCCAACAGGAAGATTTCCCAGGTGAAGACCGTCGCGGTCGGATCTCCGCCCTGCTCGTTCCAGCGCAGGATCTGCCCGTGCAGGTTGTTCGGTCGCGGGTTGGCCTTGTCGGTTGGCTGCTTCACGCCACGGCCATCATTGTTGGTAAGCGTCACGTAGACCTCCCGACTGTGAGGATGCACCGCCACCCATTCCGGCCGATCCATAGGTGTCGCTCCGACGTGATCGGCAGCGGCGCGGGCGTTGAGCAGTACCTCGGCCTGGTCGGCGAAACCGTTCGCGGCGCTCAAGCCGTTCCGCCCGTGCACCAACGCCAGCCACTCGCCGCTGCCGTCGGCATTGAAGCGCGCCACGTAGAGCGTGCCTCTGTCCAACAGCTGACGGTTGGCGTGATCAGCACCCGGCACGTAGCGCCCGCTGGGGACGAACTTGTAGACGTATTCGCCCTTGGTGTCGTCGCCGGAATAGAACGCCATGCGACCGTCCTCGCCCAGCGAAAGCACCGAGCACTCACGGCAATAACGGCCAAACGCGGTGCGCTTGATCGGCGTGCTCTGCGGATCGAACGGGTCGACTTCCACCACCCAGCCGAAGCGGTTCGGCTCATTCACGTGGCCATTGTGGGGTTGCGCCGGGTCCGGCGTGGCGTTGAAGCGCGGATCGGCAGTCTCCCAGCCGTAGAGCTTGCTCAGCCCTTCGCCGGCAATACCGTAGCGCTTGTGCGAGACGCGCGTGGCCAGGTCCGCGGCGTCGTGGTTGACGAAGTAGTTGTGCCAGTTTTCCTCGCACACCAGATAGGTGCCCCACGGCGTGAAGCCGCTGGAACAGTTGTTCAGCGTACCGATGATTTCCCGCCCGCTCGGGTCGGAGGCGGTCTTCAGCGCGTCGTTACCGGCCAGCGGTCCGCTGACCGCCATAGGCGTCATCGCCGAGATACGGCGGTTGTAGCGCGATGGCATGACCCGCTGCCATTGTCCCTGCGCATCCTTCTTCACTTCGATGACACTAACGCCGTGGGCCGCCTGTTCCTTGCGCACTTCGTCCAGCGGGCGCTTGCCGTCGGTGAGCGTCATGCCGTTGGGGTGCAGTGGCGGATTGACGTACTCATGGTTGATCACCAGCAAGCCGTGGCTGTCCGGGTTTTCTGGAAAGGGGAAGAAATGCATGCCATCGTGGTTGTCGCCGGCCTGCTTGAGCTGGGCCTGCCAGTCGTCGCTGGCGTCCGGGTTCCACTCTGGTGCGTCGGCCAGCACCGCATCGCCCCAGGAAAAGAACGTCCGCGCGCTGTAGCCGGGCGCCACCTGCACGCTGTCGAATTTCGGGTCAAGCTGAGTGGGAATCCCGCTGAAGCCGATCAGCGAATCAGACTGCCCGGCGCTGCGGCAGGCGCTCAGGCTCCCGCCGAGAAAACCGAGCGCGGCCAGACCAAGACTGCCCTTGAGCATGCTCCGCCGGCTGCGATCGACCAGTTGCCCCAGCGAGGCATTCGAGCTCGGGTTAATGGCCTGATCGTCGAGGGCTGAAAGGTTGGCGTGAAAACTCTGAAAATCCTGTTTCATCAATGGCTCGTTCGGCAAATGGATCTGCTGCGCATCATTGGATGCGGTAGTGGAAGGTGTTCTTCACTTCGGGCACTGACACTGCACGCCCGTCGATGACACGAGGCTGATAGCGAAAGCTCTTGGCGGCGGAGAGCGACGGACGGATGAACAGCGGATGGCAGTCATCCAGCGCCTTCGGATTCTCGATCCGCCCCTGCGGGTTGACCGAATAACTGACGGTGCAGGTGCCCTCGATACCCTTGTCCAACGCACGTTGCGGGTAGGCTGGCGCATCCTTGGCGATCGGCAAGTACTGCCGACTGGCAGCCGCGGCGGCTTCGGCTTGGCGTGCTCGTTCAGCGGCGGCAGCCGCTTCGGCCTGCGCTGCCTGCTCGCGCTGTCGCGCCTCGCGGGCCAACTGTTCACGACGCTGGGTTTCGTGCTGCTGACGCTCGACCTCAAGCCGCTCTTGCCGCTCACGCTCCAACTGCTGCTTGCGTTGCCGCTCTTTTACGCGCTGCTCTTCGGCCCGTCGTTCCAGTTCGGCGCGCTTGTAGGCGAGCTCGGCCTGTTCGAGCCGATGCTGTTCGATTCGCGGATCGACTTGCGGTTCCTCGACCACGTCTCGAACCATGGTCTCGACTGGCTCCGGCAACGGCGTCGGCTCGGGTTCGACAGGCGCCGCGAGCACCGGTTGCGGAGCCGGCAAACTGACCAGCTGGGTCTTGAGTACCTGTGTCGAGCTGGGTGCCGTCAGCTCCGGCGTCCAACCGTGCAACAGCAGGCCGAACACCGCGGCGTGCAGCGCTACGGTCACCACCGCTGCGCTGGCATGGCTGAGCCACTGCGGCCGGGGAGCTGGAAAGCTGTTGGGCAATGTCATGATCAGACTGCTCATGGCGCGGACTGCCCAGGCGGCGCCTCGGTGATCAGGCCGAGATTCACCACGCCGCCGCGCTGCAGCTCGGCGATCCCGGCCACCACGCGGCCATAATCGGCAGTGTCATCGGCGCGCACATAGACCTGGGTGTCGCCGCGCTCGGCGATGATTGCCGCGACCTTCTCCCGCATCTCCTCAAGGTCGATGGCGCTGTCGGTCTGGTCCTCGGCGTTCAGCTCGCTGCCCAGGTTCCAGTAGAAGCCGCCGTCGGCCTTCACCGAGAGCGTGAGGATCTGCCGCTCGTTCTCCGTGGGCATCGCCTCGGCGGCCACCTTGGGCAGTTCGATCTTCACGCCCTGCACCAGCATCGGCGCGGTGACCATGAAGATCACCAGCAGCACCAGCATCACGTCGATGTAAGGGACCACATTCATTTCGGCCTTGGGGCCGTGTTTACGCTGTGGCTTGACCAGCATGGCTAGGCTCCTTTCAGGCGGCTGCGGCTACGCTGGGCGATGCGGCATGCAGGCGCCGATGCAAGCGTGCCTGCAGCTCATTGGCGAAGCTGTAATAGCGGCTGCTCAGCGTCTGCCCGCGCGCGGAGAAGCGGTTGTAGGCCATCACCGCCGGGATCGCGGCAAACAGGCCAATGGCCGTGGCGATCAAGGCTTCGGCGATGCCCGGAGCGACGGTCGAAAGTGTCGCCTGCTGCACCATGGACAGGCCGAGAAATGAATTCATGATGCCCCAGACGGTGCCAAACAGGCCGATGTAGGGGCTGACCGAACCGACGGTGGCAAGAAACTGAAGACCACTCTCGAGCCGCTCCTCCTGTTCCGCGATGGCCACATAGAGGCTGCGCTCGACCCCTTCGATCACCGCATCCGGTGCAATACCAGGCTGGCGGTGCAGCTGGTTGAATTCCTGATAACCGGCCAGAAAGATGCGTTGCAATGCCGCCTCGTTGGGGAGCGCCTGTTCGCTGCCCTCCCGGTACAGCTGGGCGAGTTCTCCGCCGCCGCGAAAGCGTTGCAGGAAGGTAGTCAGCAATCGTTCGCTGCGGCGCAACGCGGCTCCTCGTTGGATAATCAGATACCAGCTGGCGACCGAAGCCAGCACCAGCGTGATCATCACCAGCTGCACCACCAGGCTGGCCTCGCTGACCAGCCCCCAGACCGACATGTGTTCGAGTGTGCTTTGCATAGTTTCCTCCAGGCCGTCCGACGCGACGGCCTCGTATTTGATTGCACCGGCATGACCATGCGATGACAGTCACGCTAGATAGGCAGAACGACGGCTCAGTCCAGACCCAATGCCTCGGCAACGGCCGCCCAGGGGAGGTACTTGTAGTTCTGTGGCCCCTCTGGCATGCGCTTGCGGCCGTCCTGCACCACCAGCATTCCGCGGCTCCAGATGCCTCCGAGATTGGCCGAGGTGACCTCCAGACCGTCGGTTTCCGAAGCGCCATCGATACCCAGCTGGGCGTTCAAGCCCACACGGAAGGCGCCGCGCATGGCGTAAGGCGCGCGGGCATCAAGCACCACATAGCTGTCGTTGCCCTGGCTGGAAATCACCAGATAGTCAGCCTTTTCACCCTGATAGAGCGCCAGACCTTCGATGTCGTCGTGCACCGGGCCACCCACTCCGATGACCTTCTCCAGTACAGTCGGAGCGTCAGCACGGGCATCGAGCGTCCACACCGCGACGTCTTCCTCACCGACGTACAAGCGCTGGTTACGGTCGTCGGCCACGCAGCCTTCCGGCTGGGTCTCAACTTTGAAGCTACGGACCAATTCACCGCGCGGCTCACCCGTGACGCCATCCAAGCGGTATTGCAGGAATCGGCCGTCCTTGTCGTTGGCGATGGCGTGGATGGCACCCTGCTCGTCCTTGAACATGCACAGGCCGTAGATATCACCAAGCGGCGTCTCGATCTGCCCGATGTCGCTCAGCCACCCGCTGCGTTGATCGATGGCAAATAAATGCAGACTGTTGTGATCGCGGTTGCTGGCGACGGCCAGATCGACCGGCTTGCCGTCCAGTGAAAAGCCCGAACGCACATCGACATTGTTCAACCGGCCTACCGACAGGTACTGCAACTGCTTGCCAGCCATGTCGTAGACACCCAGCCCGCCCTTCTTGTCAGTACCGAGCACTCGGCTGTTGGAGGGGTCGTTCGGGTTGACCCAGATGGCCGGGTCATCGGCCGCATCGCCCAGACTCGGCACCGGTTCGGTCTGGACCTGCGCTGGCAATACCGGAATGACGGGCGTCGCAGCAGACGCTTCGGGTTGCCAGTCCAGACGGGCCCTGTGCGCACCACGCTCGTCGATCAGCAACAGCTCGAGGCCGCGTTGCGTCAGCCGAGCGCTTATCTGCTCCGGTTCAACGAGCGCATCCAGCGGCAACACCGAATGGCTGAGCCAAGCGCCGCCGTCTTGCCGATACAGATGCAACGCGCCCGTTTCCGGGTCCAGCACCAGCAACCCGCCCGGCACCAGAGCGATACCGGCCGCGGCTTGCGCGATGCTCCCGAAGGGCTGGCGGATATCTACCGGCTGGCGGAGCAGGGGCGCCTCCGCATCAGCGGCGTAGCTCCAGACGCCAACGCCCTCCTCGTTCACCAACAGCTCACCAGATTGATCGTCGACCTGGCAGTACCCGCTTTCCGGCGGCAGGCTCAGACCGCGAACCCGTTGCGGTGCGCTTAGCAGGCGCTCGTCTGCCGCAATCAGCCATTGTTCGCCGATACCGTCTTCACCCAGCAGAAAGACAAATTCGTTGCGTGCCGAGTCTCGATACAGACAGAGCCCCTCGATAGCGAAATCGGTCTTCGGGATATACAACGGCTGGCTCCAGCGATGCGCTCGATCCAATCCGAGCAGTACAGCCTGCTGGCGCATCTGATCGATGGTCGCGACCAGCAAGCCATGCCCGCCTGCGCGGTGATCGAGCCCTTCGAATCGGCCCTTCAACTGGCTTAGCAGCTGGCCTTGGGCATCGAACAACTGCAGCCCGCGGGCGTCGGGGCGAATCATCAGCTGGTCGGCACCCGGCCAGAAACGATCATCGCGGACGAGCTGAGCGTTCTCCGCATCCATAACGACTGCCCCATCGGCAAACGCAAGGCTCGGTACCGCCGAAGGCTGCTCGTCGTGCTTGGCCGTCTGGCAGGCTGCCAGCGCAATGCAGAGGCTCAACAGCAAAGGTTTGTGCAAGGTTACGTTCATGGTCATTCCATTCAGCAGCCGCCGGCCGACGCCGCCCTGTCAGGAACAGGTCGGTATCGGGGCGGCGAAAGGGATCAGAAGTGGGTAAGGGTCAGGCCGAGCTTGTAGGTCGGGCCGTATTCCTCGTACTGGGCGTTGTAATTGCGGCGCCCGGTGTAGACGAAGTAGGACTCGTCGGTGAGGTTCAGCGCCTCGACTGTCAATTGCAGGTTCGGCGTGATGAAGTAGCCGGCCTTGAAGTCGAGAAACAGCTGCTCGTCGGCGTAGAGGTCGTGCGCCTCGTCATCGACGCCTGAGACTTCGGCCAGGTATTCGGATTTGTAGTTGGCCGCCAAACGCATATTGAAGACGTCGTTCTCCCAGCCGACCATCAGGTTGCCGACCGTATCGGAGTGGTTCGGCAGATCGATGCTGCGCTGTCCGCCCTGCCCTTCGATATCGGCGTCGGACTTGCTGAAGGTGGCGTTGGCGCCCAGCAGCACGCCGTTCCACGGCGCCGGCAGCCAGTCGAGCTTCTGCGAATAAGACAGCTCGATACCGTAGAGCTTGGCGCTGCTGCCGTTCTCGAAGCTCAGCGCCTCGTCGAAGCCGGCCCACTGGCCCGTACCGGCCAGATCGGTGTTGTAGATGAAGTTGTCGATGTCCTTGTAGAACAGATAAGCCGACACGGCACCCGCGCGGCCCATGTAGTGCTCGATGCCGAGGTCGTAATTCATCGACTCCAGCGGCTTGAGGTCGGGATTGCCGAACGCGGCATCTTCACCATCGATAACGAAGCCCGGCGCCAGTTGTTCGAAGGTCGGGCGCACTACGGTATTGGTCCAGGCGGCGCGCAATTGAGTATCGGGGGTCAGCTGATAGCGGGCATGCAGGCCCGGCAGCCAATGGTCGTACCGGTTATCACTGGAGACGGCCTCGAACTCGCCGTCGCGCAGCCCCGTTCCCTTGGCGCTGAACTCGGTGCCTTCGTAGCGCAGGCCGGCAATGATGCGCCATTGGTCCAGGTCCAGGGTATTCATGAAATAGGCGGCGTTGATGTCCTCGCTCATGTCGAAGTCACCGATGCGCGACTCTTCTTCGTCGTAAAACTCGCTGGCGTCCAGGCCACCGATCAGCCCTTCCAACCCGCCAGCATCGATACCCGGACCAAAGCGGCCAAGGGCATAGTCGACGTTGCCGCTCTGGAAGTCAGCCAGGGTCAGGTCAGCGAAATCATCGTAGGCCCAGATATCGACGTCGTTGGTCTTGTCGCGCCGGCTGAGCTTACCGCCGACCTTGAACTGGGAGGCGTAGCCCCGAATGTCGTAATCACGGGCAAGATCCAGGCGAATGTTCTTTTCTCGGTCACGCGCATCGCTCTTTTCCCACTCCACCTCGTCCAGCTCGAAACTCGCTGGATCGTAGAACGACGAGTCGATCGCCAGGCTCGGCTTGCGCGTGCTGGAGAAACCCGCGTCGCTGAAGTCGCCTACGAAGGTGGCGCCGGCGATGCCGCCCGGATTGCGCTCGCGCGCCTCGCTGTAGCCGGCCTGACCGCTCAGCGTCCAGAGCCCCATCATGCGCTCGCCGCCGAACACGTACGACTGGATAGTCTGGGTATCTTCGCGCGATTTCAGCTCACGCCAGCCTTCGGCGTCGCCTAGCTCCCCTGCCAGTTGCGCGTCGGCAAACTCGACACCTGCGGCGTTGCGCGTCTCGGTGTCCTTGAAGCGGCTATAAAGAGTGCGCAGGTAATAACTGCTGAGGTCGTCGGGCTTGTAATCGAAGTTGAGGCCAACGCCGGCACGTTCGCGGGTGATTTCATAATCGCGCTGCTCCAGCTCGCCAAGTCGCGCGCCATCCTCGAAATCCCAGGCGCCGCCGGTTTCGACGTTGTCCGAGCCGAAATCTCGCTCCTGCCAGCTCAGCGCCGCAGCGACGCCGAAATTGTCGACGCCATCACCCAGGCTGAAACGGTTGCTGAAGGCGCCGGAAAACTTAGGGCTGGTCTTGCTGACGTTATCGTCGTAGCTGCCCTCGCCGCTCATGCTATAGAACAGGCCGTCGTGATCGAAGGCGGACAGGCTTTCCACCTCGATGGTGCCGCCCAAGGAGTTGGCATCCATGTCAGGTGTGAGTGTTTTGACCACCGACAGCGACTGCACCAGCTCCGACGGCAACACGTCCAGCGCCACCGCGCGGCGACCGCTTTCCGGCGAAGGGACCAGCGTGCCGTTGATGGTCACGCTGTTAAGGTCCGGTGCAATGCCGCGCACGCTGACGAAGCGCCCTTCGCCCTGGTCGCGCTCGACCGACAGACCAGGGATACGTTGCAACGCTTCGGCGGCGTTGTCGTCCGGCAGCTGGCCGATGCCGTCGGCGTGTACCACGCTCTTGACGCTGTCGGCGCTACGCTGCTCCTTGAGCGCCTTGTCGATGCTGACGGCTTGGCCGATCACCTCGACGTGTTCCATGACAAGCGGCTCCTCCGCCCAGGCCGAACCGGCGCTGACGGCCAAGGCCAACAGGCTGATACGGAATCCTGCATGGCGGATGCCGCTGCGGTATGTGCTCATGAACAATCCCCCGAACGCTGTTTACCGGGTCCATCCCGGAACTGCAGCGGACGGTATGTGGGGGATATGGCGGTTCTGTGACAGGGGTTGGGGATGGGGCGGCAGACTGGGCTTGTTGGGGTGGTCTCCGGAGTGGAATGAGCCGATATGACCTGTCTGATGGATCACGGGGACGCATTTGTGGGTTTGCGGTTCGTGCCGCTGCGCGTATCAGCGCGGTCAAAAACGCTTGCCTCTGCATCCGGCCCTGCGCTTCGCTCCTGAAGGGGCGTTTGGTGTCGTCTGTTAGAGCGTGCACCGAAGCCAAAGCCAAACCAAGCCGCGAAGCCGCCTCCAGCCCCGTAGGGTGGGCTTTAGCCCACCAATAGCAGGGCTCCACTCCGTCACGGTGGGCTGAAGCCCACCCTACAGTGCTTAGTCTTTCGATTTGCTGCAGATCAACAGGCGACTCGGGACGCCCCTTTCAGGAGGGTAAGCGTAGCCGCCGTGGAGAGGGGCGAGCCGCATGGATGCGGCGTGAGCCGTAAAGGCTAACCAAACCGAAATAACGCCTGAGCCAATTCAACCCCCTCCCCATTCATCCAAGCGTCACATTCATTTGTTTCCGTGCCCCTCACGCACTGGCGCGCCCTCGCCACGGAGACCCGATGAAATCCTTTCTAAAGCTGCATGCCCTGACCCTGCTCGGCCTGGCATTCGCGGCCAACTTCGGCCTGCAGATCTACCTCGCCACCGGCCAGCTCAAGCCTTGGGCTGAGATCGACTGGATGGACGTGGCCGGCGAAGGCGGCTCGGCAGTATTGGCGCTGGTCTGGCTGATCATGCTGCTGCACAGTCGTCCCGCCGGCCGGGTAACGCGGCTGCTTGCGCTCGGCCTTGCCTGCGTATTCCTGTCCTGGTGGATGGATGCGTTGGATGAGTTCATCCAACTGCCGGAATTGGTGACCTGGGATAACTGGTTGGAAACCGCGCCGATGCCCGTCGGCCTGGTGTTGCTGACATTGGGCATCTATCACCTGAATCAGGAACAGCGCGCCATCAGCCAGCAGATGAGCAAGCGCGAAAAGGGATTCCGCGAGCACCGGCTGTTCGACAAACTAACTCCGCTAGGCGCCGCCGAATATCTGCGCCAGCACGTGCAACTGGCACTCGCGCAGGCCCAGGCGGAGCAGCAACCCTTGTCACTGGTGGTCGTGGATCTGGACGATTTCAACGCGCTCAACCTGCGTTACGGTCAGGCCGAGGGCGACGCCGTGCTGCAGGCGATGGCCCACCTGCTGCTGCTCAATCTTCGCCGCCAGGACCTGCTCTGCAGGTTGGCGGGGGATCGCTTCGTTGCCGTGTTGCCGAACACCGGCGAGGCCCAGGCCCGTTCAATTGCCGACGAACTGCGCCAGGCCGTAGTCAGCCTGGCGCACAAAACCGCGCAGCACGGAGAGCGGGTGCACCTGCGCGCCAGCACCGCGACGGTGATGGCCTTCGACGAGGACGCCGAGCAACTCCTCAAACGCCTCAACCTGAACCTGGCCAAGACCAAACAGCAACTGCCGCGCTGCGCCTGAGAAACGACCATGCCCCTCGGTTACGAATGCGACACGCGTTTCATCGCGGCTCATCACCAACCGGCCGTATTGATCGACCTGGCGCTGTCGCGCGGGATCGGCAGCCATCAGTTGCTGCGCGGCACCGGGCTGTTCTACGAGGACATCACCAGCGGCCGAGCACGCATCAGCCCGGCGCAATTGCTCACGCTGATCAGCAATGCGCAACGCTTGCTGGACGCCGATGACAGCAGTTTTCTGCTTGGGCAACGACTGCTGCCAGGCCATTACGGCGAAACCAGCCACGCGCTGAACCACGCCTGCACGCTGCTCCAGGCACTGGAACACCTGCAGCAATTCCGCGCGTTGCTCAGCCCTCTGCTGACACCGCGGCTACTGCTCGACGACAAGCAGGCTCATCTGTACTGGGTGGAAAGTTGGGGCACGGAAGACCAGCAGCGTTTTCTGGTTGAGGCCAGCCTGACTGCGGTGGTCGCCATGACCCGGCGCCTATCGGGGGAGCGACTGCCGTGGCGCTTTTATTTCAGCTATTCGCAGCCACGCCACATCGAACAGTACTGGGTCCATCTGAGCGAGAACCTGACGTTCGACAGCCAGTGGACGATGATGAGCCTGCCTCACGAGTACCTGCACGCACCTTGGCCAAATGCCTCAGCCACCGCTGGCCAGGTTGCCCAGCAGGCCAGCCATGCACAACTGGCGAGCCTCGGTTGGCAATGTAGCTTTATCGATCAGCTGTACGACTACCTTCACGCCAACATCCGCGCACCGCTGAACCTCGAACGGGTCGCCCAGGCGTTCGAGATGAGCCCTGCCTCTTTAAAGCGCAAGCTGCAAAAACAGGGTACTCATTTTCAGGAACAGCTCGATCTGGTGCGCAAGCACGTCGCGCTCTATCTCTATCAGATGAAGGGATACAGCAATGAGGAAGTTGCGAGTTATCTGTGCTTCAACGACACCACCAACTTTCGCCGATCGTTCAAACGCTGGACCGGCCTGGCACCGAGCAGCCTGAGCCAACTCCTCGATAGGTAGAGCCAAGGCCGACAGTATCGTGCCTTTGGGCTTGGCCTAAGCGGCCCACCGAAGGGACAAGGATTTGGCGACTATCGTGCAGAACGGGGTTCTACCTGGCTGTCATCTCGCCCGTCGCGACTGGGCGAAATCTGTACCGACCCCGCGTCGTTCTGCTGACGATCCAATGCCTTGAATGCTCGACGCAGCAAAAACGCCGCAATACCAGCCACAGTCAGAAATGCGATCAACACCGGTACGGCATGTTCGTTCATTGCGCTTTGTCTCATCCGTTTGAAAGCTTCGCGGCCGCGATAGCGAATTGATACTACAAGCTATCCATCCTTATACCAACGGTGCGGCTGTGTCGCTCGCCAATATCCAGACGAGTGATTGCACGGAAATCTTTACTTGTGTGCGACGAATCGGTCTGTCGTTGGTCCTAGACCATGGACCCGAACAACACCAGAGCTACGGGGGCAAGATGAACCGGGACTACACCAGGCAATACCACCAGTTGCGCACCCACATCGAACGCATGCTCGGCAACGGCGCGGTGATCGCGGAGCGAGCGCCGCTCACGATCAGACGGGGCGATCAGCTTTTCCGGGTCTCGTGCGGGATGCTGATCAGCGAGCTGGCACTCGCTGACCGCTAAAAGGACAAGCCGCTCGAGCCAGCGGCCAGCCAATCATTCGCTGCTACGGCAAAACAGAGCCTGCATTAAGCCAAGGCGTCGTTAGCTCAGACCGTCGAATTTCGCGTAGGGATTGCTGCAGGGCAGTCTATAACCGAGAAAGGTCACGACGGGATTCGCTTCCTGCTGGCGGCGCAGGTAGTCGGTCGAGACCATGAAATCCGTCAGCAGTCTACGTTCGAAGTTGTCCACCCGAAGATTGGTATAGGCGCTGCCGACACCGGTTTGCTGGCGGATCTTGTACAACCCCATCAGCGCCGTGAGCTTCTCCGAACCATAGTGCCCGGCCATCGCATCGACGAACTTTCGCTGATCCTCGTCCGACATCTGAAAGTCACCGACAAGCTGGTGCAACAGTTCGGGAATGAATACCTGGCGGTCTTCGTACACCCAGGCTGCCGAGCCGACAGCAGCAACGCCCAGCGCGGCGGCGGATGAGAGCAGTAAGGTGCGGCGCTTCATGGGCATTCCTTAGCTATAGAGCAGATCGGCGGCACGAATGGACAAGGCGGCCGCGGTCAGGCTCGGATTGGCCGGAGAGCAGCTCGGGTAGGTTGCGGTGCCCACGACGACGAGATTCCGCATGCGGTGATGCAGCATCTGGCCGTCGACCACCGAGCCGTCATCGACCTGTCCCATGCGCAGCGTGCCCTGGACGTGGGACTCGGTCAGACGCCATTCCCGGAAATTGATCGACTCGACCGGCAGCGGCGCGAGCAGCTTTTCCAGACTGTCCAGACCGTACTGGACGCCTTTCATGCCGTAGTCGGACTCGCCTCGGTAATCGATGATCGCCTGCCCGTTTTTCGGATCGATGAGGACGCGGTTTTCCACGTTGGGCAGGTCTTCGCTGACCAACATCAACGGCAGCGTCTGGTTCCAGCGGCCACGCTCCGGACGCAGGCCATACGGCCAACGGTTTTCGAAATAGACCAGACAGGCCGAATGGTCCTTGCGGAACTCACCGTCGTAAAGCGAATAGTTCAGGCCAGTGGTGATGGTACTGCCATCAAAATTGCCCAGGCCGTCGAGATAGACCTCGACGTTCGCGCCCACCTGTTCATGCAGGCCCATGCCGGTTTCGCCATTGACGATATCCGAACGCAGCAGGATCGCCGGGCTCTGGATGGCATTGGCGCCGAGCACGAACAGATCGCCGAAAACTTTGAATTCGCGACCCTCGGAAAGGATCGTGGCGCCCTTGACGGTGTTGCCTTCGTATTCGAGCGTGCGGACCTCTGTCTTCAGGCAGACGTCGACTTTGGGATGATGGAACAGGTCAGCCAGACCGTTCTGTGCCGTGAATTTGGCGTTGACCGGGCATCGATTGCAGGTCGCATTCGCGCAGCAGACGCCGCGGGTACCGGACGCCACCCGAGCCCGGCCGGTCGGCATGATGAAGTGATAGTCAGGCATTGCCTGCTTCATGATCATGTCGATCGACGAGCCTTTGTGCGGCGGCTGCGGGAATGGCTGGCTGCGCGGCAGCACCTTAGCCATGTCCTCGTCGCCGGCAATCGACATGATCTGCTCGGCCTGACAGTAATAGGGTTCAAGATCCTCGTAGCTCAGCGGCCAGTCATTGCCGACGCCATAGTGGCTGCGCGTGGCGAAATCGCTGGGGTGCAAGCGTGGGGTCTGCGAGAACCAGCAATTCATGCCGCCGCCGAGCGCGATGGTGGTGTTCCAGGGCTTCTCGCCGCGATTGTCGTACGTGGACTCGGGTGCGATCGCCGAACTGCTCTGCGTCTGGATCTGCCAGTCCCAGGGATGGAAATCCCCCCATTCGATGATCAGCGCACGCCCGGTAAGGTGCTTCAGCGCTTCGGTCAGAAAGAAGCTGGAGCCAAAACCCGATCCAATAACGACCAATTCATAATGTGCCTTGTCGACATCCCTTGCGCTTACCCGGTTGATATCCATCCAACTACCCTTCCATATAGCAGCGTCATCCTCGGACGGGCTGCTTCACTACAGTTCGCGCAACCACTTAGCCTGCTGCGCGCCGCAAGCGTTCCTATCCCTATCGGCTCCGCCGATCGGCAGTGTTGCCAGGTTAACTCGACCGGCGGTAGAGGCTTAAGTTCCGCCCCGGCCGGAGCGAACTAGAGCATTCACCTGGATCCGACTCGGTCAAACCATGGATTCGCCTCACCCGTCGCGGCGCGACACATGCGGATGGATGGAGCTAACGATCGCCACGGTAACGGGTCGAAGCAGAACCCCCGACTCAACTATCGAGGCCCCTCATGACCATCCCGAACATCGCCACCGCGGTTCTCGCCTTGCTCATCGCAACCAGCGCAGCAGCCAATCAGGAAAACGCCGATGACCGCCAGCATGCGAATCCGAGCCAGAGCGGCGAGGAGTCGGCACATGGCTACGAAAATCCGACTGGCGTCGACCCGGATCCGCGCATGACCGAGCAAGAAGCGGAAAACGCATACGAGCGAGCCGAAGAGCAGGCAGAGCCTGAAGAGGAAAAGACAGAGCAACGCTAGCGGTCTGGTCGTGGCCCTGTCTTTCATGCGGCGCAGAGCGGCTTTAGCGCTGCCTCGCACCTAGTTTGGAGGGAGGCGTCAGCCGGAGCGGTATGTATCAGCGACGGTCGACCGTCACGATTTCCTGCCGTTCGGCCCTGCTGGCCGGCACGTCGGCCTCATCCATGAAGAACTGCTGATACCACTCGCGCAGCTGGTACACAGGACCGTCGCCCTCAGCCAGAACAGGATGGTCGATACGCGCTTTATTCTTCCAGATGTCGACGTCCTGATAGAACGAGGTGCGGTTGTTCGCGACGTACTGGAGCGCAAGCTCCTTGTTCTGCTCTTCGCTCCAACCCGGCACCTTCTTTACCAGCACACCAAAGCGCAACTCGAAACTCTCAGGGGTGACCGGCACGTGGCAGTTCAGCAGAATGCTTTCTACCAGCAAGCCTTCGAAGTTGGCCTTCATGCGGGTGAAGTGGGTAGCAGGCCCGTAATAGGCCGACTCTGCGACGAGATCACCGCCCAGCCGCCCCGAATCACCGTGGAAGATCTGGTGCCC
The DNA here is from genome assembly GCF_019355055.1 of Pseudomonas sp. MTM4. Lineage (NCBI taxonomy): Bacteria > Pseudomonadati > Pseudomonadota > Gammaproteobacteria > Pseudomonadales > Pseudomonadaceae > Pseudomonas > Pseudomonas sp. MTM4. Next base: position 1,369,609 of record NZ_CP048411.1, read on the forward strand.
GACATGCCCTTCGAACACGTTGGCGAAGTAGGTGGTGGGTGTACCGTGCACCGGCCCGAAATGCTGGGCGTCCGCCAGGTTGTCCACCAGCTCTCGTGGATTGGTTTCGATCAACATGGTATCCAGGTGCCAGTCGTTGTCCCACTCGTCGCTGTCGATCTCGGGCAAGTAAGGAATCTCGACGTCCTCTACCGGGGGATTGCCCTCCGGGTTGTTCCAGACAAATAGCAGATGGTTCACCTCGCAGGTCTGCCAGCTGCGGGTCTTGGCTTTCGGCGGAATACGCTTGCAATACGGGATCTCGGCGCAGCGGCCGCTCGCCTCGAATTTCCAATGATGGAAGGGGCAGACCACCTGGCCATCGACCAGCTCACCCTGGGACAGGTCGGCCCCCATATGCGGGCAATGCGCGTTCAGAATGCTGATAGTGCCCGCTTCATTGGCGAACGCGACCAGGCGGGTACCGAAGATGTTCAGGGTGTGCAGCTTGCCATCACGGAAGTCGTTGGCGACACCCAGGCAGTGCCAACCACGGGCATAGCGATACTGGCCGGTTGAAGCGGCAGCTTTGATATCGAGCAGTTGCGTCATATCAGGGTCCTCAGAGGCATTGTTCTTATTCGCTGGAACCGTGGCTAAAACCACACGGCGTATGGCGATAATCGGCAAGACAGGCGATGCCCTCATCCCTCAGATGGACTAGATGAGGCAGCCGCGGAGGCGTAGCCGTTCCGCGGCGGATGACGTACAGGCAGACACGCTCGTCTGCGGCCGTCAGCGCACGTCCCGGAAAAACGGACGTGGCAAGGTCGTGACAGGTATTTTCAGCGGCGTCAGCTGGTTGCCACCGAGGGCGACTACGCTGTTGAGCACGACCCGCACCAGCTCCGCCTGACGGCGCACGCCGGTCTTGGAGAAGATCGCGCGCAGATGGGCGCGAGCGGTGTTGCGCATGATATTGAGGTTCTCCGCCGCCTCCTCGAGCGACAAGCCGTTGGCCAACTCCAGTGCCAGAGCGGTTTCCGCCGGCGTGAAGTTGAACAGCTGCTTGGCTACCGCATTGTTGACTTGGGACTTGCCGACCGCATCGCGCACATACAACACCACGGCGGGCTGCCCCTTGCCCTCGACCCAGTCAACCGCAGGCATGGGTTCGGCCACAACGCCCAGGTTGACTTCCCCCGAGGGCCGCGAGATGGACAGCGCATCGCGTGTCAGTGCCCGTTGGCCCTGATGAGCGGCAAAAGCTTCGTTGATCAGCTTGTGCAGCTCGCGGTTATCGCTCGGATAGGTCGCCTCCAGGCGCCCGCCTATCAGCTTCAGACCATCGGCCCGCTCCAGCAGCTCACGCGCAACTTCATTGAGCTGCAGCACCGCGCCGCTTCCGTCGAGCACGATGGTGGCTACCGAGAGACGGGTAATGGCCTGTGAATAAAGCGCGCCAATCATTTCGCTGCGGTTGAGCAGGTTGTGCATATGCAGACTGCGACGCAGGTGTGGCATCAACAGTCTGCAGATTTCACGGTCGCGCGCGTCGAACTCGGGCGCAGCGTGAGCGCGGGTGACGCGCAAGCGAACCAGCCCAGAATCCGGGGTGGTGATATCGGCGCCCATCAGATGGGAAACATCGTAATTGCGGCACAGATCGAGGTAATAACTTGAGGTTTTCCAGTCCGCTTCCGACAGCACGTCCAGCTCGGTGAAGACGGTATCCACGGGCTGGTTGCCAAAGGGCGTGGAACCCTCCTGGTAGGCCTGGTAGCAGAGCCGGCCGTGCTCTTTGTAGTTGCCGGCCACTAGCATCAGCCCCATCTCGTCCATGCCGACCACCTTGAGGATCAGCGTGACGTAATTGGCGCGAAAACAAATCCGCAAAGCCTCGAGCGCCCGGGTGAGCGTGTCACTGTCCAGCGAACCTTCCTGGATGATTTGTACGAGCGCATCGTACTCAGCGAGCGACAGGGGTTCTTTATACGGCGCAGGTGTGTCGTTCACGGAAATCATGGATAGCGGCATTGCTTGCATATCTGACCTCACTTACCGTCGGCGCCATCGCGCCGCAGCATTTATTGTTATTTTTAAGATTCATTCGTCGCTGGGAATCGGTGTTCAACCGAACTCGACTACGAATGAGCACATGCTACGTCATGAAGAATGCTTAAGGCTTTTCTGGATGTGTTCTCTCCCAAGGCTGACCACACTATTGAGAATGATGCGGACCAGTTCAGTCTGACGCCTGACGCCGGTCTTGGAAAAAATGGCGCGCAAATGCGCCCTCGCCGTGTTGCGTCTGATCCCAAGCGAATGGGCGGCTTCCTCCAGCGACAAGCCGTTGGCCAGTTCGATGACGAGGGCAGTCTCGGATGGCGTAAAGCCGAACAACTGCCGAGCGATGGCATTGTTCAGTAGGGTGCGGCCCTCGGCGTCGCGGACATAAACCAGAAGCGCAGGATGATCGCTGTCATCCGCCCACTCCCCGTTCGGTACCGGTTCCACCACCAGCCCCAAACTGACCCGCCCGGACGGGCGCGAGATGGAAAGCGCCTCGGCCTCCTCCGGCTCACCCGGCAAGGACCGGCGCAGCGCACTTCGGAGCAGCTGATAAAGTCGCTGGTTATCGCCGGGGTAGTAGGCCTCCAGACGCCCACCGACGCTTTTCAAGCCATCTCCGCTGGCCAGCAGCTCACTGGCAATTCGGTTCTGCTCGACGATCCGGCCGCTGGCATCCACGACCAGCGTCGCGATGGAAAGCCGGCCGATGACCTGGGAGTAGATGGACCGAAGCGACTCGTTACGGCCGAGCATCACATTCAAGTGCAGCACCCGACTGAGGTGCGGTACCAGGCGTGAACACAGCGCCTTTTCTGCTGGCGAGAAGTCTGGCGCGGTTTCAGGACGGGTAATTCTGAAGCGGAAGGTTCCGCTGCCAGGTGGCGAGATATCCACGCCCAGGACGTGAAAAACATCGTGGGCAGCGCAGTAGCGCTGGTAATAAGGGCATGCGCGCCATGTGCTGGTGCTCATCAGATCACTAACGCTGAACACCTCGTTAGGCGGTGTATCGACAAAGGGCGTCTCGTCATAGGGGTAGGTCAGGTAGGTCACGCTCCCCTGCCCTTCGATGTCGCCCAGGACGATCATCAGCCCCTTGTCCGAGTTGTTTGGAGTCCGCAGGATCAGCGTCACGTAGTTCGCCGCAAACAGCTCGTGCAACGCCGTCAGCGCCGGGTTCCAGCCGGGCTCGTCTACGGCGGCGGCGTACAGCTTGTCCAGCAACCGGTCATAGCCGTCGACATCCATCGCGCCCGCCAGCATTACTCAGCCCTCCACACTGGCCGCCAGCGCGGCGGACTTGCGGCGGGACGCGGCTTTCCCCACCACCTCCGGCGTCCCCCGGTACTTGACCAGACGGGCCGAGCGGTCGAACCAGGCAGCCAGTCCCGGCAGCAGGAAGATCGCGCCAAACACATTAACCAGGAACATGAAACCGAGGAGGATGCCCATGTCGGCCTGGAACTTCAGCGGCGCAAAGGCCCAGGTGCCAACCCCGATGGACATAGTGAACGCGGTGAAGAGCGCGGCGGTACCGCGCTGGCGCATGGCCTCGTAGAAGGCCGTGCGCAAATCCCGCCCCTGGGCCAGTTCATGCTGCATCCGCTCATACAGATAGATGCCGTAATCGACACCGACCCCCACGCCGAGCGCTAGCACCGGCAGAGTGGACACTTTCAGGCCGATGTCGAAAGCGGCCATCAGCGCATTGCACAGCGTGGCGACGATGGCCAGCGGCGTGATGATGCACAGCACCGCACGGAAGGACCTGAACGTCAGCCAGCAGAACAACGCCACAGAGCCAAGCAACGCGCCGTGCATCTGCACTTCGGCATGTTTGACCGCCTCATTGGAAGCGGCCATGACACCGGCGTTGCCGCCGGCCAGCTTGAACTTCACCTTGCTCTGGTCCACCCCCGCCAGGATGCGTTCGATTTCATCCACCGCATGGGCGATGGTTTCGCCGCTGTGGTTTTCCAGGAACACCAGGATCTGCATGGTCTGGCAGCCGTCGAGCACCAGCCCGTGCGACTGTGAGTAAGCCATCGAGCCTGGCTGAAGTCCTCGTTGGGCACCGGGAATGGCCGCCCAGCGCGGGTTGCCCTCGTTGTTGCTTGCAATCGCCACCTTGCCCATTCCGGCAACGCTCTGCACCGATTGCACGCCTGCAACGCTGCGTGTCTGAAAGTCGACCTGCTCGACTGCGCGCATCACCTGCGGGTCCAGGCAAGCCTCGGTCACGTTCGGTACGTCGGCGTAGATCGACAGCACGTCCAGGCCGATGGCATAGCTGCCGATAATCTGGGCGTTGTCCCGGTTGTAGCGAGAGGTGTCACGCAGTTCCGGCGCGCCGGTTCCGACGTCGCCGATGACCAGGTCACGGCTTTTCCAGGCACCGCCCAGCAACAGCACCAGACTGACCGCGAATACCACGAGCGCCGGGCCGGGCGTCGCCACCACCGACAGTTTCCACCACAGGGCGTGTCGCTCACCTTGGGACTCACCGCTGGTCTTGAGGGCACCACGCTCCAGATGCATATGGGAAATGATGATCGGCAGCATGAGTTTGTTGGTGATGATCATCAGCATGACGCCGATGCACGCCGTCAGACCCAGCTCCCGCACGATCGGAATGTCGATCAGCATGATCACGCCAAAGCCCAGCGCATTCATCAGCAATGCCAGCGCCCCCGGCACGAAGATCTTGCAGAACGCAGCGTGCGCGGCGTCCACCGCATTGCTGCCGGCCAGCACATCCTGCTTCCAGGCATTGGTCATCTGCACGGCGTGCGACACGCCGATGGAGAAAATCAGGAAGGGCACCAGGATCGACATTGGATCGATGCCCAGACCCAGCAGTGGCAGCAGCCCGAGCAGCCATACGACGGGCAGTAATGCCACCAGCAGCGCCACGACGGTCAGTTTCAGTGACCGGCAGTACATCCACAGCAACGCCGCGGTGATGAAGAAGGCGATGACGAAGAAACCCATCACCGCGACGAGGCCATCCACGACGTCGCCCACCAGTTTGGAGAAGCCGACGATGTTCAACTCGATGTTTTCGCCGTCGAACCGTTCGCGAATTTCCTCCAGTTGCTTGGCGATCTCGACGTAGGACACCCGCTCGCCAGTCTGCGGATTGAATTCCTGCAGATCGGCCCGGACCATCGCCGCACTCAGGTCATTGGCCACCAGTCGGCCGATCTGACCCGAGCGGGCGGTATTGTTGCGGACCTGTGCGAGGTCTTCCGGTGTGCCGCTGAACTGTGGCGGGACGACGACATCGCCGACATAACCGTTCTCGGTGACCTCGATATAACGCACATCGGGGGTGAACAACGAACGTACGCTGGAGCGCCGCACACCGGGAATGAAGAACACTTCATCGGTCACCTTGCGCAGCGTGTCGAGGAATTGCTCGTTATAGATGTCTCCCTCGCCCTTCCAGCGGACGCTGACCAACAGGCTGTTGGCGCCGGTAAAAATTTCGCTGTAGTGCAGATAGTTCCGCATGAAGGGGTGAGAGACGGGAATCTGCTTGTTGAAGCCCGGGTCTAGCCGGACCTGAGTGGCGCTATAACCGAGCCCGAGCGTGATCAGGATGAATATCGCCAACAGTGGCTTGCGCCACGCCAGCAAGCGATCGGCACTGCCCGTGACAAAGCGGGCAACCCAGCGATTACGGTTCGTCATGAGCATTCCTTATTTACGGGCCGCGAAGAGATTGGGGCCTTGAAATCTCAAGCCATGCTGACCGGCCACAATCAGGCTGCCGTCACGCAGCATCACCGCCGAGGTGAGCGTGTCCTGCCCCTTGACGTAGCCCGTCTGGGTCAGCTCTCCGGTTTCATCGAGCCGGGCAAAGGCCCCGCCGCTTCCCACGATCAACACCCCGCCGTCGTCAGTACGGGCATGCCCGTACAAGGGCAAACGGTGGCCGAGTTCCACCTTTTCCCAGGTGGCGCCGTCGTCATGCGTGGCGAACACGTTGCCGCGCATTCCATAGGCGACCCAGTGACTGCCCGACAGCCGCGACACTCCAAACAATGAACCTTCATAGAACGGCTCGACCTGAGCCCAGCTCTTGCCCGCATCGAGCGAACGCAAGACCAGTCCCATCTCCCCGACGAGGATTCGGCGTCCGTCGGCGGCGCCATCCATGCTGTTGAGGTGTTCGCCATTGATCGGGAGGCTCTGCTCGGCCCAGTGCTCACCGGCGTCGGTGGAGACATAGAACTTGCCGAAGCTGCCAAAGGCATATATCTGCTGCCCGTCTTCGCTCCAGAGACCAAGTAACGGCTCGCCGAGGGCAGCGTCGTACATCGTCGTGGTCCAGTTGCGGCCCCGGTCCGTGCTTCGCAGAATCAGGTTGTCGTGGCCCACGACCAGCAAGGTTTCGTCACCGTAAGCGGCAATGGCGGTAAGGGTTACCGGCTTTTTGGCCTGCTCATGACGACCGCTCCAGGTTTGGCCCTTGTCGTCACTGAACAGAATCGTGCCGCGCTCGCCAACGGCGATCAACGTATCGTCAAGGCGCGTCATGTTGTTGATATGCACGCGTGTGACGTCCAGCTGGGCCGCGCGTGCCGCCTCCTCACTCCGGGGCGAGAAGGCGTAGACCACCAACACCGCGACGACGAAACAGAACGCGTAGCTGATCAGTTTGCTCATGGCACACCACCCTCCGGTCGGCACTCACTGCGCAGACACGCAGCGGTGCTCGTTGTTCTTGTTTTGGGTCGGCCGACGAACATCCCGCATACCCGGATCGCAGCCTTTGCCCGATCTTCTGCGCCCAGGCGACAGTGAACATCGTCCAAATGGCTTACACCCGACCGGCAGGCACCCGCCCGGGCGTGAAAGCTCAAGGCAGCTCGAACAGTCCGGCTGCGCCCATGCCGCCACCGATGCACATGGACACCACGACATGCCGCGCACCCCGCCGCCGGCCTTCGAGCAGCGCATGACCCACCATCCTGGCGCCGCTCATACCAAACGGATGCCCAATGGCAATGGCGCCTCCGTTGACGTTCAGCCGATCGTTGGCGATGCCCAAGGCGTCGCGGCAGTGCAGCACCTGGCAGGCGAAGGCCTCGTTGATTTCCCAGAGGTCGATATCCGACACCCGCAGGTTGAAGCGCTCCAGCAACTTGGGCACCGCGTAGACAGGGCCGATGCCCATCTCTTCCGGACTGCAGCCTGCCACCGCGATACCGCGATAGATCCCCAGCGGCGCCAGCCCACGGCGATCGGCCTCGGCACGGCTCATCAGCAGGCAGGCGGCCGCGCCATCGGACAGCTGCGAGGCATTGCCGGCCGTGATGTGCTCGCCCTGCTGGACCCACTTGCCGTTTTTCCACACTGGATTCAGTGACTGCAGCGCTTCGAGGGTGGTACTGGCGCGGTTGCACTCGTCACGATCAGCCACCACCGTTTCGTGGCCGGCCGGATTGCCTTCCTTGTCGAACAGCAGCCGGCTGGCCGATAGCGGTACGATTTCGTCGGCAAACAATCCGGCTTGCTGCGCGGCAGCGGTGCGTTGCTGGCTTTGCAGGGCGTATTCGTCTTGTGCCAGGCGACTGATGCCGTAGCGACTGGCGACGATCTCGGCGGTCTCGATCATGGGCATGTAAGCGGTCGGCATAAGCTGCAGCACCGCTTCGGACTGCGCCCGGTATGCGTTCTTGTGCTTGTTCTGGGTTAGCGAAAGGGATTCCACCCCGCCCGCCACGGCGATACCCAACTCGCCACATGCGATGCCCTTGGCCGCTACGCCTATGGACATCAGCCCCGACGCGCACATGCGATCCAGCGCCATACCCGGCACACTCTCGGGTAACCCGCCCGTATAGGCGCAGAGTCGGCCGATGTTGAATCCCTGAGTGCCTTGCTGGACGGCCGCCCCCATGATTACGTCATCCACCTCGCCCGGCGCCACGCCGGCGCGTTCGACCACTGCGCGCACCACCTGGCCGCCGAGCACCGGCGCCTCAGTATCGTTGAACGAACCCCGGAAAGACTTGGTCAGCGCGGTACGCGCGGTGGAAACGATCACGGCTTCTTGCATGGCAGTATTCCTCATGGAGCGGGCCTCATGGTGCGGGGTTGAAGGTGTAACGGCTGATGGTGTCCACCACGCAGCCAGGGCGGTCGCTGTCCTCGATTTCGACGGTGACGCGGACCACGACCTGCAGCGCGCTATTGGGCAGCGATTCCACGGAGCTGATCTCGCCGGTGCCGCGCACGCGTGCACCGACCTTTACCGGCGCAGGGAAGCGCACCCGGTCGCAGCCGTAGTTCACGCCCATCAACAGGTTGTCCACGCGCATCAGCTGCGGCAGGAAGAAATTGACCAGCGACAGGGTCAGGTAGCCGTGGGCGATGCAGCCCTTGAATGGCCCCTTTCGCGCGCGCTCGGGGTCGACGTGAATCCACTGGTGATCGCCCGTGGCCTCGGCGAACCCGTTCACTCGTTCCTGCTCGATGGGCAACCAGTCGGTTGCGCCGAGCGACTCACCTACCGCCGCGTGCAGCTGTTCGGCACTGCTGAATATTCGTGTCATGAGCGTTCCTCAGGCGTGCTGCGAGCTGACCGAAAGCACTTCGCCAACCATGTAGGAGGCGTAGTCGCTGGCTAGAAAAATCATGACGTTGGCCACTTCCCAGACCTCGGCGGCACGGCCGAACGCCTCTCGGCTGGTCAGTTGCTCGAGCAGATCCTCGCTGGCGGCCTTCTTCAGGAAGTCATGCAGGGCGATAGAGGGCGACACCGCGTTGATACGCACGCCGAAGTCGGCAGCCTCCAGGGCGCTGCAACGGGTCAGCGCCATCACCCCGGCTTTCGCCGCGGCGTAGTGGGCCTGTTCTTTCTGCGCGCGCCAGCCGAGCACGGAGGCGTTGTTGACGATGGCGCCGCTACCACGCTGTTGCATGTGCGGCAGCATGGCGCGGGTCATGCGAAAGGTGCCGGTCAGAGTGATATCCAGCACTCGCAGCCACTCTTCGTCGGTCATGTCGACGACACGCTTCTGGCCGCCCAGGCCGGCGTTGTTGATCAGCACGTCGACCCCGCCCAGGGCCTGCTCAGCGGCAGCGACCAGCGCCTGAACATCCGCCTCGACAGTGACATTGCACAGCTGGCCGTAGACAGCCTCAAGGCCGGTCTCGGCCTTGAGCTTCTCGACCGCTTCTTCCAGACGACGCGGATGGATATCGGAAATCATCAGCGCGCGACAGCCTTCCTCGGCGCTACGCCGAGCGGCCGCATAGCCGATGCCGCCTCCTGCGGCGGCGGTGATTAAAACGGACTTGCCGGCCAGCAACTGGTGACCAGGCACATAGGCGGGAGCATGTTTCACGATGGCACCTCGGATTGGAAAACCTGAGGCCATCTAAGCGCGGCGACTGACGGGCCGGCATCGTCAAAACGGACGGGGTGCAATGGTGGTGGGTGGGCAACGCGGCGCGCTGCTTCAGCTCGTAGGGTGGGCTTCAGCCCACCGGAGCTCGACGCCGTTCACGCAGACCAGGCCAGGCGGTTATGAAGGCGGTGCCAGAGCTAGTGGTGGGCTGAAGCCCACCCTACAGGGACGTGAGTTTTTCAACTGCCCCAAACCTTCTGCGCCGCAGGGGCCTCCGCGAGGATCTGAGCAATGGCCTCGCCGGCCTCGGCGGGTTGCCAGCGCTCGTTTTTCTCACGGGTGACTCCGGTGCGCCAGCCGTCGGCCAGCGAGATGCGCCCTCCCTCGGCCTCGAACACCTGTCCGGTGACCTGTGCCGATTCGACCGAAGCCAGCCAGGCCAGAACGGTCGATACGTTTTCCGGCGCCCAATAGTCGAAGCTGCCGTCCTCGGGCTTGGCCATGCGTGTTGCCATGGCCTCTACGGCCGTGGTCATCCCGGTGCGGGCGGCCGGGGCGACGGCGTTGGCGGTGATACCGTAGCGGCCCAGTTCCGCAGCCTGGTTCAGCGTCAGTGCGGCAATCCCGGCCTTGGCGGCGGCGTAGTTGGACTGACCGATGGAGCCTTGCAGCCCCGCGCCGGACGTCGTGTTGAGGATCCGTGCATCGACTTTCCGCCCCGCCTTGCTCTGGTCGCGCCAGTAATGCACGGCGTGCGAACTGATGCAGAAATGGCCCTTCAGATGCACCGCCATGATGGCGTCCCAGTCAGCCTCGGTCATGGAAGCGAACATGCGGTCGCGGTTGATGCCGGCGTTGTTCAACACCACGTGCAGATCACCAAAGGTTTCGATGGCCTGACGCACCGCGTTCTCGCTGTCGGCGTAGTGGGTGATGTCGGAGGTGTTCACCACCGCACGGCCACCATCAGCCGTTATCTGGTCGACCACCGCCTGTGCAGCAGCCTGGTTGATGTCATTGACCAGCACACAGGCGCCTTCGGCGGCGAATACACGGGCATGCGCGGCGCCCAGGCCGCCACCTGCGCCCGTGATGATGACGACTCTATCGTTGAGAATTCCCATGCTTCGTTCCTTTTTCAATATGTGACGGTCGGTCGAAGGCGCCTGCAGACGCGTCGCTAGCGCAGGTCAGGCAAGGCGAAATCGGCTGGGGAAGCGGAGTTTGCCGAGGCCAATGAGCATTCCACGATCGATTTCAACGCGGCTTGACCAAGCGCAGCAGCGTCTGCCGCGCCCAGGGCCTGTCGATCTAAAGACGTTCGATGATAGTGACGTTCGCCTGCCCGCCGCCCTCGCACATCGTCTGCAAGCCGAAGCGTCCGCCGCTGCGCTCCAGTTCATGGAGCAGCGTGGTCATCAGCCTGGCGCCCGTGGCACCCAGCGGGTGGCCGAGGGCGATGGCCCCGCCGTTGACGTTGGTCTTGGCGGGGTCGTAATCCAGCTCCTTTTGCCACGCCATAACCACCGATGCGAAGGCCTCATTGATCTCCACAAGATCGATATCCGCCATTGTCATCCCGGCCTTTTTCAGGGCATGACGAGTCGCTTCGATCGGCGCGGTGAGATGCCAGATGGGATCGTCGCCTCGGACCGACAGGTGATGAATGCGCGCCCGCGGGGTCAGCCCGTAGCGTGCGAGCGCGGCCTCGGAAACCACCAGCAGCGCCGCCGAGGCGTCGCACGTCTGGCTGGAGACCGCGGCGGTGATATCCGGGTACGTCGGGTCGACCGGTTCCAGCGATGCCATTTTGTCCAGCGTCGTCTGGCGCGGCGTTTCGTCGGCCCAAACACCTTCGAGCGGGACGATTTCACGCGTGAAGCGCCCGCCCTCGATGGCCGCCAAGGCGCGGCGATGGCTTTCCAGCGCAAAGCACTCCATCTGCGCACGGCTGATGTCCCAGTGACTGGCAATGCGCTGAGCGGCGTGGAACTGGTTCACCGGTTGATTACCGAAGCGCGCCTGCCATCCACGGCTGCCGGAAAACGGATCGGTGAAGCCCAGCGGCTGCCCGGCAAGCATCGCCGAGGAAATCGGAATCTGGGTCATGGTCTGCACGCCGCCGACCGCAATCACATCCTGAGTTCCGCTCATCACCGCCTGCGCGGCGAAGTGCAGCGCCTGCTGCGACGAGCCGCACTGGCGATCCACTGTAGTGCCCGGCACATTCAGTGGAAGGCCCGCCGCCAACCAGGCGGTGCGGGCAATATCCCCGGCTTGCGAACCGATGGTGTCAACGCAGCCGAAGATCACATCGTCATATTCAGCTGCGGGAACCACGTTGCGCTCCACCAGCGCCTTGAGCGCATGCGCCCCGAGGTCGATGGCATGGACATGGGCAAGACCACCCTTGCGTTTGCCGGTAGGGCTGCGCAGGGCGTCGACAATATAGGCTTCAGGCACGGCTTAGTCCTCGAAGGTGTATTGAGGGCCGACAGGCGCGCCGTCGGCGAGGATGGCAGCCGCCACCCGGGAATTGTGAAAGGCGCGGTCGCCCCATGAAGAATCCAGAGCCCAGGCGCGCTTCATGAACATCTGCAGATCGACTTCCCACGTGTAGCCCATGGCACCGTGCACCTGAATGCCGTGCCGTGCAGCGAGCGCGGCCGCCTCGCAGCAGGCCAGCTTGGCGTGGGAAACATGCACAGCGGCTCGCTCGTCACCGTGCGCCACGGCGTGAGCGGCGCGATAGAGCACCGGTTTGGCGAACTCGATCTTGCTGGCGACATCCGCCAGATGATGCTTGATGGCTTGAAAGCTGCCGATCGGCTTGCCGAACTGCTTGCGCTGCACCACGTAGTCGACCGAGAGGTCGAGCATGCGCTGGGCCAGGCCAAGGCTCTGCCCGGCAACAGCCAGCGCACCGCGGTTGAGGGTTGCCGCCCAAAGCCGGCGCGCCTGTTCGGCGTCTGCCAGGCACGTTGCAGCGTCGGGGCTCCAGCTGACCCGACACAGGCGGCGTGAGCTGTCGATGCTCCGGTTGTGTTCGAGATCGATGGCAGAGCGCTCCACGGCGTAAATCGAACCGCCGCGTTCGAGAAGCAGCACGTCGGCCATATGGGCATCGGCAACGAAGTGATTGACCGAGTGGCCGACTGCGATACGCGATCCGCCGGCAGCGATGCCCTCGAGCAGCACGCTGCGCAGCGGACTGTCGTCCTGCATGTCTCTCAACAGGCTGGCGGCAACGTAGGCCGTATCGGCCAGCGAATCAGGGATGGCGTAATAACCCAGCTCCTGAGTCAGCAGCGCCCAGGCAATATCATCCATGCCCAGCCCGCCTTGGGCTTCGGGTATGCAAAGCGCTGTGAGCCCCTGCTCCGCCATCTTCGAGCGCAACTCGGCAGATCGGCCATCGTCGGTTTCCCAGATCTCACGCAGCATCTCGGGCGGCGCTTCGGTCATCAGGAAGCGGCTGATCGCTTCGCGGAAGGCGAGCTGATCTTCGGTAAAGGTGAAGTCCATGGTCGCCCCCTTCAGGATTTAGGCAGACCGAGCAGCCGCTCGGCGACGATGTTTCGCTGGATTTCATTCGTGCCGGCATAGATGGGCCCGGCCTGCGCGAAGAGAAATCCTTCCAGCCAGCTGCCCTCGTCGACGGCTTCGGGCGCGCTGCCGAGCAGCTCCCCGCGAGCGCCGAGGATGCGCATGGCCGTTTCGTGCATCTTCAGATCCAGCTCCGACCAGACGATCTTGTTGATGCTGGCTTCGGCCCCGATCTTGGCGCCCTTATCGACCAGGCCTACCGTGTGATAGGCCGAATAGGCATAGGCCTGGGCACCCATCCAGCTTTCGATCACCGCATCACGCAGGCCCGGATCGCGCTCGGCGGCCTGCGGATAGCGTTTGTAGAGATCGACCAGCCGTCGCGCGGTCTGCTGGAAGCGTGCGGGTGAGCGCAGCAACAGCCCTCGCTCGAAGCCGGCGGTGGCCATCGCCACGTTCCAGCCCTGCCCTTCACCGCCGATCAGGTTCTTTACCGGGACCCTGACGTCATCGAAGAACACTTCGGCGAAGGCGTCTTTGCCGTTGAGCGCCTTGATCGGGCGAATGGTCACCCCGGGCGTGTTCAGCTCGACCATGAGATAGCTCAGCCCGTGATGCCGGCTGCTGGTCGGGTCGGTGCGGAACAGGCCGAAGATCCAATCGGCAAAACTGGCGCGGGTCGACCAGGTCTTCTGGCCGTTGATCACGTAATGGTCGCCGTCCAGGGTGGCCTTGCTGCGAATGGCCGCCATGTCGGACCCAGCATTGGGCTCCGACCAGCCCTGCGCCCACATGTCTTCGCTCGACGCGATACGCGGCAGGAAATGACGCTTCTGCTCCTCGGTGCCGAATTCCATCAGCGTCGGGCCGAGCAACAGCTGACCGTTCTGGTTGACCCGCATAGGTGCGCCAGCGGCGTAATACTCCTCTTCAAAGATCAGCCACTCGATCAGGTCGCAGCCCATGCCGCCGAGGTGTTGCGGCCACATCACCATGGACAGGCGACTGGCATACAGCTTGGCCTCCCATTCACGGTGCTGTTCGAAGCCCTCCCGGGTGTCGTAACTGGCCAGGGGCTCACTCGGCACGTTGTCTTGCAACCAGGCGCGCACCTCGGTGCGGAAGGCCTTTTGCTTGTCGGTGTAGGTCAATTGCATGGTTGCGGCCTCAGAACTGGGTGTCTCTTTTTTCCACGAAGGCACGGCGCGTCTCGGCCGAATCCGGCAGGGTGTAGGCCTCCAGCGTGAAGCCCTGCTCCCAGCGGTATTTGTCTTCGAGGTTGCCGTCCTCGATGCCGTTGAGCGCTTCCTTGGCGATCCCGATCATCGCTGGGCTCTTGGCGGCGATCTTCACGGCAATTTCGCGGGCGGCGGCCGGCAGTTCCTCGCGCTCGACCAGCTTCTCGATGAAGCCGTAGCGCATCGCATCCGGCGCGGTAACCGTCTCGCCGGTGAAGAACATGTAGCGGACCTTCTGCACCGGAAACAGCCGTTGCAGGTGCGCGCCGCCGCCCATGGCGCCGCGGTCCACTTCCGGCAGCGCAAAGGTGGCGCAGCGCGAGGCGAGCACGATGTCGGCCGCGCCGGTCATGCCGATGCCGCCACCCAGTACGAAGCCGTGCACCGCGACGATCACGGGCACCTTGCAGCGATGGATGGCCTTGAAGGTCGCGTAGTTGCCCGCGTTGACTTTGACGATTCGCTCGGGATGCGCATCCAGTTCCTTGATGTCGACGCCGGCACAGAAGCCGCGCCCCTCGGCGCGGATGATCAGCACGCGTACCTCGGCGTTGGCGCCCAGCTCGTCGATGCGAGCGGCCAGTGCCAGCCATTCCTCGCTGTCCAGCGCGTTGACAGGCGGCTTCGCCAGCACCAGTTCGGCGACGCCCTGGTTGATCTCGACCTTGAATGCACTGCTCATGCGTGAGCCCTCTGTTGTTCGTTAATCGGCGTGCCTGCCTGCTGCAAACGCGTGTTCAGGCGTTGCAGGCACTGTTCGGCTTCGCCGGCGATCTGTTCGATGAGTTCCTGACAGCTCGGCAGGCTGTCGATGGCGGCGGCCACTTGGCCGCTGGGCAAAATGCCTTCGTCGGGCATGCCGTCGACCATCGAGCGCTCCAGCAGCACCGGTTGGTTGGCCGCCATGACCACCTGCGAAAGCGCCGAAGGGTCTTCCTTGATGGCCTTTAAAAAGGTTCTGAGCATGTGCGCACTGCTCATGCCGGTCTGCGCCTGCCAGGTGCGCGCGCTTTTCAGGGCGATCCACAGCCGGCCCATCGGGCTGGCTTGCTCCAGGCGGCGGATAAAGGGATTGTCGATCATCCGGTGGCGCATGCCGTCGACCGCCAGGGTGACGCGAATCTGCTGGGTGTCGCGCACCGCCAGGTAGCGCTCCAGGGTGGCGCGTGGGGTCGGCGAGTCGGATGTCATCAGAAAGCGCGTGCCCATCGCGATGCCCTCGGCGCCAGCGGCCAGCGCCGACGCCAGGCCACGTCCGGTGGAATAGCCGCCAGCGGCGATCACCGGCACCGTCACCGCGTCAAGCACCTGCGGCAACAGGATGGTGGTTGGCACGCCGCCGGTGTGGCCACCGCCCTCACCGCCTTGAATGGTGATCATGTCGGCGCCCAGTTCCACGGCTTTGAGCGCATGTTTGAGCGCGCCGACCGTAGGAATGCAGAGCACCCCGGCGTCCTTGAAGCGGCGGATGGTGGCCTTGTCCGGGCCGCGCCCGTAGCTGACCGCGCGCAGGCGGTACTGGATGGCCAGGTCCACGCATTGCGCGGCGTTGTCCTGGAACATGTGGAAATTCAAGCCGAACTGGCTGCCGCCGGTGGCAGCGATCACTTTCTGGATCTCGCCTTCCAGCGCCTCGGCCGGAATGGTCGCGCCGGCGAGGAAGCCAAAGCCGCCAGCACGGGTGGTGGCGATCACCAGGTTGGCGTCGGCCACCCAGCCCATGGCCGTCTGCACGATGGGGTAACGACAGCCGAGCGCCTCGGTCAGGCGGGTCTGGAGCAGGGTCATGACGACTCCCCCCGGCCCGCCTGCTTCTTGTTCGCCTCGGCCATGGCCTTGCCGTCGTAGCCGCCCAGCTTGTCGCCGGAAACCATCTCGTTGTGGACATGGGCGAAGTGGTGCCAGGCGAAGGCCGCTTCCATCCCGCTGCGCTTGCCCTGCAAATCCTCGATGTGGTTCACCGCCTGCTTGGTCAGCGCCAGGCCCATGCGTGGTTGAGCGGCGATGCGCCGGGCGATTTCCAGCGTCTCGGCGGCCAGCGCCTCACGCGGCACCACCCGGTTGACCATGCCCAGCTCGTAGGCACGGGCCGCCGGCATGCGCTCGCCAAGGAAGAGGAATTCCTTGGCGATGCGCGGGTGCATCTCGAAGGCGTGTGCGAAATACTCCACCCCCGGAATCCCCATGCGCACAACCGGGTCCTGAAAGAAGGCATCGTCACTGGCGACGATCAGGTCGCAGACCCAGGCCAGCATCAGCCCGCCAGCGACACAAGCGCCCTGCACCATGGCGATGGTCGGTTTGGGAATCTCCCGCCAGCGCCGGCACATGTTCAGGTACACCTCCTGCTCACGGGCGTAGAGGAACTCACCGCCTGGCTTGTTGGTGTGGTCCCACCACAAATGGGCGCGCTCGAACGGCTTGTTGACGTCGCGCCCCGGCGTGCCGATGTCGTGGCCGGCGGAGAAGTGCTTGCCGGTGCCCGCCAGGACGATGACCTTGACGCCGTCGTCATCCACCGCACGGCGGAAAGCGGCATCCAGCGCATAAGTCATCTGCGAGTTCTGCACATTATTGAACTGCGGCCGGCTCAGAGTGAGGATCGCCACGCCATCCTCGACGCGGTACAGCACCGGTTCGTCAGTCTCGTAAACGGCCGTATCCGGTCGCTCAACGAAGGCGTTGTCGTGGTTCATCCAGCGATCTCCTCGGCGGTCCGCACACCCGCCGGGTTGCCCTTGAGCTGCTTGCTGCGCAGATCGTGCGGGTCGAGTCGGCGGATAAGTGCCAGCTGTTCGGCAGTCGGGTGCGGCGTCTCGCCCATTCCTTCGGCCTTCAGCAGCGGGAAGCCGGTGCGCGCCTGCACAGTGTCGAAATCCACCCCTGGATGCAGCGAGAGCACCTGGCACGCGTGGTCCGGGCCGTTGAAGTCCATCACGCAGAGATCGGTGACGACCCGGCCGATGCTCATCAGGTCGCGGCGCATGCCCGGCCCCCAGCGCTCCTCTTTGAAACCAACGCCGGAGACCATGTCCACCTCACCGGCGACGAAGGCCCTGGTGCTGTGGTTGGGAATGAAGAACGAATTCTTGTGATTGATGCTGTTGCCCGGCAGGCCGCGCGCGCCCAGCATCGCCACCTTGGGCCGGGCGTAATCGCCGACCACCGACAGGTTGGTCTGCGCCCAGCGATCCACCTGCGTCGGGCCGATCATGGCGTGGCGACGCCCATGCCAGACGCATTCGAAAATGCGCTCGAAGGGCATGTAGCCAGCGTATTTCGGCTGGTAGTCGCCACGCGGGCCGACCGGCACCGGTTCCTCCACCAGAAAGGCCTCGCTGTCGGTCATCAGCAGCTCGGGGCTGTGGCTCGACTTGGCCAGGCTGGCGCCGAGACGCGGGATGATGCCGAGCCCCGAAGCGAGCAGTTCGCCGTCGTCACGCCAGGCGTCGGAAGCGGCCACGATCATCAGTTCGGCCAGGCTGAAAGTGTTCTCGGACATGGGTTGCTCCTTCAGAAGATCGGCAGCGGCAGGCTGGCCATGCGTGCGGCGCCACCGTTGCGCTCGCGATAGGCGGCTTCATCGCCGTTGACGTAGCTGTCCAGGTAACGCTGCCAGCCACCCTCCTCACCTGCGCTGGCGACGTAATCCTTGAGGTGTTGCATGTCCCAGCCGTAGTCCGGCGCGCAGGTGGTCGGGTGAGCGCCCTGCGGGGCCTCCACCACACCGGCCACCAGCGAGCGCTCGAAGGTGTTGAAACGCGCACTGTCGGCGTCCAGCGCCAGGCGTTCTTCCACCTGTTCAGCAGAGACGAAGCACTGCTTCGCCGCACGGGCGAACAGGTGATCGAAATAGGCATCGCCACCGGTCACCAGGGTGTTGCCCAGGCGGTCGGCGCGGTTGACGTGGACGAACGCCACGTCCAGCTCCAACGCCGGCATCGCCAGCAGCACTTCACCATCGTCATAGGGCGAGGTGATGGTGCGCAGGTCCGGGTTATGGGTCAGCACGTCAGTGGCCAGGCCGGCGCGCGCGGGCAGAAACGGCACGCGCATTCCGGCGGCACGCAAGCCCCACTGGAACAACCCTTCGTCCAACTCCATCACGTTCAGCGTGCCCGCCTCGCGAGCCTTGCGGAAATAGGGTTCGAGCGGGATCGCATCGAGGGTGGCGAAGCCGAACACCAGCTTCTTCACCTTGCCGGCAGCGAGCAGCATGCCGACTTCCGGCCCACCGTAGGCGACCACGGTGAGATCCTTGACGTCGCTACGCAGGATCTCGCGAACAATCGCCATGGGCTTGCGCCGAGGGCCCCAACCGCCGAAGCCGACGGTCATACCATCGTGCAGCTGGCCGACCACATCGCTCAGGGTCATCAACTTGTTCATTGAACCTCTCCTTGCGCAGCGGCCTGGCGGCCTACCGAAAAGTCATGACCCCACAGGCTCACGCGGGTGAATTCGAAGGCGCTGTGCTCGTCCCAGTCCACCTGCAGGCCACCGCAGCCGTACTCCAGGTCGAAGCCGGACGGGGTCTTCACGTAAAAGGAGGTCATGCGGTCATTGAGGTGCTGGCCGAGGGTCGCCGACAGCGGCACCCCATGGGCAGTCACGCGATCGAGGGCACGACCCACTTCGGTCATGTTCTCCACCTCCACCATCACGTGTACGCACTTGCTGGGCACGTCGTATTCGGCAATGGCGAGGCTGTGGTGACGGGGGTTGGCGCAGTGCAGGAAGTGGATGCGCACCGGCGGCGCGTCAGGCGCAGCGCGGAAATTGAAGACGTCCGAGACCTCGAACCCAAGCAGGTCGCGGTAGAACGCCCGGCATTCATCGAAACGCGGCGCCGGCAATACGGTGTGACCCAGGCCCATGTCGCCGGTGAGAAAGCGCGGCACGCCCTGGGGCGAGACGAAGGGCTGGCAGTCGGAACGATGACCCCATGTCAGCTCGTGGCGGTTGCCCGCCGGATCGCGAACGATGGCCAGCGCCTGCACACCGCGCTGTTCGCAGATCGCCGCATCGCCCAGTTCATAAGGTACGTCGGCCTTGGTCAGGCGAGCCAGCAACGCCTCGAATGCGCGCTCTCCGGACAGCTCCCACCCTGAAGCGAGGTAGCAGGCTTGCGGCCCCTCGACGATCAGCATGCGGAACGGGCGTTCATCCATCTTCAGATAGAGGCCGCCGCCGGGCGCCGGGCTGGTCATCATGCCCAGCACATCTTCAGCGTACTGACGCCAGGCATCCAGGTTTTCGATCTGAGCGACGAAATAGCTCAGTGAGCGGATATCGGTCATGGGTGCAACTCCTCATGCGCCTGTTTTGGGCTTGTGAGGATTGTCATGCCGATGTTCGGGGGACTCATCGTCCGTTGAGACTAACAGCGGGGAAGCCGGCAGAGCGCCGCCTGCCGGCCCGAAAGGCTACTTGCTGGACGGCCCCGACAACGCCGTGCGCACCGCCACCACCGTGTCGGCGAAGGCGCGGTCGGCCAGGCCGACCATACCGAGGAAACTCATGAAGCCGTGGATCGCCCCCGGATAACAATGGCCGTGGACGGGCACGCCGGCCTGCCGCAAACGCTCGGCATATTCTTCGCCCTCCTCGCGCAGCGGATCGTATTCGGCCGTCATCAGCGTAGCGGGCGGCAGTTGTCGCAGATCCGGCGTATGCAACGGACAGACGCGTGTATCGCGGGTCTGCGGATCGCCCAGGTAGTGCCCGAGCATCCAGCGCATCATCTCGGTTTCAAGGAAATATCCCTGGCCGTAGCGGCGGTAGCTTTCGCGCTCAAGATTGGTGTCGCACACCGGGTAGAGCAGCATCTGATGCGCAATGGCCGGGCCTTGCCGGGCGCAGGCGAGCTGGGCGATCACCGCAGCCAGATTACCGCCGGCGCTGTCGCCACCCACGATGAGGCGACTGACGTCCGCACCGAGCGCTTCGGCATGTAGCGCCACCCAGCAGGTCGCGGCCCAGGCGTCCTCCACCGCAGCGGGAAAACGGTGCTCCGGCGCCAGGCGGTAGTCCACCGCCACCACCACCGCGGGCAGCGCATTACAGAAGGCCCGCGCCAGGTTGTCATGGCTGTCCAGATCGCCCATGACGAAACCACCGCCGTGAAAGAACACCAGCACCGGCAATGGCCCTTCGCGCTCCGGTCGGTAGATGCGCAGCGGCAGTTCACCGCCGGGACCGGGAATCCTGTGCTCCCGCACCTCGGCCACCGGCTCGGGGTTTTCTGCCGATGCCATCTTGTAGCCCACGCGCAGCCCCTCGGGGGTCATCTCGCTCCAGGGTGGCATCGGCTGACTATGAAGCTGCTGCATCAGCGCAGCGATCTGTGGGTCCAGGCTCATTGTCTTTCTTCCTTTTCTCGGCTCGATTGTTCTTGTCTCGCTGCGCTATGTTGCGTTCGGTCCCAAGGCCGGAAACCGAAGCACCATGGAAATCAGCACGTCGCTTCACACCGTCAATGCACTGGTCGGTTCGATCTACGAGGGCGCCCTCGAAGACCCACCGTGGCAGCACCAGCTCGCCGGCCTGCGCGACGCCATGGGCGCTACCGACGCCTTTCTGATCCTGCGTCGCCCTTCCGATACGGGGCTGGGCATCACCCTCAGCGCGGACAACACGCCGACCGGCTGGTCCGATGCGCCCTATTTCGCGCGGCGCCTCTATGCGTTGGACCCCTTCGTCAACCTGCCGCCGAACCAGCCGATGCTGCTCAGCGAACTGCTCGATGGCGCCAGCGCTCCGGAAGACGAATTCTTCCGTCTAGTCCTGCAGCCGTACGACATCGCCCACATCCTCGGTGTCGACTTGCATGACCCAAGCGGCCCCGCAGCCAGCCTGCGCTTTACCCGCAGCGCTACCCAGCCGCCGTTCGGCGATGACGAGAAGGCGCTGTGCGCACTGCTCGTCACGCATTTCTGCCGCGCCCTGCGCATCCATGCGCGCCTCGGCGAGAGCGACACCGAGCGCGAGATCTATGCCGGCGCCATGTCGCAGCTGGCCGTCGCCACCTTCCTGCTCGACGAACAACAGCAGGTGGTGCGCACCAATCCGCTGGCGGACCGGCTACTCGGCGACGGCAGCGGGCTGCACCTGCGCGGCGGGCGCCTGAAGCTGCCCGACGAGCGCCAGGACGCCCGGCTGCGCCAGCTCCTCGCTCAGGTCACCACGGCGCAAACAAGCGGAACTGCAAGCCTCGCCCGCGCAATGCTGGTGGAGGTCGGCACACGTGGCGCGCCGCTCAGTCTGGTGATTCGCCCGGTCCCGCCGGGGCAGTATTCCCAAGGCGCCAGCGTTCCGGTGCTCGCCATCTTCGTCAGCGACCCCGGCCAACAGGCCGAGTCATCAGCCAGCCTGCTGATGGAGCTGTTCCAGCTGACGCCAGCCGAGGCCAAGCTTTCCGTCCTGCTGGCAAACGGCGCCAGCGTCGAAGAGGCCTCCACCGAGCTACACATCAGCGTCCACACCACCCGCGCGCACCTGCGCTCGATCTTTTCCAAGCTCGGGGTCACGCGCCAGCCACAGCTGGTGCATCTGATCCTCAAGAGCGTGGCCAGCCTCGGCTGAATCCACGCCCTCCTGCAGGCGAGTATCGAGGCGCTGGCGGCGTTCGCGCCTCGTTGAAATCGACTACTCGCCCCGTTCGCAACGGAATCGCCGCCGGCCCCGACGTTTAGTCGATTTCAACGATGCCCCTGCCGTGCGCCGCTGCGGATGATCGTCCTGTCCGATCCGGACACAGCGTCCAGGAGAACAAAAACAATGAACAAAAACCCACTTCGCCTCGAGGGTGGCACCGTCGTCATCACTGGCGCGGCCAGCGGCATCGGCCTAGGGCTGGCTCGCCATGCCGCCACGCTCGGCATGCGTATCGTCGCGGCGGATATCGATGCCGATCAGTTGCAATCGCTTGCCGCGAGTCTGGATGCAGAGGTCTTGGCGGTGCCGACCGATGTCACCGATCCGGCTGCCGTGGAGGCATTGGCGCAAGCGGCCTGGCAACACTTCGGCGAGGTCGATCTGCTGTTCAACAACGCCGGCGTGATGAGCACCGGCTTCAGCTGGGAGATCCCGCCTGAACGCTGGCAGCGGGACCTGGCCGTCAATCTGGGTGGCGTGCTCAACGGCATCCGCAGTTTCGTGCCGCGCCTGCTGGAAGCGGGCCGCCCGGCACGGATCGTCAATACCGCCTCGGTCGGCGGCTTTTTGCCAAGCCCGCTGATGGCGCCCTACTCGGCGACCAAGTTCGCCGTGGTGGCGCTGACCGAGTCACTACACGGTGAACTGAGGCTGCTCGGCGCGCCGGTCGAGGTGTCGCTGCTGGCACCGGGACCGGTGCGCAGCGCGATCTTCGACGATCCCTTTGGAGGCAGCGAGATTCATCCGGCGACACAGCAATTCGTCGGCGCCATGCGCGAGCTGCTGACAGCCAACGGCCTTGACGCGGCGACCTTCGCCGAACGCGTATTCGCTGGCATCCGCGACGGCCAGTACTGGCTGCTGCCGCAGCCGGAAGCCATCGATGACGCCCTGCGTCTACGCACCGACGCCATCCTTGCGCGGCGCGAGCCGGCCCCGCTGCTGGGCGAATCCTGAAGTCGCACGCCATTTTCGGAGAACAGCACAATGAACAGCGATAGGAATCTGCGCGTCGTGGTCATCGGCGCAGGCATGGCCGGCATCCTCGCGGCGATCAAGCTGCGCGAAGCGGGCTACCTCGACCTCACCGTCTACGAGAAAGGAGACGATGTGGGCGGCACCTGGCGGGAAAACACCTACCCCGGCCTGACCTGCGACACCCCCTCGCACAACTACACCTACAGCTTCGCGCCGAACCCGGAGTGGACCCGACAACTGCCACCCGGCGCGGAAATCCAGGCCTATTTCCGCCGGGTAGTGGCCGACTACCGCATCCGCGAATTGATTCGCTTCAATGAGGAAATCGTCCACTGCGAGTACCGGGACGGCCAGTGGTATCTGCAAACCCGCACCGGCCAACACGACAAGGCCGACGTATTGATCGCAGCAACCGGCGTATTGCACCACCCGAGCTACCCCAGCCTTCCCGGGCTGGAAACCTTCGAGGGCGCATGCTTTCACAGCGCTCGCTGGGACCACAGCCTGCCGCTGGACGGCAAGCGCATCGGCATCATTGGCAACGGTTCGACAGGCACCCAGCTGGTCGCGGCACTGGTGAAGCGGGCGCAGGTCAAGCACTTCCAGCGCACCGCCCAATGGGTCATGCCGGTGACCAATGATTTGTTCACCGAGGCGCAGCGGACGGCATTCCGCAGCGACCCGCAGCTGCTGCACGATCTCAAATACGATCCGACCTACATGGCCAAGGTGCGCCACTTCACCACCGCCGTGGCGGATGCCGCGTCCCCCGAGGCGGCACAGATCGAGGCGGTCTGCGCCACGCATCTGGAGCAAAGCATCGTCGACCCCGTGCTGCGCGAGAAGCTGCGCCCCACCTACCGCGCCGCCTGCAAGCGCCTGATCTTTTCTCCCGACTACTACCAGGCGATCCAGCAGCCCAACGCCGAGCTGGTCAACGATGGCATCGAACGCATCGAACCGACCGGCGTGCGCACCCGTGATGGCAAGCTGCACGAGCTCGACGTGCTGGCGCTGGCCACCGGCTTCAACGCCCACCTGTTCATGCGCCCCACGCAGGTCATCGGCCGTGGCGGTGTGAGTCTCGACGATGTCTGGGCAAAACGGCCGAGCGCCTACCTGTCCATCGCCATTCCGGAATTCCCCAACCTGTTCATGCTCAACGGCCCGACCGGACCGGTGGGCAACTTCTCGCTGATCGAGATCGCCGAGATGGAATGGACGTACATCAGCCAATTGCTCGACCTGCTGAAAAGCGGCCGCTGCCGCGAGATCAGCGTGCGCCGCGAAGCCATGCACGCCTACGAACAGCGCCGGCTGGAAAAGGCCAGAACCACCGTGTTCGGCTCCGGCTGCACCAGCTGGTATCTGGACGCCGAGGGCGTGCCCTCCACCTGGCCATGGGACTACGCGGCCTTCGAGCAAGCCATGGCCTGCCCGAACCTGGAGGACTACGAGCTGACGTGTGAAGAGGCGCCGGCTGCCTGATAAACCCGCAGCAGGGCTGGCAAGTTTGGGTGGTACTGCCAGCTCGCTTAGGCTGGCTTTGGCTTGTTTTTTTGCACGGACTGCCAGGCCACATGAAACGCCCCTTCAGGAGGGTGAGCGGAATCGTTGCGCAGAGGGGCGAGCCGCAGGGATGCGGCGAGAGCCGTAAAGGGCCATGGATGGCCCTTGTACGGCGACCCTCGGAGCGGCGATGGAGTGAAACGGAGCGCAGCGTAGTAACAGCCGAAGGCTGGCCCGAAGGGCGAGCGAAGCGAGTAACGAACCCGGAGCGAAGCGCAGGGCCGGATGCAGGGGCAAGCGTTTTTGGTTACTTTTTCGGCGTTTGGAAAAAGTGACTCGCCCAGCAGGGCGAAACCAAGCTATCAGACAGCTCTAATAAGGAAATGCAAACAACCAAAAAAAGACCGTCCCATGCCAATTCATGAGACGGCCCAAAGGAGCACAGCCCCACACACTACATATAGAGGATGACCAAATCGTTAATCACCGCCGGGCGCTCCTGCCCCACCACGTGCACGTTGAATTCCAGGGTCAGCTGGGTGCCGCGCTTGTTGCGTTCCGCCGCCTTGACTCGGCAACGCGAATGAACCAGCGAGCCGGCTGGGACCGGTGAGGGGAAGCGCAGGCGGTCGGAGCCGTAATTGACCATGTTGGTGAACCCGGTGATCTCGAAATCCAGCGGCACCTGCATGCGCGACATGATCACTTGCACCAGCGCGCCGTGGGCGATGGTGCCGCCGAAGGGGCCTTCCTTGCGCGCCCGCTCGGGGTCGGTGTGTATCCAGTAATCATCGCCTGACAGTGCAGCGAAGGCATCGATCAGCGTCTGATCCACCAGCACCTGATTGCTCCAGGCAGTGAATTGATCAGACACCAGCGTCTTGAGCGCCGCTTCGTCGGCTACGTCGATCTTTCGGCGAGGCGCCAGGTTCTCGGTTTTCGGCGGTTCCGGTGCACGAACCACCTCGTCGATGTCATCCAGCTCGACCTGCGCGCCGGTGTAGCGCAGCAGCACGGTGCCATCTTCCTTCACCCGAGCGCGCACCGGTTTGACCGGCATGCCGATCTCGATCGCCTCCGGTTGCAAGCCAACCAGCGTGGTGTTGATGCGCACGCCCTGCTCAAGCTCCACCACCGCGAGAATCTGCGCATCGGGACCGGCGAACTCCGGCAAGGTCGGAATGCGCGCGACAGTGAAGGTGTAGAGCGTGCCGCGACCGCTGACCTCCTTCCAGGACAGGTCGTGGGCCAGGCAGCTAGAGCAGTGCCGGCGCGGGTAGAAGGTCCAGGCCTGACAGGCGTTGCACTGCTGCAACTGGATCCGACCCTCCTTCAGCGCGTTCCAGAACGGGGCGGAAATGTCGGTCATCACCGGCATGGGTTTGTTCGTCATGGTCAGGCTCCCTGGAGAATCAATGCGCCCTGCTCGCTCATGACACCGCCGGTGCCAGTCACGAATACGTTGTCGCAGGTTTTCAGCTGGCGGTCGCCGGCGCGTCCGGCTATCTGGTGGAACGCCTCGATCACTTGGGACATGCCGCCCGCCGCGCCGGATTGGCCGAAGCTGAGCTGGCCGCCATGGGTATTCATCGGAAAGCTGCCGCGCCAGGTCAGGTCGTTCTCGCGGATGAAGCGCATGCCCTCGCCCTTGGCGCAGAAACCGGCATCTTCCAGGCTGAGCAGCACGGTGATGGTGTAGCAGTCGTAGATCTGCGCGGCATGCATGTCGGCAGGCTTCAGCCCGGCCATGGCAAAGGCGCTGCGGGCAGCCGGGCCGACTGGCGTCTCGGTCATGTCCGGCGAGTAGCTCGGCGATTTGTAACCCAGTCGCTCGCCGACGCCGGTCACCACCGCGCCACGGTTGCGCGCACGCGCCATCACTTCTTTCGAGGCGACGATCACCGCCGCGCCGCCGGCCACCGGCATGACGATTTCCAGAATTCGCAGCGGGTCTGCCACCATACGGCTGTTGAGCACGTCCTCGATGGTCAGCGGCTGACCACAGAAGATTGCCTCTGGATTGGCCTGGGCATTGGTGCGCTGATCCACGGCGATCTTCGCCATGGCCACCGGGTCGTAGCCGTAGCGCGCCGCGTAGCGCTGGGCAATCATCGCGTAGCCGGTGTTCTGCCCCATGTGTCCGTAGGGCAGGTCGAATTCCGCCTCGGGCGCGCCGTAGTTCGTGCTGTGACCGCCGAAGCGCATGGCGCGCATCATCGCGCTGGGGTCCTCGTCCGGCCCCATCGGGGCCATCCGCGCCGGCAACACGCAGAGCACTGCCTGACAGAGCCCCAGCTCGATCGCCGCCGCCGCACGCCAGACCATACCCATACCGGTGCAGCCGCCCAGGTCCACCACCTCGGCGAAATTCACTGCCAAGCCCAAGTATTCGGCTGCCATCGCCGGCACGAATACCGAGGCTTCATGAAAATGCGGGCCGTTGATGACCAGCCCGTCGAGATCCTCGGCTTTCAGACCGGCATCGGCTAGGGCGCGCGCGGCCAGATCCGCCACCTGCTCCAGATGGAACATGCGCGGTGCCGTGGCGTATTTCTCGGGCTTGTACTGTGCGGCGCCGACGATAGCCGCCTGTCCTTTGAGTCCCATGCTTCGCTACCTCGTCTCGAACGCTCGGTGAGCTCTGGCCGGTGGTGCGCGGCCGCTCGGTTGTTGTTGTTCGAGCCCAAAGTGCCAGCGCAGGGAGGCTGTCGGCATCGTCCATAAGGCCTATGGGGAACCCCTGGACGTCGACCGGCACGCCGTACGCCATATGGACGAGGCCGCCAACACCGAGCGGAACGATCATCAGAGTTCCTGAAAACAACAATAAGGATGGGCCATGCAAACCCGCCTGTTTCGCCATCTGCTGCCGTTCGCCTTGGCGCTTTATCTACCAGCAGGTTTCGGCGCCGCGTTGCCCGACCATGACTGGCCGCAGCACGGCCGCGACGCCGGTGAAACCCGCTACTCGCCGCTGGCGCAGATCGACCGCGACAACGTCGGCACGCTGGGTCTGGCCTGGCAGTTTCGCTTCGACCGCCCGCGCGGCGTGCAGGCGACGCCGCTCATGGTCGACGGCACGCTTTACGTCAGTGGCCCTTGGGGCGTGGTGTACGCCATGGATGCCAGAAGCGGCGCGCTGCGCTGGCAGCATGACCCTCAGGTGCCAGCGAGCAAGGCCGCAGTGGCTTGCTGCGACGTGGTCAATCGCGGGGTAGCCGTGGAGGACGGTCGCGTATTCGTCGGCACGATCGACGGTCGCCTTCAGGCACTCGACGCCAAAACCGGGGCCCTGCTCTGGTCGGAACAGACCACCAATCCGGAGCGCCCCTACACCATTACCGGCGCACCTCGGGTGATTGGCGATCTGGTCATGATCGGCAACGGCGGCGCCGAGTATGGCGTGCGCGGCTACCTGTCGGCCTACGATGCGGCCAGCGGCGCGTTGCGCTGGCGCTTCTACACGGTGCCCGGCAATCCCGCCGATGGACCCGACGGGCAGATTTCCGACAAGCCGCTCAAGGCCTTGGCCGAACCCACCTGGAGCGGCGAATGGTGGGCGCTGGGCGGCGGCGGAACGGTGTGGGACTCGATGGCCTATGACCCGCAGCTGGACCTGCTTTACTTCGGGGTCGGCAACGGCTCCCCGCATGATCGCGACCTGCGCAGCCCTGGCGGCGGCGATAACCTGTTCCTCTCTTCCATCGTCGCGGTGCGCGCGCAGACAGGCGAGTACGTCTGGCACTACCAGACCACGCCCGGCGACAGCTGGGATTACACCGCCACGCAACAGTTGATCCTCACCGAGCTCAAGCTCGATGGGCGCATGCGCAAGGTGCTGATGCAAGCGCCGAAAAATGGCTTCTTCTATGTGCTCGACCGCGAGACGGGTGAGCTGCTCAGCGCAACCAACTACGTCCCCACCAGTTGGGCTAGCCATGTGGATATGGCCACCGGACGCCCGGTGGAAATACCTGGCGCCCGCTATCCCGCCGGGCAACCAGCGCTGGTGATGCCCTCGCAGATCGGCGGACACAACTGGCAGCCGATGGCCTGGAGCCAGCTGACCGGCCTGGTCTATATCCCCGCGCAGCAAAGCCAGGCATTCATGATGAAAGCGCAGCCGTTTCGCGTTGAGTCGGGGCGCTGGAACACCGGAATACAGGACCACCCGCTGCCGGCCGATGCGAAGAGCCTGGCACAGGCTCGCGAAGGCATGAGCGGGCATCTGCTGGCGTGGGACCCGGCCAAGCGCCGCGAGGTCTGGCGCAGTGAACACCCCGGTCTGTGGAACGGTGGTGTGCTGGCCACGGCCGGCCAGTTGGTGTTTCAAGGACAAGGTGGGGGCGGCTTGCACGCCTATGACGCCGAAACCGGCAAGCGCCTTTGGCAAAGCGATACATGGCTGGACATTCTGGGTGGCCCGATCAGCTACAGCCTCGGCGGCGTGCAGTACATCGCCGCAGCGGCCGGATTTGGCAGCTCGATGCACCTGTCGGCCAGCGCACTCCTGCCGCGCCAGGGCATGCCGGCCCACGGTGGCGTCTTTGTCTGGAAGCTCGGCGGCAACGCACCCATGCCCGAACCTGATTCCCGCCCGCCAATGCCGCCGCTGCCGAAGCTGACGGCGGATGCTTCTACCCTGCAACACGGAGCACAGCTGTATACGCGTTACTGCATGGTCTGCCACGGCGCCGCCGCAGTGGCGGGCGCCGGCGTGCCTGATCTGCGTCGCTCGCCCTATTTGCAGAGCGCCGACGCATTCCGTCGACCGCCGCTCGATGGGCTACTCGAAACGCGTGGCATGCCGTCGTTCTCCAGCAGCCTCGATGAGGCGGGCGTCGAGGCCATTCGCGCTTACGTCATCCAAAGCGCGATGGACACGAAGAACTGATCCAGCGCCGCCCCCTTAGCCAATAGCAGGCCGAACCATGCTCGACTCTCTTCGTTTTGTGGCCATCGCCGGCATAGTCCTTTGGCTTGCCTCACCCAACATGCCTTGGGAAACCACGCCTGGCTCTGCTGTCCAGCCTCTGCAAACATGCACCGGCAGTGACTGCGCATCTTTCGCAATCGGTGATCTTTACCTGCAACGCATCACGCTGAGCGCGTCCGACATCAAGCCTTGAGTTCAAAGCGAACCGACGCATCCATCGGTCATTGGCAAACGTCTTCCCCAGAAACGAGCAAGCCCCGGCGGTTTTCCGGGGCTTGCTCTAACAAGAGACTTGATCAGAACGAATATTTCGCCGCCAGGGTGACGTAATCACGGTCGGCCAGCTTGCGGCGGATCGGATCGGGTTCACCGAGGAAGGTGTTGTAGTTCACGGCGACCTCGAAGTTGCCAAGTCGGCGGAACGTGGTGCCAAAGGTCAGCCGCATGTCGCCCTTCGCGCCCTGGATGGCGCCTTGCAGCGGTGTTGCGCCCTCGACCACGTGAGAGAAGCGAACCGGTACGATCATGTCCCAACCATTGGCGACACCTGGGTAGCTCAGTTCTACGCCGAGTTGGTATGCCGACGCGGTCTTGCTTTGCCAGGCGGTGGCGGTCCGGTAGGTGAAGTCGTCGCTTCCGCTCTGCCGGTGGTCCCGCACGCTATCGGCCCGCACATGAACGACTTCCCCGGTCAGGGTCGTCTGGTTGGCCCAAGGACGGTCACCCAGGATGTGGATGAACGACAACTGCATCTGCTGACCGCTGCCTCGGGTGTGCTGAGGGGCGCCTTGCGGGCTGAGGACGTTGACCGGTGCGCCGTCGCGATAGCTCCACTCACCACTGACCTGAGTGTCGCCTAGGCGGGTGGAGAAGCTTAGGCCGGTGAGCTTGATGTCTTCGTAGTAATTGATGCGGTATTCGGTCGGCAGCGGTAACACCAGGCCCGGCGCAACTTCCACCATGCCGTTATAGGTGGTCAAGCCAGCCGGACTCTTGTCGTGGTAACGAATGTGGAAGGCGGAAAGCTCCCAATCGAAGTTCGGCCGGTAGCGCACCTGCACACCCCACTGGCCGCTGTCACGAGGCTCATCGGCGCCAGCATAGAGCACCCGCTGGTTGAACACGTTTCCGCCGCCCAGCGGGATTCCCACATTCATGAAGTCGCGTCCTGGCCCGATGATGTCGGACGTGGACAGGTAACTACCCACCGGCGGCAATTCGGTGCCCTTCCATTCGTACTGCACGTAACCGCCCAAGCTGAAGTTGGGGTTGATGTTCCACAGCGCCGAGACCTGCCCCACCGGCAGGATGATCTCCTTGACCTCCACGCCCGGCAGCGAGCCCTTGACCGCGTCCGCCGGAGACTGGGCGCCGGATACGCCGGGGTAAAACAGACTCTCGCCCCAGGCGACCACGTGACGGCCCGCGTTCACGTCCAGGCTCTGGCCGTTGTCGAAGCGCCAGCCGCCGAATACATAGGCATCGAGAAAACGCGCGCGCGCACCGCTGTAGTATTCGGTGCCGCTGGTGAACTCGTCATGGTCGCCGAATTTATTTGCCCGGGCCGGCGCGTCGTGGTCATTCGTGCCTTGATAGGCGTCGTCGTAGAAAGCGTTGGCGCGCACCACGGCACCGTAATTGTCTTTGCGCAAGATCATCTCGCCCAGCGCACTGACCCGATGGGTAACCAGACTGCCGCGATCGAAGTTGCGGTTGCCATCGTCGGCATTGATGTCTCCCAGCAGATCGTCATCGGCACTCTCGGTCCGCATGCCGATCCCGTAGCTGGTGGTCAGGCTCCAATCCATCGTCACGCCATTGTCGAAATACACCGTGTCGCCAGCCAGCGCCGCGGGCGCCTGCGAAGCCAGACAGACGGCCACCGCCAATCCCGCGAGCCGGAATTCGCACCGCTGATTGTCAGGACAGGTCTTCTTATTGTTTTTCATTGTTGGATCTCCCGATTTTTGGTCACAGACCGTTAGGTGCTTTCCTACAAATGTCCGCCCTGCTCAGATGTGAATGTCTTCCGGCAGGTCTAACCCCTGGGAGCTCGCGTCGGTCCGGCGAAACCGCCAGGTCCCGTCCGCCTGCTCGCGCGTCAGCGTTCCCTTCTCGACCAGGTAATGGATATGCGCCAGGGTCTCGCCCAGCGACATCAGCAGATCGAATGCGCCCTTGATGCGGGGGAATAACAGCGGCCGTAGCTCGGCTGCCGTCATGACTCCCTCGATGCGCTCCACCAGTTCGGCCAGATGCCGCTCGTGGTGCTGCTGTAGTTGATACAGGCGCCGGTGCAGACCGAAGAACGGCCGCTCATGGGCCGGCAGCACCAGCACCTCATCGGGCACCGCGCGCAGCCGGTGGAGCGAGTCGAGCCAGTCGCCCAGGGGATTGGCACAGGGTTCGCCCGCCCCGACCAGCACGCTGGAAGTGATGCGCGGCAGCACCTGATCGCCGGAGATCAGCAGCTGGTCGTCCTCGCTCAAAAGGCAGGCATGCTCGGGCGAATGGCCGGCGCCGATTACGACTCGCCAGTGGCGCGTGCCAATCTTCAGCAGCGTCCCTTCACGCAGGCGGCGATAGCTGCGCGGATGCCCTGCATCGAAGCGCAGGCTCTCGATGGTCGGCATCAACCCGGCGATCTCTTCGTCGTTCAGGCCTGCGCGGCGATAGAAGTCGTGAAATTCCCAGCCCGGCTCGCTGCCCTCGGGCGAGACGTGCATCGCCTGGAACTCACCGCGGGTCATGTACAACGGGCAGCGGAACCGCTCGGTCAGCCAGGCCGCCAGCCCTGTGTGATCGAAATGACAATGCGTGCAGATCACCGACAGCACCGGCAAGCCGCCCATCACCTCGACGAATACACGCTCCCAGACTTCCCGGCTGCGCGCGATGCCCAGTCCCGTGTCCACCACAACCCAGCCATCGCCGTGACGCAGCAGGTAGAGGTTGATGTGATCCAGGCCGAACGGCAGCGGCATGCGCAGCCAGAGCACGCCCTCGGCAACTTCCTGCACCTCGCCCGGCGCCGGCGGTTCCGCCCAGGGAAAGCGCAGCTCGTGTTCCAGCGATGGCGCGCTCATGAGCTGCGCTCACTGACGAAAGGCACGAGATCGTTGGCGGCCAGCAGCTCGACGCTGTAAGGCTGGTAGCTGCCGCTGGCTTCGTCGCGTATGTACAGCGGGTCTTCAAACTGGCGCGGGTCATAGCCCTGGCGCTGCAGGTCAATTTTGCGCAACTTGAAGGTACTGGTCATGTCGGCACTGGCGCAGACCCGCACGAACACCGGCGCGGCGTAGCGCGGCAAGCGGGTGGCGGTGAGCTCGAAGAACGCCTTCGGGTCGAACGCCTGTCCCGGCTGCATGAGGACCGAGGCCATCCCGGCGCGGCCTTCGTGGCCAGGCACCTTCACGCCATAAACGTTAATCAGCTCCAGCCCCGGGTAGTCACCGAGCGCATCGGCGACTTCCTGGGTCGAAACGTTCTCGCTCTTCCAGCGGAAGGTATCGCCGATGCGATCGACGAAGTAGCAGTAGCCGTCCTCGTCGTAGCGCAACAGGTCGCCCGAACTCCACCAGGCGTCGCCGTCCTGGAAGACCCCTCGCAATATCTTGCTTTCGGTGGCCTTTGCACAGGTGTAGCCCTCGAAACGCCCGCCGCCGATTTCCGGATGGTCGACGATGAACGCAACCGCCTCGCCCGCCTCCCCCGGCTGGCAGGGAATGCAGAATCCGCGCTCGTCACGCAGGTGGCCGGTCTCGTTGTCGTAACGGATCAGCCGCACGTTGGTTTTGTCCCAGAACGGCACCCGGCCGCAGGAACCTGCGCGGTTATCGAGGTTGATGATGGCGCAGTTGGCCTCGGTGGAGCCCCAGCCCTCGAAAATGGGAACCTCGCCGAAGCGTTCCACCCAGCGCTGCCACGTCTCGGGCGACAGCCCGGCGCCGAGCATGCAACGCAAGCTGTGCTGACGATCATCGGCCTGCACCGGGCGGTTGAGCAAATAGCGGCAGATCTCGCCGATGTACTGGAATACGGTGACGCCGTGCGTACGTACGTCTTGCCAGAAGGCGCTGGCGCTGAACTTGCGCCGCAACACAATGGAGGCGCCAGATTTGAGCGCGGTGGATGTCACCGAGGTGGCCGCCGCGCCGTGATAGAGCGGCAGGCAACAGTAGAAGACGTCTGCTGGCTCGACACCGAGGGTGACTTCCATCACGTCACCCGAGGACATCCAGCGCATGTGGCTGTAGCGGGCCGCCTTGGGCAGCCCGGTAGTGCCGGAGGTGAAGATCAGCAGCATGGTCTCTTCGGCGCGGATACCGGCACGCAAGGCCGGATCGACCTGCTGCTCTGAGGCCTGCGCCAAGGCATCGTCGAACCCGACATCGGCCAGGCGCAGCAGCTCGGCGGCGGCCGGCTTTTCCTCGTCACGCACCAGCAGCAAGGGGTAGCGCGCGGCGTCCGGCGTATCGGCGAAAGGCTGCAGGCATTCCTCGCCGACCACCACGGCCTTGGCAGCGGTAGTCTGCAGCGCATGCAGCAGCGGCGCGCCAGTCGCGTTGTGGTTGATCAGCGCGGCCACCACACCGAGCTTGGCCATGCCGAACCAGGCGAAGAAAAACTCGGGGCGGTTCTCCATCGCCAGCGCGCAGACGTCACCGCGCGACAAGCCCTGCTGGCGTAGCGCATGGGCGAAGGCGTTGGCCCGCGCATCGACCTCGGCGTAGCTGTATCGACGGCCCTGATAGATCAGAAAATCGCGCGTGGCGAAGCGTGCAGCCTGCGCCTCCAGACGGTCGGCCAGGGTGTAAAGATCCGCCGGCTTGATCGCCCCAGCGGCGGCCGAACGCCGGTCCAGCATCTGCTGGGTCTGCTCGCGCGGGACCACGTCCGATTGCAGGTTTTGTTGTTCTTGTGCGTATGCCATGCCGGTCGTGCTCATGCTTACTCCAGGACAGATTCCAGGGCCCGGTTCGGGTAGTCGCTGTAGCCAGCGGGTCCGGGTGAATAAAGGGTGTGGCGGTCAAAGCGGGCCAGTGCCTGCCCCTCACGAAGGCGCTCCACCAGATCAGGGTTGGCGATGTAATGGCGGGCGAACGACACCGCCTCCGCCGCGCCGGCCTCGAGCTGGCGTGCGGCGCTGTCGCCATCGAAGCCGTCATTGACGATCAGCGCGCCGCTAAAGCCTTGGCGGGCAATGGCGAAGGCATCCAGGCCCGGAACCGGTGAGCGCATGATGTGCAGGTAGGCCAGGCCCAGGCCGTCGATACCGGCCAGCAGCGCCTCGAGGGTGGCTTGGGGATTGGGGTCTTCGACATCGTTGTATGGGTTGCCCGGACACAGGCGCAGGCCGACGCGCCCGGCTCCGATGGCGCCGGCCATGGCCTCCAAGACCTCCAAAGTGAAGCGGACACGATTCGCCAGCGGGCCGCCGTAGCGGTCCTCACGGTGGTTGCTGTTGGTGGCGATGAACTGCATCGGCAGATAGCCGCTGGTGCCATGCAGCTCGACCCCGTCGAAGCCGGCGGCGCGGGCATTGAGCGCCGCCTGGCGATAGTCGCCAATCACCTCGGCGATCTCGTCCAGTGTGAGCGCATGCGGCAGGTCGGTGTCAGCCATGCCTTCGGTGTCGGTGAACAGTTTGGCGTTAGCCGCCACTGACGAGGGCGCAACACTGCGGCTACCGGCCGGCTTGTTGGCCCGAGCAGCGACACGGCCGCAGTGCATCAGTTGCAGAACGATCCGCCCACCGCGCGCATGTACCGCTTCGGTCACTTGGCGCCAGGCCTGGATCTGCTCGTCGTTGTAGATGCCCGGTGTGCGGCAGTAACCAATGCCGTCGGCCGAAGGCGATGTGCCCTCGGCGACGATCAGCCCGGCGCTGGCCCGCTGGGCGTAGTAGTCCACCATAACGGCGGTGGGTACATGGTCGCTGCCGGCTCGGCTGCGGGTCATCGGCGCCATGACGATGCGGTTGGCCAGCTCCAGGTCACCGAAGCGTACGGGTGCGAAAAGCGTATTCATGGCATGCCTCCTCAGCGGACCCGGATGCGCGGCGCCGGCGTGTCGCCGCGCATCTGCCGCAGGAAGCCTTCCAGCGGAGCAGGTGCCGCCACTTCTGGCAGCTCCTCCTTGCCGGGCATCTCTGCCCAGAACGCTTTCCAGGAAGGAAACAGGTCGTGAAAGGTGCCGTGGTAGGGCTCGCGTCCCGGCCAGCGCATCTTCATGTCGCCAATCGGTGGCTTGTTCAGGTCGGTGGCGTACCAGTAGCAAGGCAGGCGGCGGCGGAAGTACCACTGCCCGTCGATGCGCTCATAGTCGTCCCAATAGAGCATCTGCATGATCACCCACTCGGCGCCGGCCTCATGCTCGTTCTTGGAATACACCACGCCGGTTGCATGGTCGGCATCGGCGAACTCGATGATGTGCTGGCCCAGGTGGTGCGAGGTCCCGCTGAACTGGTGGCGCAGGGTGTCGTCCACCCAGGCTTTAAGGTGCGCCCGGCCGACCCGCTCGCGCCCGACGCGGATGTCCGGGGCGAACAGATTGACGTGCGCATCGAGGTCGCGCATGTCCAGGGACAGGGAGTACCTGCCCGCCAGTTGCCGGATGGCTTCGATCGACTCGAGCCGGTCGATGCGTTGCACAAGTGCCTGCTGGTCCATGGTTTCACCTTGCTGTCGGGTCGGTTGCACGGCGGGGCCGGGAATCACTCCAGCACCGTGTAGAGATCCGAACTGCGCCCGCCATCGACAGGCAGGCTGGCGCCGGTGATGTAGGAGGACTCGTCAGAAGCGAGGAACAGCACGGCGTTGGCCAGCTCTTCGGGCCGGGCAACGCGGCGCATGGGGATCAGCTTTTCGGTGTTGATGCGCGTCTGGTCGTCGGAGAGCATGCCGGCCGTCGACGGCGTCGCCACCACACCGGGCACCACCACGTTGCAGCGCACCCCGACCGCTGCGCCTTCGGAGGCCACCGCGCGGCTGAAGTTGATCACCGCGGCCTTGGCCGCCGAATAGCCGGACATCCAGGCGGTCCCGAACAGGCCGCAAATGGAGGCGATGTTGACGATGGAACCGCCGCCGCTGTCCTTCATCAGGCGCATGGCGGTGCGCGTGCCCCAGAAGGTGCCGTCCACGGTAGTCGCGAAGTTGGCGCGCCAATCCTCGGTGGACATGCTGTCCACCGCACCCCAGGTGAAAGCCATGGCGTTGTTGACCATCACGTCGAGGCGCCCGTGTTCGGCCGCCACCGCTTCGATGGCACCGACGAAGGCCTGCTCGTCACTGACGTCGGCCACCTTGAATTCGGCGCGTCCGCCATTCTTGCGGATGCTTTCGACCACTTCAGCCAACGGCGCTTCGCGGCGACCACAGACGATCACCGTGGCGCCCTCCTCGGCCAGGCGGTGAGCCGTGGCCGCGCCGATGCCGGAGCCGCCGCCGGTGATAAATGCGATCTTTCCTGTCATGCGAGATGTCATGTGCGTGTCCTCAGAGGAAGGCCATGCCGCCGTTGACGGCGACGTTCTGTCCGGTGATGAAGCTGGCGTCGTCGCTGGCGAGGAAGGCCGCGACCCGAGCGATTTCCTCCGGCAGGCAGAGGCGAGCCAGAGGAATGGCCTTAACCATCGCCTCCATCCATTCGGCGGGAATGCCGGCCATCATCGGCGTGTCGGTCGGGCCGGGAACCAGGGTGTTGATGCGGATGCCATTGGCGGCCAGCTCACGGGCGGTGCTGCGCGTCAGCCCCATGATCCCAGCCTTGCTGGCGCAGTAATGGCTGGGCCCCTCGCCCGTCATGGCAGCGGTACTGGCCAGGTTGACGATGGCGCCAGCGCCGGCCTGACTCATCAGCCGGGCCGCCTCGCGGCTGCAGAGGAAGGCGCCGGTCAGGTTCACCCCGATCACCCGATTCCAGTGCTCCAACGGTGTGTCGAGAAAGGCGTCGTGGGAACCGATGCCGGCGTTGTTGACCAGGATGTCCAGGCGACCCGACTCGCTGACGACGCGCTCGAACGCTGCGTTCACCGAAGCTTCGTCGGTCACGTCGCAGCGCTGTACACGGCCTCGCTCGCCCAACCCGGCAACGGTTTCTTCCAGTGCCTCGACGTTGATGTCCGCGGCGTACACAGTGGCGCCCTGCTCGGCAAAGTGCCGGACGATGGCCCGCCCCATTCCCTGCCCGGCGCCGGTCACAAATGCAATTCTGCCTTCGAGTCTCATGCCTGCTCCTCCTGTATGGGTCGTCGGCTTTCGGGCCTGACGAGCCAGTTGCGTTGGAGCGGATGATTCATGCCACCAGCAAGCGAAACATCGTCCGTTGAGACTAAAGGCCGGCAGCCGACTCGCAGGGCCGGGAGACGAGCTCGGCACTGGTCTGAATGGACGATGTGGCGCGCCGACTACCCCGCCGATGATCCCGGCAACAATGACAAGAACAAGACAGGAACGCCTATCGTGAGCAGCTCCCCGAGAGTCACCTGGCATAGCCACTACGCCCTATGCGTGCTGGCCCTTATCTACGTCTGCAACTACATTGACCGCTATCTCGTGTCGATCCTCATCGAGCCGATCAAGCTCGAATTTGGCGTGTCCGACACCCTCATCGGCCTGCTAACCGGCGTTGCCTTCGCGCTGTTCTACACCGTGTTCGGCCTGCCCATGGGGCGCCTCGCCGACCGCATCGGACGCAAGCCTGTAGTGGCGCTGTCGTGCATTGCCTGGAGCCTGATGACCATGCTTTGCGGCGTGGCCACCAGCTTCGCCATGCTGCTGGCGTTCCGCATTTTGGTGGCGGTCGGCGAGGCCGGCGGCTCGGCGCCTTCGGTGGCGATGGTGGCCGATCTCTACCCGGCGCGGCTGCGCTCGCGGGCGCTGTCGATCTTCATGATGGGGCCGCCGCTCGGCCTGGCGCTGGGCCTCGGTGCTGGCGGCTGGGTAGCCGAGCACTACGGCTGGCGCGCGGCGTTCATCATCATCGGCGCGCCGGGCATCCTGATCGGCCTGTTGCTGGCCTTCACGGTGAGAGCGCCGCGCCCCGCACCGGTGTCGACGCAGATTCGCCAGGAGTCATTCCTGAAAACCGTGCGGAGCATGCTCGGCCTGTCGTCTTATCGGCTGATTCTGATCGCGGGTAGCTTGGCCGCTGTCGCTGGCAATGCCATCGGCACATGGAACCCAAGCTTTTTGATCCGCTCCCACGGCTTAGGCATTCAGGAAGCCGGCTTTCTGATCGGCATCGTCGGCGGTTCAGCCGCAGCCCTCGGCACGCTTGCCTGCGGGATCGTTACCGACCGTTTGACGGCTCGCGATGCCGGCTGGCAGGTCGGTGTGGCGGCGCTTGGCACGCTCATCAGCGTGCCCTTCGGCCTGTTGTTTTTCTTCTGGCCCGACGGCGTCGCCCTCACCATCGCGGGCAACAGCGTACCGACTGCTTTCTTCTTCTATATAGGCTTCGCCTTCTTTGCCACCTGGTGGACGGTGCCTTGTTTCGGCGCCATGAGCGGCCTGTTCCCACCGGCCAAGGTGGCCCAGGCCACAGCGCTGTTCCTGATGGGCGTCACTCTCGTGGGCGTTGGGCTCGGTCCGCTGGTGGTCGGGGTGCTGAGCGACCTTTTCCGCGCCGCCATCGGCGACGAAGCCCTGCGTTACGCCATGGCCAGCACCATTGCACTTCTGCTGGTTCCAGTGATCTGCCTGTCCCTGGCGGTACCCCGCTACCGGCGCCAGACCCTCGACGCCTCCCCTGACCCCAAGGCCAAAGCCGAAGCCGTTACCGCCTGAGACGAGGACTACTCAATGACCGAGCAAAGCCATGACCTGCCGCTGCCCACCGGCAAGTACGTCCCCCTGAAAACCGGCCTGACCCTGCACTATCTGGATATCGGTGAAGGACCGATCGTGGTCTGGCTGCACGGCAGCGGGCCGGGTGCCAGCGGCTATAGCAACTTCAAGGGCAACTACCCGGTCTTCGAACAGGCCGGCTACCGCAACATCATCGTCGACCTGCCCGGCTTTGGCCGCTCCGACAAACCAGCGGATGCCCAATACCATCTCGACTTCTTCATCACCCACCTGCACGCGCTGCTCGATTCGCTCGGCATCGACCGCTGCACCCTGCTGGGTAACTCCCTCGGCGGCGCCATCGCCCTGGGCACCGCCCTGGCCCACCCGGAGCGGGTCGAGAAGCTGATCCTGCTGGCGCCAGGCGGCGTCGAGGAACGCGAGACCTATTTCAAGATGAAGGGCATCCAGCGCATGGTGGAAACCTTTGCCGCCGGCCCCATGGGCATCGAACAGATGCGCCACGTGATGCAGCTGCAGGTATTCGATCCGTCCAACCTGACCGAGGCCATCCTCGCCGAACGCGCCGCGGTAGCACCCAGCCAACCGGCCAATCTGTTCTCCACCATGCTGGTGCCGAACATGACCGAGCGCCTCGGCGAGCTGAACTGCCCGATCTTCGGCTTTTGGGGCAGCGACGATGTATTCAACCCGCCGAGCGGCGTATTCAAGCTGCTCGAACATGCGCGCAACGCCCGCTTCACGCTGCTCAACCGCTGCGGCCATTGGGTTCAGGTCGAACATCCGGAGCTGTTCAACCGCCAGTGCCTCGAATTCCTCCAGGAAGACTGAACCGCCGCCACGGGAAAGGACATTCAAATGACTCGCTATTCGCACCTGCTTTCACCCGGCAGGTTGGGCAACCTCGCGTTGCGCAACCGCATCGTCATGGCGCCGATGGGCTCGAACTTCGCCGAGCAAACCGGCCACTGCGGCGAGCGCATCCAGGCCTATTACGAGGCCCGTGCCGCCGGTGGCGCCGGCCTTCTGATCATGGGTGTGTGTGCCGTGGCCTACCCGGCCGGCACCGCTGAACCCTGGCAGGTCGGCGTTTCGCGTGACGACTTCATCCCCGGCCTCGCGCAACTGGCCGAACGGGTCCACAAGCATGGTGCGAAAATCGCCATGCAGTTGCAGCACGCCGGCAAGGTGTCGGTGCGTGACATGGCCGAAGGCCGCGAACTCTGGGTGCCGTCCATGCCGACACCGGTCAAGAGCGACATCATGGACGCGCTGACCTCGGAGGAAATAGCCAATTTCGTCAGCTCATCGCGGGGCATCGGCTCCGGCCCGCGCATCCGCGTGATGGACCGCGACGACATCGCGCAGATGGTCGAATGGTTCGCCGCCGCAGCCGTACGTGCCCAGCAGGCCGGCTTCGACGGTGTGGAAATTCACGCCGCGCACAACTACATCATCGCCGGCTTCCTCTCGCCCTATCACAACCAGCGCGACGACGAATATGGCGGCAGCCTGGAGAATCGCTCGCGCCTGCTGCGCGAGGTGCTCGCCGAGACCCGCCGGCGCGTTGGCGATACCTTTGGTGTCTGGCTACGGCTGGATGCCTACGAGCTGCACACGCCCGGTGGCATCACGCTGGAGGAAACCCGCCAGGTGGCCCGGATGGCCGAACACGCCGGCGCCGATGCGGTGTCGGTTTCAGCCTATGCGCGGGTCACCACCGGCACCGCTTTCACCGACGCGCCGCTCCTGCACAAACCGGCCGGCTATCTCGGCTGGGCAGCCGAAGTGCGTGGGGCCGTGGGGATTCCGGTGATCGCCGTGGGCCGCTTGGAACCGGACGTCGCCGACCGCGCTATCGCCGAGGGCAAATGCGATTTCATTGCCATGGCACGCAAGCTCCTGGCCGACCCGGAGCTGCCCAACAAGCTCGCCGCCGGCGACCCGGACAGCATCCGGCCGTGCATCTATTGCTACACCTGCGTCAGCCAGATCTTCATCAACCGGCGGGTCAAGTGCGCGGTCAACGCCTTCACCGGACACGAGCACGAGGCGGTCATCATGCCGGCCGAGCGGCCGCGCCACATCGCCGTGGTCGGCGGCGGCCCGGCAGGCCTGGAAGCGGCACGCATCGCCAGCCTGCGCGGGCACAAGGTCACACTGCTCGAGCGCAGCGAACGCCTCGGCGGCACCCTGTTCTTCGCCGCCCTCGCCTATCACGAAAACGGCCGGCTGCTGGACAACCTGGTGCACCAGGTCCGCGCCCTGCCGATCGATATCCGCCTCGGCACCGCCGCGACGCCTGAACTGCTGAAGTCGCTAGAGGTTGACGAAGTGCTGGTCGCCAACGGCGCCCGCCGCGCCGCCCCGGCGATCCCCGGCGCTGACCTTAAACATGTTTGGAGCGGCGACGAGCTGCGCCGGCTGATGACCGGCGACCGCGCCGAGGAGATCGCCAAACAGAAGCTGTCGCTCACCCAGCGCACGCTGATGAAAGCCGGCAGCCTGACCGGCGCCACCAACAGCACCGAGGCCATCCAGACGCTGTCGCGCCTGTGGATGCCGCTGGGCAAACGCGTCGTCATCGTCGGTGGCGGTCTGGTCGGCCTGGAACTGGCCGAATTCCTCGTCGAGCGCGGTCGCCAGGTTGCCGTACTGGAACCCGGAAGCCACCTGGGCCGCGAACTGGCCATCGTGCGGCGCTGGCGGGTGCTGGATAACCTGCGCAGCCACGAGGTGCCGCTCAAGACCGGCATCACTATCGAGCGCATCCGCGACAGCAGCGTCGACTACCGCGACGCCAACGGCGAAAGCCAGCAATTGCCGGCCGACTCGGTGATCCTGGCCATCGGCGCCGAACCCGACGACACACTGGCCGACAGCCTGCAGAACGTCGGCCTCAAGGTGCTGCGGATCGGCGACTGCGGCGATCTGGGCTACATTGACGGCGCCATCCACAGCGCCACGACGGTGGCGCTGCGGTTGTAGCTGCGTTGATTTCTCCGAACCTAACGTGCCGTGATATTCGCAACATCGTCTGTTCGACCTACCGGTCATGCTCGCATCTAGGTATTTCGATCTTTACTCGACTGACCGTGTAGAATCCCGCGCCCGAAAATGCAGGAGACGATACGTTGGCCATTCACTTTTTCGCGTCCGAGGAAAATGTTGCATGTGGACGCACTGGGACGAGCTTGGATAACACACGGGAAATCACCCAGGTCACATGCAAACTCTGCCTCCGCTCTGTCGAGAAGACAGCCAGCGAACCTGTACGCAAAACGCCAAGCCTCGCTGAATTGAGAGCGGCTGCAAAGGCTGAGAAAACCGCGGCGACCGCGACCGAGGCTGCAAAGGCCAACCCCGCCCAGTCACCTCGAGTCGAGTGGCAGCAGCGTCTGGCGCAACTGCCAGGCCGAAGCCGTCTGCCGCGTGGTGCATCTGGACAAGCTTTCGTCTAGACATCACCAGAGCGTCCGCTTCCGGCCCAGAGTGTGTAAAAACGCCCGGACATATCCTTGCTATGATTTCTGAGAATTTCATCGCAAGGGAAGCCCATGAAACGGTTTATCCAGGGTGAGCACCGAGGGCAAAGCACCTTACTTCCCGAGAGCCTCGACGACTACGTCAGCGATACCAACCCGGTACGGGTGGTTGATGTCTTCGTCGATGAACTCGACTTGGTCACGCTGGGTTTTGATGGCGTCATTCCAGCCGAAACCGGCAGACCTGCGTACCACCCTGCGATTTTGCTGAAGATCTATATCTACGGCTATCTCAACCGCATCCAATCTAGTCGACGTCTTGAGCGAGAAGCCCAGCGCAACATCGAATTGATGTGGTTAACCGGGCGCTTGATGCCCGACTTCAAAACCATCGCCAACTTCCGAAAAGACAACAGCAAAGCCATTCGCGGCGTGTGCCGCCAGTTCGTTGTGCTGTGCCAACAGTTGGGGTTGTTTGGCGAAAATCTGGTTGCCATCGACGGCAGCAAATTCAAGGCAGTGAACAACCGTGACCGCAATTTCACCAGCGCCAAACTGAAGCGGCGCATGGAAGAAATCGAGGCGAGCATCAGCCGTTATTTGGCTGCGCTCGATGCGGCTGATCGACAGACTCCTAGCGCCTCCGTGCCAGACACTGCCAGCCTGGAAGATAAAATCGCCAAGCTCAAAGCGCAGATGAAAGAGCTTCAGGGGATCGAAACTCAGCTCAACGATTCCCCTGACAAACAGGTTTCGCTGACCGACCCGGATGCCCGTTCGATGATGACGCGCGGCAGCGGTATCGTCGGCTACAACGTGCAGACGGCTGTCGATACGCAGCACCATTTAATAGTTGCTCATGAGGTCACCAACAGCGGTTCCGACCGTGACCAACTCAGTTCAATGGCGAAGCAGGCTCGTGAAGCTGTCGGCGCAGAAACGCTGTCCGTGGTGGCTGACCGAGGCTACTTCAAGGGTGAAGAAATCCTTGCCTGTCACGACGCAAACATCACGGCCTACGTGCCTAAGCCAATGACTTCAAGCGCCAAGGCTGATGGCCGATTCAACAAAGATGCCTTCGTGTATGACCCGACGAAAAACGAATACACCTGCCCGGCGGGAGAGGCACTGATCTGGCGATTCTCCAGCGTTGAGAAAGGCATGAATATGCACTGCTACTGGAGTTCAAAGTGCCAGAGTTGCACGCTGAAAACCCAGTGCACGCCAAGCACAAATCGTCGAGTAAGGCGCTGGGAACATGAAGCTGTGCTGGAGAAAATGCAACGCCGGCTGAACCAAGCACCGGAGATGATGCGGGTTCGAAAGCGGACTGTTGAGCATCCCTTCGGGACGCTCAAGCAATGGATGGGAGCAACGCACTTCCTGACTCGAAAACTGAACGGGGTGAGCGCTGAAATGAGCTTGAATGTGCTCGCCTATAACTTGAAGCGGGTGATGAAAATCATCGGCACCGAAGGCTTGTTGAAGGCGATGGCGGCGTAAAAGCCCGGCTTTTACTGCCCCAAAGAGGTGCCAAAGCGCTTCATATGCGCTCTGAAGCGTTACCGGCGCTGATCGCGGTAAATAATCGGGAAATTGCCACGCCCAAGAGCAATGGGCTGAAGCACGCACGATAAGAAAAGTGTTTTTACACACTCTGGGCCAAAAGCGGCCTCTCAGAAGACAGATTCAA
Source organism: Pseudomonas sp. MTM4 (assembly GCF_019355055.1). Taxonomy (NCBI): domain Bacteria; kingdom Pseudomonadati; phylum Pseudomonadota; class Gammaproteobacteria; order Pseudomonadales; family Pseudomonadaceae; genus Pseudomonas; species Pseudomonas sp. MTM4. Next base: position 1,413,875 of record NZ_CP048411.1, read on the forward strand.
TATATTCACCATTCTTCAGTTGTTGCAGCTTCGTGCGCAGGAAACTATCGAGTCCGGTGGCATGTTTAGCCACCAGGCTCCGCTAGTCGCGACCTTCAAGCCATTCAAATGCAATTGACGCCCAACGAAACCAAACCTATTATGCGCGAACACTACCGACCGGTAGGTTGTAAACTATTTCGAGACTGGATGATGAATACCGTGCAACAAGAACGAGTGCCGCTAAAGCTGGCTATCGGCTTGGGCATAATCGGAGCTTTGGGCCCGTCTGCCGTCGACATGTACCTTTCGAGCCTTCCCGAAATTGCTCGGGATTACGATGCGAGTTTCGCCAGTGTCCAGCTAACGTTGACGTTCTTCCTGCTGGCCATGGGTGCCGGGCAGTTGCTGTTCGGGCCCTTCGTTGATGCCTATGGGCGCCGTCGGCCGCTCTTGATTGGCCTAATCGTGTTTACCCTATGCTCACTGGGCTGTGCATGGGCGCCGACCCTTCCGACACTGCTTGGTTTCCGCTTTGTGCAAGGCTTGGGCAGCGCGCTGACGCTCGTAGTGATCATGAGCACCGTTCGGGATGTGAGCAGGGGTGCAACCGCCACCAAGCTGTTCGCGCTGTTGATGACCATTGAAGGTGTGGCGCCAATCCTGGCCCCGGCGCTGGGTGGCTTCATCGACTCATATTTCGGCTAGCGGGCCGTGATGCTCACGCTCGCTCTATTTGGTGTGGGCGTGCTAATCAACAGCTGGCTGAACCTCCCCGAAACGTTAGCAGCTGACAAGCGCGAGCCCCTGCGCCTCGGTGCTGCATGCCGCACTTACCTTGCGATTTTCAATGACCGTCGTTTTCTCCTGCCAACGCTGGCGGTCGCCGCGGTCTTCTTCTTCCTCTTTGCTTACATCGGCGGCGCGACGCTGGTGTACCAGGAAGTCTACGGACTGACCCCGCAAGCCTTCGGCGTGCTGTTTGGCTTGACAGGTATCGCCATTCTGTGTGGTGCGATGTTTGCTGGCAGGCTCGTCGCGACGCTGGGCCTCAATCGCCTGACCTGGATCGGCGTGATTTGCATCGCGCTGGGCGCCTTTACGACGTTAGTGGCTACTACCACGCAGATCGGACTGCCCGCCATTGTCGCCGGTATGGCACTGGCGCTATTCGGGCTGGGCATTGCCGAGTCGACATTAATGTCGCTCGTCATGGCCTCCCAGGAGCGTGCGCTGGGTTCGACAGCAGCCCTGTTGGGTGCCTTTCAGCTATCCGTTTCATCCAGCGCTACACCCATTTCGGCCATAGTGCTGGGGCACGGAGCCATCGCATGGACCGGACTGCTGACACTCAGCGCGATAATGGTTTGCGCACTGACATGGATAAGCCTGCCTAAAGGGGGCGATGCTACCTTTAGCCTCGCTGGCCACTAGAAGAGCAACTTATGACTTCGACTACCCTAACTCCGGCCGCTGAGCGAATCGTTCAGCTTGCCCTGCAGCACTTTGCTGATCGAGGTTACGACGCCGCGTCGCTGCACGACATCGCCGTCAGCGCTGGAATCAAGAAGGCCTCGCTCTACGCCCATTTCACAGGCAAAGATGAGCTGTACACCTCGGTCCTAAATCTCGCGCTGCAAAGCGAACGGGACTACGTCGACGCTCAGTTCTCGACGGAAAAAACCGGCCAGGCGCCTGGCGAGCGTTACGTCCTGAACCTTCAGAGCCGATACGCCGAAAGCGCCGCGTTACGCTTTCTGCTGCGGGCAGCCTTCTACCCCCCTGCCGCCATCGAACAAAAAGTGAAATCGGGCTTTGAGTATTACCTGAAAGACATTCATGGGCGTTTTCAGGCTTCACTAGAAAGCCGATATCCGGCTATCGGATCAGGGCATACGGGCTTGCTGACCGAGATCTACCTGGCGTTGATTGACAGCCTTCACGTCGAGCTTATCTATGGAAACGAGGCTGCTTATTCCCGCCGTCTCGATGCGTTACGCCAACTGATCAGCATCATTGGCCTGCCGTTAGAAGGCACTACATCTAAATAGGTGCCAGCCGAACGGGGACGGCCTCTCGGATCGCTTTCATGATTTTCTGGTTGCAATACTCAACCCGCATTGCGCCTGGCTTTGGGTTTATACGATGACCTCTCACACTGATTTGATCGAGACACTCTCCAGTCGCGGTTTCATTCACCAGTCCACCGACCTCGAAGGGCTGCGCGCGCACCTGGCAAGCGGCTCGCGCACGGTTTACCTGGGCTTCGATGCCACGGCAGATAGCCTGCACGTCGGCCATCTTCAGGGCTTGATGCTCATGCGCTGGCTGCAAAAGGCCGGACACCGCCCGATCCTGTTGATTGGTGGCGCGACCACACGTATCGGCGACCCGAGCTTTCGTGATGAGAGCCGCCCCGTGCTCACGAACGAGCAGATCGACGCGAATATCCTCGGCATCACCCGTACCTTCGAACGCTACCTCACCCTTGGCGATGCAGCCGGTCAGGTCGTGGATAACGCCGAATGGCTGGATCAGATCGGCTACCTACAGTTCCTCAATGACGTCGGCCGCTACTTTTCGATCAACCGTCTGCTGACCTTTGATGCGGTGCGCCAGCGCCTCGATCGCGAGAACTCTTTGTCGTTCCTGGAGTTCGGCTACACCCTGCTCCAGGCGCATGACTTCACCGAGCTGGCCAAGCGTCACGACTGCACCGTGCAGCTGGGCGGCGCCGATCAATGGGCCAACATCATCAACGGCGTAGAACTCGGCCGGCGCCGCGACGGGCGTGAGCTCTTTGGCCTGACCATGCCGCTGCTGGCCACCGCCGACGGCAAGAAGATGGGCAAATCCTTGAACGGAGCCGTGTGGCTGGACGGCAATCGTCTGTCGCCCTTCGACTTCTGGCAGTTCTGGCGCAATTGCGATGACCGCGATGTCCGCCGCTTCCTCGCGCTCTTCACCGAGCTGCCCCTCGATGAAGTGGACCGCCTCGCCAACGTAGAAGGCGCCGCGATCAATGAAGCGAAGATCGTTCTCGCCAACCACGTGACGGCGCTGGCCCACGGCCAACAAGCTGCCGAGCAAGCCAACGCCGCTGCTCAAGGGCTGTTCGCGGGCGGTGCGCAGGCGAGCGACTTGCCTGTCCATTTCATCGAGCGCTCAAAACTGACCGGAGGCCTCACCGTCGCCGCCGCCTTGGTGGAGTGCGGTATGGAACGATCGCTGAGCGCCGTGAGGCGTTTGGCCCAAGGTCGTGGCTTGAGGCTGAACGGGGAAACGCTTCAGTCCGGGGACGAGGTGTTGGACCCCGCCCAGTCACGCTGGCATGTGAGTCTCGGAAGAAAACGTCACATACATATTGAAGTTAAGGCCTGATCGCTTCTTAGCAGCAATTGAAGCTCTGCTGGCGAGAGACCGACTGCCTATCACGGTGTATCGGGAGGTTATTCCTCCACTAGAGGGGAACCTCCCCGTCTTTTAAATCAGGAATAGACGAACAGCAGGCGCACCTACTACATCGACTGTCGAGATCGGATGTGGATTGGGGTTGCGTGTTCAGTCTATCGGGGCAACCAACGAAGACCGCTCTTGGCCGTTAGCTGCCGAGACTCCCGGATGATAAGCATCGGCAGCTTCTATATCTAATCATGTGCGATTAGTAGGCCGGCCTTCGTCATTCTTCGAACTTAATGAATTGCCGCCGGGAACATGCGCCAAAACGAGCGAAGCCACCGAATAAATGGTTGTCGGCAGTCCATGGCATCCATGCCAGCGAATCAGCCCAGGTAACTCACCGAAAGACTCCAGCCACATCGCCGAAGGCAATACCAACCCGGTTGACCGAGAAGGCATCGCCTCGTGCCGAGAGTTACTGGCCAGCGCGCCGGGCGGCTTCGGGGCCGAAATCGCCTGGAGAGACATCGCCGCGGTTGAGCCAGTAGCCGCGGCGCTGTTCGTTGATGAGGTTGAACGCGAGATAGGTTCCGGCCTCCAGGTCATGGTAAAGGCCGACACCCGCCTGCCACCCTTCCAGCTCTGGAAGATGAATGGTGTTGAGCATGGAGGTCCGCCACAGGCCGCCACGGGTGTCGTAGTTGTCGCCCATCACTGGCATCCAGCTGTCTTCGTCGATGTACAGGTCGCGCTTGGCGTAGAGGTGTCGGTAACCTTCCTTGAGCGTCGCCTGTATCACCCAGACCCGTCGCAGCTCATAGCGCATCACGTCGGGGTTGATGTGGTTCGGTGTCAGCATGTCGGCATATTTCTGGGTTTTGGCGTGGATCTTGTAGTTATTCGCAGGGATGAAAAGCTCCTGCTTGCCAATGATCTTCCAGTCGTAGCGTTGGCCGGAGCCGTTGAAAATGCGCACTTCGTCCACGGTGATCGAGCCGCCGGTACCGGGGAACGACATGTCATAGCCATAGCCCGGCGACTGGCGCACGCGTCGGGTGCCAGGATCGTAGCGCCAGCTCTGCGAAGGTTTGGCGACGTAATCCCAGGTGTGAATGCCGTTGTTCACCTCACCTTTGTCGCGCAGCGGAAGCAACGTCAGGTTGCTGTAATAGGACGAGGCGGCCAGATCTTTGGTGTAAATCACTTTGTTGGGTTCGTTGCCCGGCGCCGAGTTGCGGGAATGCACGCGCCCCCAGTTGACGTTGCCGTCCTTGAGGACGTAGGCATTGTCCGAAATGTAGTCCTCCGTCCAGGCGTAGCGGCCACCCATGGTGGCGTTCATGCGGATTTCTTCGGCTGACTGAGGGATGGGGAACATCACCCCGCCCGCACGACCCTCGATGCCTTCGCCGTTATTCACCAGCTTAGCGATGCGCGCATTTTCCAGCGTCGCGTCGCAGACGCCCTTGTTGTAAGAGAAGTCGCGATGTGTCGGGTAGACCGGCATGCGGAAGGTGTCGGGGTACTGCTTGAACAGCGCTTTTTGGCCAGCCGACAGATGCTCGGCGTAGCGATCCATCGTCTCGGCGGTGATCACGAAAAGCGGCTGCTCGTTAGCGTACGGGTCTTGCGGATGGGTGCTGGCTTTCGGGTCGATGCCATCCGGCGCGCCGGACCATTTGCCGCTGAACTCGGGGATGGTGCCTTCCGCATTCCCGGCCTTGATGGCGCCGAGGCAAGTCAGTTCGGTGCCCAGTCGGGCAATCTGATCTTCAGGCAGCTGTGCCAGGCTCGGACCGGAATAAAGCTGTAAGGCGAGCACACCGGTAAGCCCGAGGCACAGGGACTGTTTACGTCGCATATTGTTCTCCTTATTGAATCGACGACTTTTTGCGCAGCCTGTGGGCTGCAACGAGACAAAGCTCAGAAGGCAGATACCGGCGAAATGCCGGGGCTTGGAGAACAAGTGAGGCGACGCGCTCCGGTTCATACCTGTCCCTGAGGCAATGAGACGAGTATCGATAGCGGCGGCTGAACGCAGCATCGTCCGCTCGGACTACCGGAATATCAGGCGGAGCGCCTGACCAAAGAGAGGCTCTGCCCCGCAGGGTCTGCAGCTGGTAAATCACCGCGCACGCTATGCAATCAGTCACTCATCTGTAGCCAGAGCCACGGCGTGCTGGGAGCCGACGTGCAGGCGGCGGGAAACGAAGCGCCAACCATCATCGCTACGCTGCAGGACGTCTTCGTAGCGGATGTACATGTCCAGACGCTGGTTCTGCGCTGCTACCAGATGGCTGGCCACGCAGTAGGTGAACCCCGCAGCGCGGTCACCCTCGATCCGATACAGATGGTTGTGCACGTTGTGCATCGTCCACTCGAAGCGCTCGCGCAGCAGGCCAATGAGGTAATGGCCGTCGTCGAGGTCGTAGCCCGGCCCGCTGACTCGCACCTGGCCGTTGAGAAAGCACGCGCAGAAAGCATCGGCGTCGCGCCGGTCGGCGGCATCGGCGTAGCGATAGAGGAGTTGCTGAATTTCAAGCTGATCGTGCAGATGCTGGCTCATGCGAGGCTCCTGTGCTGGTGGCGCCAGCCTCGGCTCGAAATGGATTGCCGGCATCCTCGGAACGGACTATCTGGCGGGCCCAGCGTGAAGGTGCTCGGGTGCACTCAATGAACGACAAAAAGCCCGCCTCACTGGCGGCGAAGCGGGCTTTGCATGTGCGCGTGCGGAGCTACAGGTAAGTCTTCACCAATGCCTCGACCGCGTTGCGCACGTCGCCACGACGATAACCAAGGCTGTCGTCCGGCTCATAACGCGCATAGTTACCGCGACCGGTATAGATCGCCGAATCGGGTAGCAATGGGTGCTCCTGATCCAGCTCCGGCAGTTGCTGCCGATTGCCTGCCGCATCGAAGAACAGCTGGAAATACTCTGTGAAGGACAGATTTTCGTCCCCGACCAGATACGCTTTGCCCGGCTCACCACGCACCAGTGCGTTGTACAGCGCCTCGGACAGCGACTGCACCGACATGAAGTTGGTACCGCCCTTGGGACCGAACGGCGGGATCCCCTCCAACTGCCCCATGGCATACCGGGTGTAGGCCTCGAACATCGCGTTCGGCAGGCCAGGTACGTGACCGACCATGAACGGCGCATTGACCGACATCACCTCGAACTCCGGCGTATTCAGTGCGCGAACGCCCATGCATGACTCATGGCGCGAGCGCACGTAGGGGTTGCTATCGATCAACTCCGGCGCAATCTGCGGGTAGAAGCTGCCGAGCATGACGGCGCGGCGGATGCCGGCATTGCGCGCCTGAGCGAAGAAATTCGGAATCGCCAGCGAATTGTTGGCATGCCATTGAGCTGCCAGATCGCCTGCCATATCGACATGGCGAATGTCGTGGCCAGCGCAGAACAGCAGCGCGTCGAAGCCTTGGAGCAACGAAGCATCGAGCTTCTGGCTGGTGTAATCCAACGCCACGAAGGGCAATGCCGCCAGCGACGGCGCTGTCGGTGCGTTGCGCGAAGCTATGGTGGCGTTCCAACCCTGCTGCTGCAGGTATAACGCCGCGTGACCGCCCAGCAGACCGCTACCGCCCACTACCAATACGTTCATTTTTTGCCCTATTAGTCAGTACAAAGTGTCAGCACCAATCGCGCGCGGCTCAGTAGATAAAGCCACCGCTCTCGACCACCGGCGTATTGGTCCAACCGCCCTGCGGGGTGCGATACCAGCCGGCGGCGGCCAGCGCGCCGCCGTCGACATGCAACGTGGTGCCGGTGATCCAACCGGCCAGATCGCTGGCCAGGAACAACACGGCGTTGCTCATATCCTCTGGTTCGCCGAAACGCCCGAGCGGAATCCAGTCCGAGACCCGCTCGCGGTATTCGGGTTTGATCACTGCGCTGACCGGCATTTGCGGCGTTTCGGTGGTTTCGGGTGCGATCTGGTTGACGCGGATGCGGTCGCCAGCCAGCTCCAGCGCCAGGCTGCGCGTGAAACCTCCCAGCGCTGACTTGAAAGCTGCATAGACAGAGAGAAACGGGATTCCGCGGTAGCCTTCGATGCTCGCCACGTTGACGATGCTGGCCTGCGCCCCGGTACGGCGACGGAGCAGCGGAATGGCTGCTCGCGTGACCTGAAAGACCTGGCGCAGGTTCACCGCGTAAAGCCGCTCGAAATCCTCGTCGCTGTATTGCTCGAGTGGCTTGAACACCTGCAGGGCGTCGCCCACGTTGTTCACCAATACATCCAGCGCCGGGTAGCGCTCTGCAACCGTGGCGAACGCGCTATCCAGCGCTGCCTGCGAAGTCACATCGGCCTCCAGCACCAGATGGCCTCCGTCGCCCAGAGACTGGCGCACCTGGTCCGCACGCACCGGGTCTATTTCGAGCACGATCACTCGCGCGCCAGCTTTAGCAAAACGCTCCGCCACATCGCGTCCGATACCGGCGCCGCCACCCGTGACCAACACTGTTTTGTCGTTGAAATTCATGGCTACCTCATTGTTGTTATTGAAAGGAATGCACATTGAAAATGACGGCCAGACTGGATAGCCGATTCATCGTCCGGAGCGATGGTCAGAAGCTGTATTTAGCGTTGAACGACAGGTAGTCGCGGTCGGCCAGCATCCGTCCCTTACCGATGTTCGGCGAGCTGAGGTAATCGACATAGGTCATCCCGACCTGGAAGTTGCCCAGATACTTCAAATCCGCGCCGAGGGTCAGGCGCTTCTCTGCGCGGCCGATGCCCTGCAGGGCGCTGCCGTCGAGGTTCTGCTGCCAATTGACCTTGGTCACCAGGTCCCAGCCACTGAAGACGTTCGGGTACTCCAGCTGCGTCCCAAGCCCGAGCAGGGTCGAACCGCGGGTCTGGCCGTCGTAGACGAAACTGTCGAAGTTGCCGATGTCGACGCCATCGACGGTGATGCCTACCGGGTCGACCGAATCGATGTACTGGTGCATCACCTCGCCGAAGACCGACGTCTGATGCGCAAGCCAGCTCGGGCCGATCAGATACTGTGCGTTGAGGTTGGCCTGCCAGACCTCGCCGCGTGCCGGCGTGCCGTTGTCCAGATAGACCGCCGAGCCGTCGCGGTAACTGAGATCGCCAGCGAACTGCACCGCATCGCCGATCTTCGAGCTGAAGCTCAGGCCAGTCAGCTTCACGTCCTCGAAATAACCCAGTTTGAAGGACCCGGGCGCCACGCTGCCGGACATCGAGGAATAGCGGGTGTCGCCACCGAAGTTGAAGAACAGCGCACCGACGCGCTCGTGGTAGCGGTAGTGAAACAGGCCCACCTCGGTGCTGTCGGTCAGCCGGTAGCGCAGGCCCACGCCCCATTGCCCGCTGTCTCGCGGTTCTTCTTCGCCACCGTAGGACATCGCGGCGAACTCCGGATTGCCGGTGGCGAAGCGAAAATACTCGGCACCGGGGCCGAAGATATCGCTGCTGTTGAAGTAATCGCCCACCGGATTGAGCTGGGTCTCTTCCCACTCGTACTGGTAGAAGCCCAGCAGCGCGAGGTCTTCGTTGAGCGACCAGGAGGCGGAGAACTGCCCCACCGGCAGGTAGGCGTCCTTCGCCTCGGTGCCCGGCACGTTGAACTTGGTCGAATCCACTGGTGCCTGTCCCTGACTGATGTTCGGCCAGAACATGCTCTCGCCCCAGGCCACCAGATGACGGCCAGCCTTGAGCGACAGGTACTGGCCCTCGAGAACGTCGAAATTGCCGTACACGTACGCATCGAGCAGGCGCGCCCGACCACCGCTGTCGCGGCGCGTGTCGCTGGTGAAGGTGTCGTGGCGGCCGCCCTTGTTCACGGTGTCCGGCGAATCATTGTCGTTGCGACCGTGGTAGGCCTCGTCATAGAAGTGGCTGGCACGCAGGACCGCACCGAGATTCTCGTGGCGCACCAGCACTTCGCCGAAAAGGCTGACGCGGTTGGTGATCAGCGAGCCGCGATCGAAGTTGCGCGTACCGTCGTCGTTGTTGAGGCTTTCGAGGTACTGCCTGGCGGGCTTGCCGGTCCGTACCGAGGCGGTGTAGTTCACGGTCAGCATCGTATCGATGGTGGTCTTTTCACCGATTTCGAAAGTCGGCCCGGCCAGCGCCGCTCCGCTGCCCATCGCTATCGCCACGCCCAGCACGTGCAATGCAAAACCTGATTTCTTGTTGCTCATGGCTTGCTCCGTTCTTGTTGTCGTCTCGCTACCGTTCCGATTCAACCCCCCGGCCGCATGCGGACCGAGGCAGCAATCGCCCGCCCCCGGGCGCGCTCGGCTGGTCGCCAGCGGTGTGCGAAGGTCGTTCTTGCATCTGGTTCGAAGAATTGGCGGTAGGGCTCGAAGCGCTCGAATGGCACTTCACCCATGTTAAAAGCCGGCGCCATCATCGATCGCACCGGCTCTCTACATGCAACCGGTCAGCGCCCTGCGGCGCGAAGGGCGTCAGGCGTGTACATGCTCGGGGACAGGTTTCCAGCGTTCAGGATCGGCCCTTTTTTCGATTCGTTGGTCAACGAGTAGGCCAGGTACTGACCGGTGCTCAGGTCGTGGTAGAACGCCACGCCCGACTGCCAGGCGCTCATGTCAGGGTGGTAGTAGTAGTTCGTGGAAGCGTATTTCCACAGCTGGCCGCGTGTGTCGTAGTTGTCGGCCAGCACGCCGTGCCAGGTGTCCTCGTCAAGGAACATCACCCGCTTGCCGTACACGTGGCGGTAACCCTCCTTCAGCGTCGCCTCCAGCACCCACACGCGGCGCAGCTCGTAACGCAGATGCTCGGGGTTCGGATGTTTGGGGGTGAGCAGGTCTGCGTACGTCACTTCGCCGCTATTGACCTTATAGGCGTTGGCCGGGATGTAGATTTCTCGTTTGCCAAGCATCTTCCAGTCAAACCGCTCCGGCCCACCGTTAAACAGGCGGTCCTCGTCGACGATCATGGTGCCGTTGCTCCCAGCCATTGGCTGGTCGTAACCATAGCCCGGCGACTGACGAACACGGCGGGTGCCAGGGTTGTAGGACCAGGCGGTCCGGGGATTGGTGGCGAAGTTGTAGGGTTCGTGAGCGGCAATGGCAGTGCCGCGATCCCGGGTCGGCAGGATGGTGTAGTTGTAGGAGTAGGCCTGTACACCAGCCTTGGTATAAGGCGTCTCGGTCGGGTGGTTGGCTGGCGACAGCCCCTTCATATGGGTGCGGCCCCAACCGATGTTGCCGTCGGGCATCACCGAAGCCAGATCACGTACGAAATCCTCGGTCCAGGCCCGCGCCGGAAGCTGATGGTTCCACAGCAGTTCGTACCCGTTCTTGGGAATTGGGAACATCACCTGGCCGATACCTTCCACACCCATGCCTTCATCGACCACCTCGGCGTTCAGCGCATTCCACTTGGCCCGCTCGCATATGTAATCCGGGTAGCGGTAGTCGCGGTGGCCAGGGTAAACGTTCATACGAAAGGTGTCGGGGTACTTGCGGAACATCGCCTTCTGGCCTTCCGTCAGGCGCTCGCCATGCTCCTCGAAGTTCGCCGCGGTGATGACCACGACCGGTTTCTCATCGGCATACGGATCGACCGCCTTCCCACCGGAGTGAAGTACGTGATCCCAACCTGGCACCTCGCCGAGGTATTTGCCTGTGAACTCGGGGATCGAACCGTCGGCATTGCCGGCACGCTCGGCACCCGTACAGGTGAGGTCATTGCCGAGGCGGGCCGCCTCTTCCTCGCTCACCTTGGCATACGCGTCCAGCGACATCAGTTTCACCGCCAGCGCCATTGAGAGAAGAGCTACAGATTTTTTCATTGTTATTGTCTCCATCGGTTGCCTATCGGATCTGGTACCGATTCTTTCCAGAGACCCAAGCCCTTACATCGTCTGTAAAGACTACCCGCCGTATTCGCTGGATCGATTGGCGCGCACCCGTTCGCGCGCGCTTGAACGCAGCGGTTACGCAGAGACGATTGCGTGATGAAAACGAGGACGAGCGACCGCGCAACAGCGAGAACTCGCCGCTGCGCGGGGACGGGAAGACGTGCCGGAGCCCAAGTCAGCACATAGGCTCGACCGGCACGGCAGGAAGGCTACAGCAGTGCTTTGAGCTCCTGTTTCACCAGCTTGCCCATGGCGTTGCGCGGCAGCGGTTCGTCGCGCAAGCAGAGGCGCGACGGCAACTTGTAGGCGGACAGTCGCTCGGCCAGGTGGCGTTGCAGCTGTGCTTCATCCAGCCGCGCACCAGGGCGCAGGCAGGCCACCAGCCCGACGCACTCACCCATCGCCTCGTCAGGCAGGGCAAATGCCGCCGCCTCGCTCACGTCAGGATGGCTACAGGCGCAGTGTTCTATCTCCAGAGCCGAGATGTTCTCGCCACCACGGATGATCATGTCCTTGATGCGGTCGGTGATACGTAGGAAGCCATCCTCATCGAGGACGCCGACATCGCCGGTGAACAGCCAGCCCTCGCGCAGCGTCTCGGCAGTCTCGTCCGGGCGGTTGCGATAGCCCTGCATCAGGGTCGGCGTCCTGAGCCAGATCGGTCCCGGTTGGCCGGGTGGCAGCGCCTGCCCTGGGTCCTCGCCGATGCGGATGTCGACGATCGGTAGCGCCCAACCGGCGCAGCCGGGGCGAGCAACGAACTGGTTACCCGCATAGGCCGCGCCGATGCCGTTGCTTTCGGTAAGGCCATAACCTGCTCCGGCCAAGGCGTTCGGCCTGAGCTCGATCAGTTGGTCCAGCAAGGCCGTCGAGGCCGCACCACCGCCCAAGCCCAAGCCCATCAGACAGTCGGTCTCGGTACTGCCAAAGCGTGGATGAGCCAGCACCTGCTGCATCATGACCGGCGCGCCGCTGAATTGGGTGCAACGCTCGCGCGCGACCAGTTCGAGCGCCTGGTCGACGTCCCATTTGTACATCATCACCAGCCGCCGGCCGCCGCGCAGCGCGTTGAGGAACATCGCGTGCAGGCCGCTGACGTGGAACAACGGCACCGCCAGCAGCACCGTGGGCTGCAAGCCGGATTCCAGCAGTGGGCGGATGCGCTCGTAGGAGGTCATGCCGGCGAAGGCGCTTTGGAATTCCAGCGCGAACAGGGCCTGGGCAATGGCACGATGGGATGACACCGCACCCTTGGCACGATGGGTGGTGCCGGAGGTGAAAAGGATCAACGCCGGATCGTCGGCAGCGGGACTGTGCGGTTCCACCGCCTCTACCGACTCGCGGAGCAAGTCCGCATAGGCCAGTATGCCTTCGGCCGCCTCGACGTCCACAGCCAGTGCGCGTACATCCAGTGCCGCCAGTCGATCAGCCACTAGATCCAGGCGCGCCGGATCGCAGATCAGCAGCACCGGGTCGATGTCCTCCAGCGCATTCAGCAACTCGTCGCGCAGCGCCCAGCTGTTGAGCGGGACCGGCACCGCTCCGGCCTGCACCACCGCGACGAAGCCGACCAGCCATTCGGGCCGGTTGCGCATGGCAATGGCGACCCGCTGGCCCGGCTGTACGTCGAGGGTGCGCACCAGGTGCGCGGTCAGCCGATCGACCGCCTGGTAGAACTCGGCATAACTCAGGCGCAGGTCCTGCCATACCAGGAAAGGCCGCTCGGCGAACGCCCGACCGGCCTGCACCGCTTCGACCAGATTAGCCGGAGCGTTGCGGAACTGACGCGTGCCCTCCTCCGACGCTACCACCTCGAAAGACGCTCCCGGCGCGATGAGCTGCTGCCATGCACCCTGCCACTGCTGGATCTGCTCCTTCATTTGCCGTCTCCTGTTACCGGGCCATGGCCGGGCGACCTTTGCCCGGCCTGCGACCCTCATCATTATTGTTGTTGTTTGGCGCGTGCTATGCGGGCCGGCTAGCCATTGCGCGCAACGCCTCAGCTCAGAATCGCGCCATAACGTTCGCAATGGAAGTCCGAATCGCCAAGGCAGGCCTGGGCCACACGAATGCGCTTGAGGTACAGGCCAAGGTCGTATTCGTCGGTTACGCCAATACCGCCGTGCATCTGCACCGCCTCGTTGGAAATCCGCTGCGCGGCCTCGTTGATCTTCCACTTGCCCAGGCTGACCAAGCGGGCCCGCTCGCTGGCATCCAGCTTGGTGTCATCCAACGCCTCGAAGGCCGCCATGACCACGCTGCGCGCCAGCTGCAGGTCGACATACAACCGCGCCGCCCGATGCTGCAATGCCTGGAACGAACCGATGGGCGCATCGAACTGCACCCGCGTGCGCAGGTATTCCAGCGTCATCTCGAAGATCCGCTCGGACATACCGAGCAGCTCCGCCGCCAGGCAGGCACGACCGCGATCCTGCGCCCGTTCCAGGACCGCCGCGGCATCACTCTCGCCGAGGCGTGCCGAGCACGGCACGCGCACGCTATCGAAGGCCAGCGCCCCGTGGTTGCGTGCATCCACCAGCGTCTGGGGCGTGACGTGCAGCCCCTCGCTAACAGCAGGCACCAGGAACAGCGCCGTCTGGCCGTCTTCGAGACGGGCAACGGTCAGAAAAGCATCAGCCTCGCGTGCATCCAGTACCCATGATTTGGTGCCGGCGAGCAGGTAGTCGTCCGCATCGGCAACAGCTCGCAGCGCGACCCGCTCGGGGGCGTGCCGATGGCTTTCTTCCAGGGCCAGGGCCAGGCGCTGCTCACCGCTGATCAAGGCCGGTATCAGCGCCTGGCGCTGCGCCTCGCTACCCAACTCCTCAATCAAACTGCCGCAGAGCACGATGCTCGACAGCAGCGGCGAGGGGCTCAGATGGCGGCCGAGCTCCTCGAACAGCGGGGCGAAGCCGGCAAAACCGAAGGCCAGGCCGCCCTGCTCCTCGGGAAACGCCACCGCGCTCCAGCCAAGTTCAAGCATCCCGCGCCAAGCGGCCTCGTCGAATCCGAGCGCCACGCCTTCATCGCGCAAGCGGCGCTGCTGGGCGACCGGTGCGCGGGCGGCGAGGAAGTCGCGGGCGCTGTCCTGCAGCTGTCGTTGTTCTTCGTTGTATACCAGGCTCACGGCAGACTCCTTCTACTTGCTATCCGGCAGGCCGAGCACGCGCTTGGCGATGACGTTCAGTTGTACTTCCGAAGAACCTCCGGCAATGGTCTGGGCGAAGCTGCCGAGCCATGCATGGGTCATCGCTACCTCGCGCTCGCCGTGGCCTTCGGTGGAAAACCCCAGCCCGCGGTGTCCCATCAGGTCCAGCATCAGTTCGAACTTGTCGCGCTCCTGCTCGGAATGCACCAGCTTGGAAATGGCCATGATTCCGGACACGTCTTCGCGAGCGCGCATGCCTTCCATCATTCTCCGCGTGGTCAGGCGGAAGGCGTGCTCGTCCATCAAGCAGGCCAGAGCACGCTGACGCAGGGCATGTTCGCCAGGCGTAGCGGGCTCAGGCAGGTACTGGCGCAGGTGCGGCAGCAGGTCGAAATGGGTCGGCAGAGCCGACTCGCTGAACTTGGACATCGCCTTGCGCTCGTGCTGCAACAGCGCTTTTGCCAGCGTCCAACCGCCGTTGAGCGGGCCGATCAGGTTCTTCTTCGGGACTCGTACCTCGTCGAAGAACACCTGGCAGAACGACGACTTGCCGCTGATCAGGTCGATCGGCGTGACGGTCACGCCCGGCGATTTCATATCCAGCACGATCAGGCTGATGCCGGCGTGCTTGGGCTGCTGCGGGCCGGTGCGCACCAGCGCGTACATCCAGTCGGACTTGTTGCCGTAGGAGGTCCAGATCTTGGTGCCGTTGATGACGAAGTCATCGCCGTCCTCGCGGGCGCTGGTCTTGAGGCTGGCCAGGTCGGAACCGGCGTTGGGCTCGGAGAAGCCTTGGCACCAGCGAATCTCGCCGTGCACCATAGGCGGCAGCAGTTCGCGCTTCTGCGCTTCGCTGCCGAACTCCAGCAGCACCGGGCCAAGCATCCAGATGCCGAGGTTGATCTGGGGCGGACGGCAACCGAGACGACGCATCTCGCCGGTCAGCACCGCCTGGCGCTCGGGGTCGAGCCCGCCGCCGCCGAACTCGGTCGGCCAATCGGGAGCGAACCAGCCCTTGTCGCGCATGCGCTCGAACCACAGGCGCTGGTCATCGGTCTTGAAATGGATGTCGCGACCACCCCAGATCAGCTCGTCTTCCGGCATCGGGGTGCGCATGGATGGGGGGCAGTTGGCTTCCAGCCAGGCCCTTGTCTCGTCGCGGAACTGCTCGATAGTGCTCATCGCATGTCCTTGAAAACTGAGAGTCGTCGAACGGGTGGATCGAATCTAAGGGCCGGCTAGCAGGCGGCGCGTCGTCCGGATGGACGAGCCCGCCCAGGCACGTTCAAACCATCGCGGCCCTGAGCCCCGCCTGCCGGCCAAAGAAGGTGGAGTCGCCCAACGACAGACCGGAGCTGTAACCCTCACCCCAGCGCGGCAGACCGCAGGCGGTGCGCCCGGCCGCAAAGAGCCCGGCGATGGACTGGCCGTCGACGTCAAGTACTTCGCCGGTCGGCCGGGTGGCCAGCCCGCCGAGGGTGAAGGCGTGGCCGCTGAAATCCCCGGCGCAATAGCTCAGCGCGGCAAACGGTGGTTCGGTGAGTGGGCGCAGCCAATCGGCGGCCTTGTGCAGCAGTGGGTCGCGACCCTCTGCAGCTTCACGGTTGAAGGTCGCTACCGTATGCGTCAGCGCACCGGCGGGCAGGCCCAGCTCCGCCTCGACCTCCTCCCAGCTCTCCCCCACCGCAGCGACCAGGATGTCCGGCTGCAGCATTGGCCTGCCGAAGATTTCGTTGTCCACCAGCAACCAGGCGCGACCCTCGGGCTGGCGTAGCACGTAATGCGCGACCCGCCCGTGATAGGCGTCTTCGTTGATGAAGCGTTCGCCACGCGCGTTGACGAAGATGCCCTTGACCAAGGACTCCGGCGGGAAGAACGGCAGCGTGGCGAAGAATTCCTGCATGTTCAGGGCCGCCGCGCCGACGCCGATACCCATGCGGATGCCACTGCCGTCGTCGTTGCCAGCCGTCACTTGCTGCTGGCAGGCCTCGGCCGCCGGCACGAAGCGCCGCACCATTTCCGGGTTAGCGATGAAGCCGCCAGCACAGAGGATCACGCCCCTGCGTGCCCGGACGAAGCGTGGCTGACCGTCCAGGCGCACCACCAGCCCGCACACCGCACCGCTGCGGTCGGTCACCAGGGTCAGTGCGCGGCTGCCGTAATGCACCTGGGCGCCGAGGGTAACGGCGCGCTCGCACAGCACCTCCATCAGCACCTTGCCCCCGCCCCAGCCCACGAATTGCGCGGTATGCCCGCGCGGCGCCGGTTGGGCAACCTCGCTGAACGGCCAGGCCTTTTCACTGCCGGACCACAACAGCGTGTCGTCGGTGGTCGGCTCGATCCACTTGCCTGGCAGGTAGGTGCCTTTGAACGGCACGCCCTGTTCGCGCAGCCAGCCGAAATGCTCGACGCCGTGCTCGGCGTACAAGCGCACGCGCTCGGCATCGGCTGCGGGCCCGCCGCACATCAGCAGATAACGGTAGAAGTCCTCGGTGTCGTCGCTGAAACCGGCCGCACGCTGGACATCCGTCCCGCCGCTACCGCCCACATAGACCTCGCCACCGGACAGCGCAGCGCTGCCGCCAGCGGCCGAGGCGACTTCGAATACATGCACCTGGGCGCCGGCGGCGCAGGCCTCGATCGCCGCACAACTGCCGGCAGCGCCAAAGCCGACGATGGCCACGTCGGTCTCGATATCCCAGGCAGGCACATCTTCGACACGGCAAGGCCGCGCAGGGGTGTAGGAAATGCTCATGACAGGCTCCGGAAGGTTTGTCTTGTTATGAAGAAGCCTGCAATCCCGTCGGCGAAAAGCGTCGCTCGGGACGCAGCAGCGCCGGGACAGGCCCGGCGCCTAAGGTTTCAGCGAACCGCGCGTGGCATGCCCAGGCCGAACTGGGCGATCAGTTCGCGTTGCAGCTCGTTCACCCCGCCACCGAAGGTCTGGGTCACCGCTTCGCGCACCTCGTACTCCAGCTCGCCGAGCAGGAAGGCGGCGGAACTGCCGGGACGAACCAGGCCGTTGGCGCCGGCTACCTCGGTCAGCTTGCGGAGGATCTCGATGACCGACTCCGAACCGTAGACTTTGGTGGTGGAGGCCAGCGCGACGTCCATATGGCCCTGCTCCAACTCCGCAGCGATGCGGAAGTTGATCAGCCGCATCGCCTCGGTGCGCGCATAGCATTCGGCGAGCAGCTGACGCACCCAGGGCCGATCGATCGCCCGCCGGCCGCTCTCATCCGGCGTGCGCGCCCAGAGATAGACCCGGCGGAACAGCCCGACCACCTTGTCGCCCCAGGCGCCGAGGCCGAGCCGTTCATGGTTGAGCTGCGAGGTGATCAGGTTCCAGCCCTTGTGCAGCTGACCCACGAGCATCTCCTCCGGCACCTTTACGTTGTCGTAATAGGTGGCAGTCGTAGCCACGCTGCAAGTGGGGATACGCGTGTGGGAGAAACCTTCGCTCTTGGCGTCCACGATCAGGATGGAGATGCCTTTATGGCGCAGCTCCTCGGGATTGGTGCGCGCCGCCAGCCAGATGAAGTCGGCATTGCCGGCCCCGGAGGTCCACAACTTGTTGCCGTTGACCACGAAGTGATCGTCTTCAAGGCGCGCCGCCGTCTTCAACGTAGCCAGATCGGTACCCGCATCAGGTTCGGAGTAGCCGATGGAAAAGTGAATCTCGCCAGCCGCGATGCCGGGCAGGAAACGCTCCTTCTGCATCGGGGTCCCGTGCTCCATCAGTGCCGGCCCGACGGTACTGATGGTCACGAATGGCAGCGGCGCGCCCGCAATGTTGGCTTCCTCGAAGAAGATCAACTGCTCGGTGGCGGCATAGCCCTGCCCGCCGTACTCCTTCGGCCAGCCGACGGCCAACCAGCCGTCCCGACCCATCTGGCGGATCAGTGCGCGGAATTCCTCGCCGCCTTCCCGGCCGCGCATCTGCATGCGCAGCTCGGGGCTTATCAGCTGATTGAAATAGTCCCGCACCTTCAGGCGCAGGGCTCTCTGCTCATCGGTGAGATCAACGAACATTTCGCTCTCCTCAGGCCACGCCGAGAATCAGGCCGCTGGTTGGCACACCGGTACCGGCGGTCACCAGCACGTGTTCGACGTTTTCCACTTGGTTGACGGCGTTGCCACGCACCTGACGGACACCTTCGGCGACGCCGTTCATGCCGTGAATGTAGGCTTCGCCGATCTGCCCGCCATGGGTATTGATCGGTAGCTTGCCGCCACGGGCGTGATGGCCGGCGCGTACGAACTCCTTCGCCTCGCCACGCGGCGCAAAGCCGAAGGCCTCCAGCTGCGGCAGCACGAAGGGCGTGAAGTGGTCGTAGATCACGGCGGTCTGGATCGCATCCGGGCCGATGCCGGCCTGGGCGTAAAGCTCACGCGCCACCACGTCCATCTCCGGCAGGCCGGTGATGTCTTCGCGGTAGAACGAGGTCATCGACTGCTGCCCCGGCGCCATGCCCTGCGAGGCGCCTTTGATGATGACTGGCTTCTGCTTGAGGTCGCGGGCGCGCTCGACTGAGGTGATGACCATCGCCACCGCACCGTCGGACTCCTGACAGCAGTCGAGCAGGTGCAGCGGCTCGCAGATCCAGCGCGAGGCCTGGTGCTCTTCCAGTGTGATCGGCTTGCCATAGAAGAAGGCGTTCGGATTCGTCGAGGCGAAGTCGCGCGCCGCTACCGCTACACGCCCGAAATCCTCGGAGGTCGCGCCATAGGTATGCATATAACGCTGGGCGAACATGCCGATCCAGGCTGCCGGGGTGTGGAAGCCGTGCGGCATGTACCAGCCGTAGTTGACGTTCTCGAAGATCGGCGTATTGCCGAAGCCGTAGCTGCCGTTGCCGAAGCGGTACCAGGAACGCTCGTTCATCGCGCGATAGACCACCACGGTTTTCGCAACGCCCGTCGCCACGGCCATGGCGGCGTGCATGATCGGCGCGCAAGCGGCGCCGCCACCGTGCGGGATCTGCGAGAAGAAACGCACCTGCTCACTGCCGAGTAGCCGAGCGATTTCGAATTCAGGGACCTTGTCCAGCGTATAGCTGCTGAAACCATCAACCTCTTTGGGATCGATGCCGGCCTCTTCGAGCGCCGCAAGGGTCGCCTCCATCACCATGCGCAGCTCGGTGCGTCCGGAGTTCTTGGAAAATTCGGTGGCACCAAGGCCGACGATGGCCGCCTGGGCGGAAAGATTCGATTGGGTCATGAACACTGCCTCCGGTTGATCACGGCAGGGCCACGGTGACCGAGCCGGTCACGTGGTTGCCCATGGAATTCCTGCCCTTGAGCGTGACGACGATGCGTTTGGTCGTCTCGTCGCGCTCGCTCACCTCACCGCTGAAGGTCATGCTGTCGCCCGGATAATTAGGCGCGCCGAGCTTGATCTTGAGATCGGAGAATCGCGCCTGAGGCCCGCTCCACTGCTCGATGAAGCCTTGCACCAAGGCACTGGTGGTCAGGATGTTCATGAACACGTTCGGTGCACCTTGGGCCCGCGCCGCTTCCACGTCGTGGTGCACGGGCACGTAATCGCGAGTGGCGATGGCGCCCCCTGCAACCAGCGTCACGGTGATTGGTAGTTGCTGCTCCGGCAGCTTTTCGCCGAGGGTGATGTCAGCGAATGCCTTGGTTTTCTTCGAGGTCATATTTCCATCCCAGCGTGTCGTTGTTGGCAAGCCACAGTCCGAGTCGATCGAGTGTGACGGCAGGTCCGCCCAAGCTCAGGCCCAGGTCACGGCTCCAGTACAGGTAACGATGGATCGGGTACGTCAGGTCGACGCCGATACCGCCGTGCACGTGTTGCGTCTTGTGGCCGATCAGGTGCCCTGCCTCGCAGGCCAGGTAGCGGGTCGCCAGGGCTTCGGATTCGCAGCCCAGTCCTTGGTCCAGCCGATAACAGAGCTGGTACAGCGACGATCGCAGGGCCTCTGCGGCGATCCGAGCGTCGGCCATGGTCATCTGCACCGCCTGAAACGAGCCGATGGCGCGGTCGAACTGGCGCCGCTCGCTGACATAGTCCACGGTGCGGCGTATCTGCTCGTCGCTCACCCCCAGCTGCAGCGCGGCGGTGGCGGCGATGGCGCGTGTTTCCAGCCACGCCAGCGCGGCCTCTGGCAACAGCTGTTCGGCGGTCAGCAGCACGTTGTGGCAGTGCAGGTCTGCTACCGCCAGACCGTGGTTGGCGATGCCCCCGACGCGTTCGACGCCTTCGGCGCGTGGGTCCAACAGCACCAGACGCGGTCCGTCCGTGCCCTCGGCTACCAGCAGCAGCCGGTCGGCCTGCGCCGCCAGCGGCACCGCGCCTACCTCGCCGGATAGTGAGAATCCGCCCTCGACGGGCTCCAGTTGCAAGCCGATACCCCGCCCCGCGGCAAGGCCGGCGAGCGACAGCGAAAGCATCACGCCGCCCTCGGCCGCCCGGGCCACTTGCTCGGCATGAGCATCGCCACCCCAGCGTGCCAGGGTTGCGGCTGCCAGCTGGTGCTGCCACAGCGGCACCAAGGCGAGGCTCGCGCCCTGGGCCTGCAGCACGCAGAGCAATTCGGTCATGCCCAGCCCACTGCCGCCGACGTCTTCGGGGATCGCCAGGGCATGCAGGCCGGTCTCGACGCAGGTCCGCCAGAGTTCGCCCATGAAGGGCTCGCCGGTCAGTTCCCAGGCGCGATGGCGCTCATCGGTGCAGTAATCGCGGAACAGCCCGTCCGCCATCTCGGCGATGGCGCGCTGCTCGTCGCTGAATGAGAAATCCATGCGGCCTCCTTACCCGGCCACCGGCCGAAACTGGGGAAGCGTCAGGCGGTCGTCGAACGTGGCGAACTCCACTTGCAGACGCTGGCCGATATTCAGTTCACCCGGCTCGACACCGACCAGTCCGGCAATCAGGCGCACGCCTTCGTCCAGTTCGATCAGGCCGATGGGGTTGGGATGGTCGAACGGCGCCACCTCGGGGTAATGCATGACCACGAAGGAATACAGCTCGCCCTGCCCGCTGGCCTGGACGTGGTCCAGCTCGAAGCTATGGCAGGTGCTGCACACTGGAGCCGGCGGGTGCTGGAGGGTCTGGCAGGCGGTGCAGCGCTGGATCAGCAGCTTGCCTTCCTTGCAGCCGTCCCAGAAGAAACGAGTGTCATCGCTGATGCCCGGCAGCGGGCGCATTGGCTTGGGTGCTTCCTGGCTCGCCTTTGCCGGCTCGGCCGGCTGTGGCCGCTCGGCCGGCTTGAACTTGAACACCCGGAACAGCAGTTCGCCGACCCGCTCGTCGTCCTGGCCGTCGGGCTGCTCGATGAAATAGGTCATGATCGCCGTGACGAAGAAGCCCGTGCCCAGCGCGGTGGTCTTCTCTTCGCTGATGGCGTCGATGCGGCTGCTGTAGTAGATGCGCTCGCCGACATGCAGGTAGCGGTCGAAGGTCAGTTCCGAGTTCACCGCCACAACGCCGGGGTAGCCGCAGGCCTCGATATCCTTGAGGATCTCGAACACGTTGGCGTCGGTGGAACCCGGCGCGAAGTTATCCAGGTCCGGTCCGGCCATGCCCCATACCTGCAACATCGCAGGTGGCGCCACCACATCGGGGTAGCCGGCATCACGGGCAAAGGCCGGGTCGGTGTAGAGCGGGTTGTCGATGCCCATGAGTTCGCACCAGTGGCGAATCATCGGGGCATTCACCTGGTCCCAGGCGTACACCCGGCCGTACTCGCGTCCGACCGTGGCCCGCAGTTTTTCTATCAGCTCTTGATCAGCCAAGTTCGCCTCCTGATGGATCTGTCTGGACGCCACCGCTGGTGGCGTCACCGGGGTTGCATCAATGCTGGTCGGCGTTGGCGGCAGCGAGAAACGCAGGCTTCTCGCCACCGCCATGCAGCAGCAGGTTGGTTCCACTGAAATAGGCCGCCAGCGGCGAGGCGGCATAAAGACAGGCATTGGCGATGTCGTCCGGCTCGCCCATACGCCCGGCCGGAATGGTCCGGCCCACCGCGTCGATGCCGGCTTCGTCGCCGTAATGCAGATGTGATTGCTCGGTACGGATCAGTCCGGGGCTGATGGCGGCCACACGCACCCTGGGCGCCCACTCCACCGCCAGCGAGCTGACCAGTGCCAGCACACCGGCCTTGGCCGCGCCGTAGGCGGCGGTGCCGGGCGAAGGGCGCAGCGCGGCAACGCTGCCAATGAACAGGATCACTCCGCCCTCTGTCTGGCGCTGCATGAGCCGGTTGGCCTGCTGGGCAACATTCAGCGGGGCGATCAGATTCAGGCGGATGATGCCTTCGTGAAAGCGCGGGGAGGCGGTCGCAGCTTCGGCCGCCGGGCTGCCGCCGGCGTTATTGATCAGCACGTCCAGACGCCCATAACGGTCTTCGATAGCAGCGAACAGAGCCACCAGCGAATCAACGTCGCGCACATCGGCCGGGATGAATTCGGCCGCGCGGCCACCGGCCTCCGGCAGGCGCTCCGGGGCCTGTCGCCCGCAGACCACCACGTCCGCACCAGCCTCAAGGAAGCGGCTGGCGATGGCCGCGCCGATCCCTTTGGTGCCGCCAGTCACCAGCACGGTCTTATCGGAAAAATTCAGGCTGCTAAGGGCATTCATCACTGTGTCCTCGTTCGAGCAATGGCCCCACTGTATTGAGCCGGCACAAGCAGCTCGTCGTCTGAATGGACGATGAGTCGGGCATTGCCGGCCCCAACAATCGCTGCATCTTCCTGCGCCCGAGGAGCGCTGCACGCATGAGCCAAGCAGAACAACCAACGGTCCTTGCGGATTGGCCCTCCGAGGGCGTGGCCCGCCTGCGCCTGAACCGCCCTGCGGTCAACAATGCCCTGAGCCTGGAACTGCAGACATCGCTGGCGCGGCATTTCAGCGAACTGGCGCAGGACTCCGCGGTGCGGTGCATCCTGCTCACCGGCGGCGAGCGGGTGTTCGCTGCCGGCGGCGATATTTCCAGCATGGCCGGCGTCGGTCCCATCGAGATTCTCCAGCGCCACACCGAGCGTGTCTGGGCACCGATCCAGCACTGCCCCAAACCGGTGATCGCCGCCGTTTGTGGCTACGCCTATGGCGGCGGTTGCGAGCTGGCGATGCACGCCGACATCATCATTGCCGGCGAAGGCGCGCGCTTCAGCCAGCCGGAAATTCGCATTGGCATCATGCCCGGCATCGGCGGCACCCAGCGTCTGCTGCGCGCGGTGGGTAAGGCCAAGGCCATGCAGATGGCCCTCACCGGCCGGCCGATTACCGCTCATGAGGCATGGGTCGCCGGGCTGGTCAGCGAGGTGGTGGCCGACGACCGGGTGCACGACCATGCACTGGAGCAAGCACGCCTTATCGCGGCCATGTCGCCGCTGGCCGCCGAGCAGATAAAGGAAGTCATTCTTGCCGGCATGGACGCCTCGCTCGAAGCGGGCCTGGCTCTGGAGCGCAAGGCCAACGCCCTTCTGTTCGCTTCGCGCGATCAAAAGGAGGGCATGCAAGCGTTCCTGGAAAAACGCCGGCCAACCTTCGAGGGGTATTAGGGTCTGTTGACGTTTCGTCGCGAGCCGCGTTGCTGCGCAACCCTGCGGGCCGGGCCTGTTTTTACGCGATGCGGCGTTACTCGTCGCTCATTTGGAACAACCAAACTTCACTCCTCGTGCGATCTCCATGGATGGAGTGAATGCCGCAAGCCCGCCGGGAGCGGGCGCGGTCTTGCCTCGCACAAAAACAGGCTCCGGCGCGGCCGCGAACGAAACGTCAACAGCCCCTAGTCCGTATCGAGGATTCCGCCGCCGCGCGCGCAGCCTAGGCTGCTGGCCATCGAAGCCCGAAGGAGCCCGAACATGGATTTCGCCTTGAGCGATGAACAACTGATGATTCAGGAGAGCGCCGCCGGCTTTCTGACCAAGGCCTCAGATTCAGCCGCCGTGCGAGCTGCGATGGTGAGCGAGCGTTACAACGGCGAGCTGTGGCGGCAGATCGCTGCCGAGTTGTGCTGGCCGGCGCTGATCATTCCGGAAGACCACGGCGGCCTTGGTCTCGGCTTCGTCGAGCAGGCCATCCTGCTTGAACAGATGGGCCGGCGCCTGCTCAGTTCGCCGTTCTTTGCCAGCGCCTGCGTCGCCACCCCGGCGCTGCTGTTGGGCGATAACGAGGCGCTGAAGGCACGTTGGCTACCGGAACTAGCGGCCGGCAGCCTCACAGCCACCCTCGCCTGCTCAGCCACCACGCGCGCCGGGCATTTGCTGCCGCAAGGGGTGCAGGCCACGACAGAGGGCAACGGCTGGCGGCTCGACGGCGTTTGCGAGACGGTGCTCGACGGCGCCGACGCGGATCTGCTGATCGTTGCCGCGCAACTCAAGGACGCCCCGAACAGCGCCATCGGGCTGTTTGCTGTGCCCGCCAATCAACCGGGCCTGAGCCGCCGCGCGCTGCCTACGCTGGACCAGACCCGGCGCCTCGGGCACCTCTCGCTGGAGGCCGTCCAGGTATCGACCGAGCACTGCCTGCATGCGCCCGGCGCAGGCGCGCAGTTGCTCGACACCACGCTGCAACTCGCCGCCATCGCGCTGGCCTGTGAGCAGACCGGCAGCGCCCAGCAATGTCTGGATCTGACCCTGGCCTACCTCGGCGAGCGCCAGCAATTCGGCCGTCCCATCGCCAGCTTCCAGGCCATCAAGCACCGCTGCGCCGACCTCATGCTGGAGATCGAGAGCGCACGCTCGGCCTGCTACTACGCGGCCTGCGTGGCCCATGAGGTACTCGCGACCGAAGGCGACAGGCTGATCGCAGGCGAACTGGGCGAAGTCAGCGCCGTCGCCAAGATCCACGCCAGCGAAGCCTTCATGCACTGCGCCGCCGAGTCGATCCAGCTGCACGGCGGGGTCGGCTTCACCTGGGAATACGACCCGCACCTGTACTTCAAACGCGCCCGCGCCGGTGAACAGCTGTTCGGCAACCCCGCTCAGCACCGCGAGCGCCTGGCCCACCTGATTCTGGAGCAGTTCACATGAAGATCGGATTCAGTGCAGAAGACGAAGCCTTCCGTCAGGAAGTTGCCGGCTGGATCGCCGAGCATTTGCGCGGCCCCTTCGAGCCGCTGCGCTTTCGTGGCGGGCCGGGCGACGAGCATATGTTTCCTGAAGAACGCAAAGCCTGGGAACGCGAGCTGGCCAAGGGTGGCTGGATCGGTCTGGGCTGGCCGAGCGCGTGTGGCGGTCGCGGGTTGTCGATCAGCCAGCAGGTAATCTTTCACGAGGAATATGCCCGCGCCGGCGGACCCGGCCGCATGGGGCACATCGGCGAGGGGCTGATCGGCCCGACCCTGGTGGCGTTCGGCAGCGACGAGCAGCGCGCGCGCTTCTTGCCCGGCATCCTCGAAGGCCGCGAGTTCTGGTGCCAGGGTTATTCCGAGCCGGGCGCTGGTTCTGATCTCGCCGGCGTCAAGACCCGCGCGCAGCTCGACGCCACTCGCGGTACCTGGCGGATCAACGGGCAGAAGGTCTGGACTTCGCTGGCCCACGAGTCGGACTGGTGCTTCGTGCTGGCGCGCACCGATCCGGACAGCCGCGGCCATCACGGCCTGTCCTTCCTGCTGGTGCCGATGGATCAGCCCGGCATCAGCGTGCAGCCGATCCAGCAGATTACCGGCACCAGCGAGTTCAACGAGGTGTTCTTCGACGATGCCGAAGCCGAGGCGTCCTGCATGATCGGCGCGCCGGGCGAGGGCTGGAAGATCGCCATGGCGCTGCTGGGCTTCGAGCGTGGCGTGTCCACCCTCGGCCAGCAGATGCAGTTCCAGAACGAGCTGGATGAGGTCATCCGTCTCGCCAAAGGCAACGGCGCCGCCGACGACCCGCTGATCCGCCAGCGCCTGGCCCAGGCCTGGGCGGGTCTCAGGGTGCTGCGCTACAACTCGCTGCGAATGCTCTCCGGCCCGCAGGACGGCAGCCTGCGCCGCGAGGCGACCATCTACAAGCTGGCCTGGTCCACCTGGCATGCCGAGCTGGGCAAGCTGGCAATGGACGTGCTCGGGCCGCAGGCGGAAATCCTCGAGGAAGCGCCCTACGCACTGTCGCGCCTGCAGTCACTGTTCCTGTTCACCCGCGCCGACACCATCTACGGCGGCAGCAACGAGATTCAACGCAACATCATTGCCGAACGCGCGCTAGGCATGCCGCGCGAGCCGAGGGTGCAGTAGCGCGCCTTGCGAGAGGCCCGGCTCTGAGCGCAACGCCGTTCGCCCCGAGGTCGGGCCTCCCACAAACGCTAACCACGCTTGCTGCCGTAGCCCCGATCCGCTTTTGTAGGAGGCGCGCCCTCGCGGCGAAAGCGTGTGTTCAAGCAACGCAAAAGCTGACGCTTCGCCCCGAGGCCAGGATCCCAGCAGCAGCCCACCACGAATCTGCGCGTCTCTTGAGTGAGTGCGTGTTGTCTGGCAGGCGTGTCGACGGCGCTCAAGCGCTGGGCGTTACGGACTGGCGAGTTCGGGTGTGTTGAATGAACGTTTCGCTTTTGTGGCGATTGGCGAGTTGTTTGAATGCTTGGTTTCGCCCTGCTGGGCGAGTCACTTTTTCCAAACGCCGAAAAAGTAACCAAAAACGCTTGCCCCTGCATCCGGCCCTGCGCTTCGCTCCGGGTCCGTTCACTCCATCGTCGCTCCGAGGGTCGTCGTACAAGGGCCATCCATGGCCCTTTACGACTCTCGCCGCGTCCTGCGGCTCGCCCCTCTACGCAACGATTTCGCTCACCCTTCTGATGGGGCGTTTGGTGTCGCCTGTTGGTTCGTGCAAAAAAAGCCAAATCAAAGCAAACGGGACGCGAGGCATAGACGCCGAGCGTGGGCAGGGCGAAACACGAACAACCACATCCCTGGAAAACTCAGGAAGCCGCCGCCTGGGCATTGAGCACCGGGTCACCCGGCGCACCAAGCACGCAGCTGGTACCGCCGGGCGTATACATCATCGCCACGCATCGGTTGCACGCCGTGCAGATACCCTGCTGGCTTGCGCCCAAAGAAAACTTGGCGACCAGATCCGGCTCGGCGATCAGCGCTCGGCCCAGTGCCAGCGCGTCGAAGCCCTCGTCTAGCACCTGCTGGACGCCACGCAGGCTTGTGACGCCGCCCAGGTAGGCCAGCGGCACCTTGACGGCCTGACGGATCCGCCGCGAATGCTCCAGCAGGTACAGCTCGCGAAATTCCACCGGCCGCTCGCGCAGTTGCTGGATCGCCATGGCTGCCGCCACCAGCGGATTGCTCGGGCGCACGCGGTTTTCCTTGGGAAACGACGAACCGAACATGGTGGTGATGGACTCGGCGTTCATGCCAGCGCTGAGCACCAGCATGTTCGCGCCTTCCGCCTCGAGCAGGCGCGCAATGGTCACGCCGTCCTCCGGCTGATTACCGCCCTTCACCCCCTCGGTGATGCTGTATTTGCACAGCACCGCCATGTCCCGGCCCACCGCATCGAGCACCGCACGCAATACCTGACGCGGAAAGCGCAGGCGGTTCTCCAGGCTGCCGCCGTAGGCATCGCGGCGCTTGTTGTACAGCGGCGAGATGAACTGGCTGAGCAGGTAGCCGTGACCCATGTGGATCTCCACGGCATCGAACCCCGCCTCCCGCGCCAGCCGGGCGCCCTGGGCGAACTCGCGGACGACCTGATCCATGTCCGCCTCGGTCATCGCCTGCTTGCGGAACATGCCGCTGAGCATGCCGATCTTGTTGAAACCACCGCTGGCGGACAACGGCCGGGGCGTCGAACGCTCGGGCATAAAGGTGAAACAGCCGCCATGGGTGATTTGCGCCGAGGCCGCGGCGCCGTGTCGGTGCACCGCATCGGTCAGCACGCGAAGATGCGTCAGGCTGTCCGGCTGCAGCACGATCTGGCCCGGCAGCGTTCGCCCGTCGGGGCTGACCGAACAGTAGGCCAGCGTGGTCATGGCCGTGCCGCCAGCCGCCATCGACTCGTGGAAGCGCACCAGCTGCTTGCTGGGCACTCCACCGATGGACATGCCTTCATTGGTCGCGGCCTTGATGAAGCAATTCCTGAGCGTCAGCGGGCCGATGCGCAGGGGGCTGAAGGGAGACCTGGAAGTATTGTTGTCGTGGTCCATGAATCGCTTGCCTCTGATGGGCGAAATCGGGATCGGCCAGGTCACGGCTGGCCGATCATTCACTGCCTGGATCGCTCAGGACAGTTCGGCGCGCAGCTTCAGTTTGTCGATCTTGTTCGATGCGTTGGTCGGCAGTTGCTCGAAGAACACCACCTTGCGCGGCACCTTGTAGTTGGCCATGTGTTCGCGCGACCAGGCGATCAGGTCAAATGCGTCGAGTATCGCGCCGCTTTTGCGCACCACGCAGGCGCAGCCCACCTCGCCCATGCGCTCATCGGGAACGCCGATCACCGCCACCAATGCAACGTCCGGATGCTCGCCGAGTGCGGCCTCGATCTCGGCCGGATAGCAGTTGAAACCACCGACGATGAACATGTCCTTGAGCCGCCCGGTGATGCGCAGATTGCCGCTGGGATCCAGGCTGCCGACGTCGCCGGTGTGCAGCCAGCCCTCCGCGTCGATGGCCTCGGCGGTGGCGCCGGGGTCGTCGAAATAGCCCTGCATCACATGGAAGCCGCGCAAGCAGATTTCGCCGTTCTCCCCCGGTGGTACCGGTCGGTTGTCGGCGTCGACGATGCGCACCTCCGTACCGGGGATGGGCTGGCCGCTGGTGCCGGCAATGACTTCCGCGGCAGCGGCCGGGTCGCAGATGGTCGCCAGCCCGCCGCATTCGGTCAGGCCATAGGCGGTCGTCACCACCTCGCAACCCAGCTCGCCGCGGATGCGCTCGATCAATTGCGGCGGGATGGTCGATGCGCCGGTAACGGCAATTCTCAGGCTGCCCAGATCGGTGTTTTGCAGATTCGGGTGCGCCAGCATCGACAGGTACAGCGTCGGCGGGCCGGGTAATACGGTGATCCGTTCGCTGGCGACCCGCTCGAAAATCTGTTCAGCGTCGAACACCGCATGCGGCAGGATCGTCGCGCCAGCCAGCAGGCAAGTCAGCCAGCCGGCTTTGTAGCCGAATGAATGGAAGAACGGATTGACGATCAGGTAACGGTCGCCCGGCACCAGGCCGATGATCCGGGCGTATTCGCCAAAGGCGCGCAGGCTTTGACCGTGGGCATTCATCACGCCCTTGGGTTTGCCGGTGGTGCCAGAGGTATAGAGCAGATCCGACAGATCTTCCGCGCGCACCGCCTGGGCGCGTTCGCAGGCGGCTTGCGGCGATACCGTCGAGCCGATGGCCACGAGCGCATCCAGGCTGAAATCCGCCGCAGCCGACGGGGCTTCGCCCAGCACCACTACATGTCGCAGGCCCGCTGGCCGGTGTGGCGCCAGCATTGCCGGATAGTCCACGCCGAGAAACTGCCCCTGCACGAATAGCAGGCGCGTACGGCTACGCGACAGGATATCCGCCGCCTCGGCGCCCTTCATGCGGGTGTTGAGCGGCACCAGCACCGCGCCGGCGCATAGTAGGCCGAGGGCCAGCAGCACCCAGTCAATGCAGTTCGGCGCCCAGATGGCGACTCGATCGCCCGCCTTCACACCGAGCGCCATCAACCCGCGGGTGATAGCCAGAGCGTGCTCGGGCAGCTCGGCATAGTCGATTCGCCGCTCGCCATCTTCCAGCGCTGTGCGCCCCGCATGGACCTCGGCGGCAGAAAACAGCAGCGCAGGCAGCGTCTGGATGGCGCGGACGTCAGCGTCGGCGCGGGTCGAAGGGGTCGTCAGCACGGTCATGTCAGCCTCGGTTCAATCAGTCGGGAAAACGCAGGTGGACGTAGCTGCTGAGCGCGATGGCCTGGCAGGCCAGCGTCCAGCCTTCCTTCAGTTCGTCCGCATCCAGGGCATCATTGGCCAGCAGCTCGACGTCACCCTCCACCAGGGTGCACATGCAGGAGGCGCAGGCGCCGACCAGACAGGAGTGCGGCGCTTGCAGCCCTTCCCGGCGCATCGCCGCCAGCAGCAGCTCGCCAGGTTCGCAGTCGATGGTGTGGCGCTCGCCGTCCAGCTCGACAGTCAGACGCGTCGCGGTAGCGCCGGCATGCTCCACCACATCGGCGGGCTGCTCGCCCTCGCCCGGCAGCGAGACGAACCGTTCGACGTGTACCGCCTGGTTCGGCAAGCCAGCGGCCTTCAGCGCGGTGACAGCGCCATCCATGAACGGTCCCGGCCCGCAAATGAACGCCTCGGCGTGACCGAAGCCCTCGGCGAACGCGGCCAGTTGCTCGGGCGAGGGACGGCCCTGCACGCTGTCCAGCCAGTGGATCACCTGCAACCGCCGCGGATGGAAGGTGGCCAGCTCACGCAGCAGGTCACGGAAGATCACCGACGCCTCGTCGCGGTTGGCATATATCAGGCGAACCCGGCCGTGCCCCTGTTTCAGCGCCGCGCGCAGGATCGACAGCACCGGTGTGATACCGCTCCCGCCAGCGAACAGCAGCAGGTCGGTGTCCAGCGATTTGGGCACGAACACACCGGCCGGCGGCAGCACCTGAACGCTGTCGCCGGGCCTTAACCGGTCGCATAGCCAGTTCGAGCCGCGACCGTCCTCCACTCGTTTGACGGTGACGCGCAGCGACTCGTCTTCCAGCGGCGAGCTGGACAGCGAGTAGCAGCGCGGCAGCCAATCATCGCCGTGGGGAATACGCAGGGTGAGGAACTGGCCAGGGCGGTATTCGAAACGCCGGATCAGAGCCTCAGGCACGTCGAAGACGAAGGAGCAGCTGTCGGCGGTCTCGTGGATCACCTCGGCGACCTGCAGCGTGATGTATTCGGGCGCGTTCATGTCTAGATACTCATGACGAACTGGCCACTATCGATGCGCAGTTCGATGCCATTGATCGCCCGCGACTCGTCCGAGGCGAGAAAGACCATGGCATTGGCCACGTCTTCTGGCCGGCAGGCCCGGTTCATGGGGTCCGTGTCGATGGTCAGCCGCTCCGGATCGATACCCGGTGGGTAGATCGCACGGGTCATGGGCGTAAGCACGCCGTCCGGATGCAGCGAATTGCAGCGGATGCGGTGCGCCCGGCCAAAGGCCGCGACACTGCGCGTGAGTGCACTGATAGCGCCCTTGCTGGCGCTGTAGGCCAGAAAGTCGGGCTTGCCGGCAATCGCGGCAATCGAGGACAGGTTGATGATCGAGCCGCCCCCGCCGCGCTTCATCAGTGCGACCGCCGTCTGGCAACCGAGGAATACGCTATCGGCGTTGACTCGCATCAGCGTCTGCCAGTCGGCCAGAGTGGTCTGTTCGATCGTCCCGGCCTTGAGGATGCCCGCGTTATTGACCAGCACGTCGAGCCGGCCATAGCGCTCATCCACTAGCGCGCCCAGCGCTTGCCAGCCATCGGGATCGCTGACGTCCTGCTGCACGAACGACACCGCGTCGCCCAACTCGTGAGCCAGACGACGTCCGGCCTCGACGTTCAGGTCAGTCAGCAGCACCTGTGCGCCTTCAGCGGCGAACTGGCGCACGGCGCATTCGCCCATGCCGCTGGCGCCGCCCGTGACGATCGTCACCTTGTCCCGCAAACGTGCACTCATGAGCATGCCCTCACGCCGTTGCCGACAGGTGGTGCGCGGCTATGTAGCCGAAGGTCATGGCCGGGCCGAGCGTGGCGCCGGCGCCCGGATAGCGCGTGCCCATGACCGACGCTGAGGTATTGCCGATGGCGTATAGGCCGGCAATTGGCAAGCCGTCCTCGCGTAGCACCTGGGCATTCGCGTTGGTCAGCAGCCCGCCCTTGGTGCCGATGTCGCCGGCATTCATCCGCATCGCATAGAACGGCCCCTTGTCCAGCGGCGCCAGGCAAGGGTTGGGTTTGACGTTCGAGTCGCCGTAGTAACGGTCGAAGACGTTGCCGCCGCGAGCGAAGTCCTCGTCGATACCGCTGCTGGCGAAGCGGTTCACGCGCGCCACGGTATCTTTCAACCCGTCAGCGTCGACGCCGATTTGGCGGGCCAGATCGTCCAGACTGTCGGCCTTCCAGTAGACGCTGCCCAGCCATTCCTTGCGCAGGCGGCTGTCCGGCATGATCTGCGCCGGCATCAGTGGGCCCATCGCATAGCCGAAGCGGAACCTGGCATCGAAGATCACCCAGGCGGGCACGCTTTTGCCGCCGCTGGTCTCGTTGTCGCGGTACATCGCATCGACGAATTCCAGATAAGGCGCGGCTTCGTTGACGAAGCGCCGACCCTGGCCGTTGACCACGATGGCGCCGGGAAAGGCCCGCTCGGCGAACACCCCGCGTGACTGCGGCTCACCCGGCACCTGTAGCGTCGGCGCCCACCACGCCCAGTCCAGCAGGTCGGTGGCGGCACCGATCTTCTGCCCCGCCTCCAATGCCGCTCCGGTGTTGCCGCCCTTGGGCGTGGCGCTCCATTCGTGATTGTTCGGCTGCGGCAGATATCGGTCGCGCAGAGCCTGGTTCTGCTCGAAACCGCCGGCACCGAGAATCACCCCGCGCCGCGCGCGGATGGCCATCGCCTGGCCGTCGCGCTCGACGACCACGCCCGTCACCACGCCGTCTTCCTCGATCAGTTCGCGGAAGCCGGTGTTCAGCCACAGGGGAATGTTGCGGTCGAGCATGGAGGCGCGCAGGCTCGCCACCAGGGCGTTGCCGAGCGCGGTGCGGCGGTCGCGGCGGGTCTTCTTGCGCCAAGCGAAGTCGAACTTGTAGCGCAGCATCAGCCAGAGCACCAGCAGCCGCCAGCCCGGCGTCTTGGCCATGGCCTTGTGGGCGTGCCGCGCGGTCCAGGCGATGCGCCCCATCAGCAACGTAGTCGGCGAGGCCTCGCGCAGGTTTTCCAGTTCCGCGCCCAACACGCTGACGTCGAACAGTTCCGGGTCCAGGCTGCGCCCGCCCTTCAGGGCGCCGGGCAGGTCCTGGTAATAATCCGGGTATTTGTCGGCCACCGTGTAATGCACCCGGGTCTGCTCCTCCAGGTACTGGATCATCACCGGGGCGTGGGTCAGGTAGGCATGCAGGCGTGACTCGTCGACCCGGTCGCCGATCGCAGCCTTGAGGTAGGTCATGGCCTGCTCGTAGCTGTCCTTGCCGCCGATCTTCTTGAAGTAGTGATTGCCGGGGATCCAGATGCCGCCGCCGGACAGCGCCGAGGTGCCGCCGTACTGCGCGGCCTTTTCCACTACCAGCACCGACAGCCCCTGGTCGGCAGCGGTTATCGCTGCCGTCATCGCACCGGCTCCCGAGCCGACTACCACGACGTCGTAAGTGTCTGGATGACTCTTGTTGTTATGCATGTTCCGGACTCACTTGCTTGATCGATCGAACCGCCGTCGCACAGACAGCGGCATGGCTGTCACACGTAGGGGTCGGGATTGGGCAGGCCGAGCTGGACGGCGCCATAGGTACGGGCAAACGCGGCCACGTTGTTGGAGATGTGCCCGCGGGCCTGGTGCAGGTCGCGGAAAATCCGCGCCACCGGATTGCTCTCATAGAGCCCGGACGCGGCCATGCAGCGCAGGATGCCGCTGACCTTCTCGGCGCAGGTATTGGTCACGTAGGCCGACTGGTAGCGATACAGCAGGCGGGTTTCCACATCCGGGAAGGCGTTACCGGCGGAGATTTCCTGCAACTGCTCGTAGTTGCGATCGAGCACCAGACGCAGCATGTCCAGGGTCAGCGAGGCATCGGCCACGGTTTCCTGGGCGAGCGGGTCCTCTGCGGTTTTCGCACCGTGCTTGCCGATATGCCGCGCGGCGTTTTCACGGAACTCGTTGATCGCACCCTGCAGCGCGCCCAAGCAAGAGGTGGAAACAGCGCGGGTGAACACCTGGGCGAAAGGAATGCCGTACAGCGGGTTGGGGTTGGCTTCGCGGCCCGGGGTCGCTTCGAGGCTTGAATTGTTGGTGCGCTGAACGCGGTGCGCCGGCACGAATGCATCCTCCACGACGATGTCGTGACTACCGGTACCGCGCAGCCCCAGGACGTCCCAGTTGTGCTCGATGCGATAGTCGCTGCGTGGCACTAGGAAGGTGCCGTGCTCGGAGCCCTCGCCGTTCTCGTCGGCCGGGATAATTCCGCCCAAAAGACACCAATGGCAGTGTTCGCTGCCGCTGGAAAAGCCCCAGCGACCGCTGATGCGAAAGCCGCCCTCCACAGGCGTCACCTTGGCTACCGGCATATAAGTTGAAGACATGAGCGTGGATTGATCCGAACCCCAGACGTCTTCCTGCGCCTGGAGCGGATAGCGGGCCAGCTGCCAGGGATGCACGCCGATGACGCCGTAGATCCAAGCGGTCGACATGCAGCCCTCGGCCAGCGCGATCTGGATTTCCGCAAATGTACGCAGGTCGGCCTCGTAGCCACCGAAACGCTTGGGTTGCAGGACCTTGAACAGGCCGGCTTCCTGCAGATCGGCGATGGTTTCGTCCGGCACCTTCTGCTGGCTTTCCGCTTGTGCGGCGCGCGCTTTAAGCACGGGGATCATTTGCCGCGCGCGCTCGATCAGGTCGACTTCTTGTTGTGTTTTCTGGCGAGTGGCTGCCATCTCTGATTCCTCTATAGCGCCGCTGCGAGGAAGGCGCGGCTGTTCTGATTATCGGAAGCCGGAGCTGGCAGACTCATCGTCAAAGCGGACTAGCAGAGGGTCAAAAAACACGGCCAATCACACCGGCAGGCCAGGGCGGCGCGACGACCAGGGACGGACCTGTTCCAGCTGCCCGGCCAGGCGCAGCAGCAGGTCCTCGCCACCCAGGCGCGCGGTGAACATCATCCCCACCGGCAACCCCTCCTCGCTCCAGCCGAGCGGCAACGAGATCGCCGGCTGCCCGCTGACGTTGGCCAGCACCGTGAAGGAGGCGCTGCCCATGGCCTTCTGCATGTAGCTTTCCCAGGGTTGCGAGAGGCGCAGCTCGCCGAGCTTGGGCGGCAGGTTGGCGGTGACTGGCGAAAGAATCAGGTCGAAGCGTTCGAACGGGCGCTCCATTTGCTCGCTGATGGTCTCGAACGCGTGCCGGGCGCGGTACAGCTCGAGCCCACTGACCCGCTCGCCATTGCCCAGCACGACATGTGTGATCTGCTCCAGCTCGTCTGTGTTCAGCTTGCGCCCGAGCATATCTTCGCGGTCACGGATGCTGGCCAGCAGCGCGGTGGCGCTCACCTTGCCATGGGCCGAGAACAGCTCGCGCGGGTCGACCGGCAGGGTCAGTTCCTCGATCTCATGACCCTGGCCGAGCAAGAGTTTCACGGTGTCGTCGAGCACCTGCGCCACTGCCGGGTCCAGCGTCGCACCGGTCAGCGAACGGCTGACCAGCGCAATTTTCAGGCGCCCGGGATCGCGCTCCACCGCCTCGACGAAGGGGCGCTCCAGTGGCTGGGTCCAGTATGGGCTGCCGGCCTCATGGCCCTGCCCCGCATCGAGAAACAGCGCCGTGTCGCGCACCGTGCGCGAAACCACGTGCGCCACGCTCGCGCCGAACCAGCCCTCGAAGCGGCCCGGACCGCTGGGCGTGCGGTAACGGCTGGGCTTCAGGCCGACCAGGCCGCAATAAGACGCCGGGATGCGAATCGAGCCGCCGCCGTCGGTGGCATGGGCCGCCGGTACGATGCCCGCCGCCACTGCCGCCGCCGCGCCGCCGGAGGAGCCTCCGGCGCTGCGCTCGAGATCCCAAGGGTTGCGAGTCTGGCCCCACAGCGCCGACTCGGTGGTGGTGGTCAGCCCGAACTCAGGGGTGGCAGTCTTGCCAAAGGGCACCGCACCGGCGGCCTGGTAACGCGCGATCAAGGTGCTGGTGAATTGCGACGGCGGGCCATCCCGAAACAGTCGACTGCCATGGCTGGTCACGGTGCCAGCCAGATACGTGCTGAGATCTTTCACCAGCAGTGGCACGCCGGCCAGCGCACCCGTCTCGCGGGCCGCGCGACGTTCGTTCAGCAGCGCCCGAGCGTAATCCTCATGCAGCATGTTCACGGCGTTGACTTGCGGATTGACCGCCTCGCAGCGAGCAAGCGCCGCGGCCAACAGCTCCGCGCCTGTCAGCTCACCGCTACGCACCGCCTCGGCCATGGCCCAGGCGTCGAGCCCCGCGTATTGCTCTGACGTTAGGCCGGTGGTTCGCTCGCCTGCCAGGGCGAAGCGACCGAGCATCGTGGCGCCCAAAACCAGCGCGCCGGCTTTGAGTACCCCACGGCGCGGCCAGGCTGGCTGGATTTCTAGCTCGGCGAGAACGGGCTCGCCAGCGGGGTCGGTTTTGCTCATGGGAATGCTCCGATCATGAATGACGGTTTTTACGCAGGGCCGGCGCGACCTGGCAGCCACGACCGGGCCATGTCTGCTCAGTCAGCGGTGACCTGCGCCTGCAAGGTGGCGAGAAGGTTTTCGCCGTAGGGCGGCAAAAGGCCCCACTCGCCGCGCGGGTCATAGGCCGGCGCCTTGAATATGGTGCGTGCATGACTGAACTGACAGAAGCCCTCCCAGCCGTGGTAGTGCCCCATGCCCGAAGCGCCAACGCCACCGAACGGGGCGTCATGCATGGCCGGATGCATCATCGCGTCGTTGATCGTCACGCCGCCCGACAAGGTGTGGCCGAGCACGTAATCCTGCTCGGCCTGGTCATGGCCGAAGTAATACAGTGCCAATGGCCGGGGCCTGCTGTTGATTTCTTCCACCACGGCGGGAAGGTCGCTGTAGGTCAGCAGCACCATTGCCGGGCCGAAGATCTCTTCTTGCATGACCAGGCTGTGCAACGGCGGGTTGACCACCACACTCAGCGGCCGCTTGCAGCAGCCAGGTACGGGCGCCTCGTCGGGGCAACGGATGATCTCGGCGCCTTGCGCCTCGGCATCGGCCAGGTAACGGTCGATGCGCTGGAGGTGGCGCTCGTTGACCACCGCAACCAGGTCCGGGTTGCCGGCGGCTCGTGGGTACAGCACGCCAACCGCATCGCGGAGCGCGCCGATGAAGGCCTGTTTCTGTTCCACCGGCACGTAGACCAGATCCGGCGAGACGCAAATCTGCCCGCCGTTGGTGAACTTGGCGATGGCCAGGCGCCGGGCCGCATCGGCGATGTCCGCACTGCGGCCGACAATGGCCGGCGACTTGCCGCCGAGCTCCAGCGTCACCGGTACGAGGTTCTCCGCGGCGCGGCGCATAACGTCCCGGCCAATTGAGGTACCGCCGGTAAATACCAGATGATCGAACGGCTGGCTGGCGAAGCCCTGTCCGACCTCGACGCCGCCCGTGACAATGGCCAGCTCTAAGGGATCGAAACGATCAGCGATGGCCTCCGCCAGCACCTGCGCAGTGTTGGGCACGATCTCGGACGGCTTGAGAATTGCCCGGTTGCCGGCGGCGAGCACACCTGCAAGCGGGCTCAGCAAGGTAAACACCGGCGCGTTCCAGGTGCCGATGATGCCCACGCTGCCCTTGGGCCGATACTGCACCCATGCCTCGGCACCGAGCTGGTCATAGGGCGCAAACGGCGGCCGGGGCGAATCCTGCATCCACTGCTCGAAATGGCTGCGAGCGTGCTTGAGTGAACTCAGCGCACCGAGCACATCTGTCATCAGTGAATAGCCCGGATGGCGCCCACCAAAGTCGGCATCCATCGCCTCCAGCAGCCTGTTCTGCTCGGCCACCAGCAGTTCGATCACCGCTTGCAGCCGGCGTCGGCGGGTCGCGGCGTCGACCGGGCCCTCTCGGTCGTAAGCCTGACGCTGTGCGCCAAGCAGCGCGCGCACTTCATCGATGGATCGCAGATATGCACTCATAGGGCCTCCCGGGCGGCCGTGTCGTTCCTGGTCGACGGACACGTTAGCCCGCGCCATCCGGCCCCTGCCTCGTCCATCCGGACGACACGCGGCGGACCGCGTTTTTAGTCCGTAAAGACGATGTTCCCACTTGCCCGACTGCCAATACTGCGTCCACGACTGACCGGATTCACGAGGCAGACCATGACGGCTGTAGCCAGCTTCAACCCTCAGGCGTTTCGCGCCGCGCTGAGCACCTTCACCACCGGCGTGACAATCATCACCACCCGCAACGCAGAGGGCGAGCCGGTAGGCGTCACCGCAAACAGCTTCAATTCGGTTTCGCTGAATCCGCCCCTCGTACTGTGGAGCCTGGCCAAATCGGCGCTGAGCTTGCCGGCGTTCACCGAAAACAGGCACTGGAACGTGCACGTCCTGTCGGCAGAGCAGGACGTGCTGTCGGGCCGTTTCGCCTCCCGCGGTGAGAACAAGTTCGCCGGCGTCAATCTCGACCAGGGCATCAACGACACGCCGCTGTTCAAGGATTGCACCGCCCGCTTTCAATGCCGTACGGCCTTCACCTACGAAGGCGGCGATCACCTGATCTTCGTGGGCGAGGTGCTGGCCTTCGACAAGACCGAACTACCGCCGCTGGCCTACCAAAGCGGCCAGTACGCGCTGGCGACGTGCAAGCCTCGCGAACTCCTGCGCCTGGGTGCGGAGCCGCCACCCGAGTGCAGCTATACCGAAGACCTGCTGGGCTATCTGGCCGGTCGTGCGCACTACCAGCTGCTGGACGCACTGCGGCGGCTGCTGCATAGCCAGAAGATCGATGAGCATGCCTTCTTCGTACTCTCGGTGCTGTGCATCCAGGACAACCTGACCCTGGAAGAAATCAATGACTACGTCAGCTATACCGGCCGGGAAGTCACGCAATCGCTGATGCTGTTCCTGGAGAAGCAGGGCTATGTGGCGCCCGACAAGCAGTTTGGGGTGCTTCGCTTTTTGCTCACTGCGGCCGGGCGGGAGCTGTCGCTCGAACAGATCGCGTTGGCCAAGGCGGTCGAACAGCAGCTGATAGAAAAGCTTGGCCAAGCAGACGCGCAGGTTCTGAAGATGCTGCTCAAGCGCCTCATTCAGGCGACCGATCCCGGCCTGCCGGACCTGTGGGCGCCAGCGTCACAGGAATTCGGCGCCCGCGCTTGAAGACTCTCGAAAAAAGGAAGACATCATGAGCTTGCTCGATCGCTTCACCCTGCGCGATGACGTCGCCATCGTCACCGGTGCTGGACGCGGAATTGGCCGCGCCATCGCGCTCGCCTATGCCGAAGCCGGTGCGCGGGTGGTCTGCGCCGCGCGCACACTGACGGACGTCGAGGCCGTGGTGGCCGACATTCGCGCCGCCGGTGGCCAGGCCGTCGCGGTCAGCTGCGACGTCAACGAGCCGGCCCAACGCCAAGCGATGGTGCAGACCGCGCTGGAGACCTTCGGGCGCATCACTCATCTGGTCAACAATGCTGGCGGTGCCGGACCGAACGATCCGCTGAAGATGAGCGTCGAGGAATTCGAGCAGGTTCTGCGTTTTAACGTGAGCTCGGCCTATGCGCTTGCCCAGCTCTGCGTGCCGCACATGCACGAAGCCGGTAGCGGCAACATTCTCAATATCACCTCTGGCGCCGCCCGCTACGCGCAGCCGCAGTTCAGCGCTTACGGTGCAGCCAAGGCGGCGTTGACGCAATTGACTCGCCTGCTGGCGCACGATTTCGCGCCACGGATCCGGGTCAACGCCATCGCACCCGGCCCGATCCTCACCGATGCGTTGAATCGAGTGATGCCGACCGAGATGCGCGCGGCCATGGAAGCGAACACGCCGATGAAATGCCTGGGCGAGGTGGAAGACATCGCCGCTGCCGCACTGTACCTAGCGACCCCGGCCTCCAGGTGGGTAACCGGCAAGATCATCGAAGTCGACGGCGGTGCCGAATCCAGCGTCTGGCCGGGCTGAGGAGAAACCATGCTTGACCCCCAACTGATTGAAACCCTCGGCGACGAGCTGTTCGCCGCCCTGCGCGAGCGCCGCACCCTGGCGCCGCTGACCCAGCGCTACCCGGCCATCGACATCGATGACGCCTATCGCATCTCGCTGCGTTTTCTCGCACGGCGCGAGGCCTTCGGTGAACAGGTGATCGGTAAAAAAATCGGCGTCACCAGCAAGGCCGTACAGGACATGCTGAACGTCCACCAGCCCGATTTCGGCTTTCTCACCAATCGCATGCAGGTTGCCCGCGGCAGCGACGTGAGCATGGCCGAACACCGATTGATCCAGCCGCGCGCCGAAGGCGAGATCGCCTTCATTCTGGCCGAGGATCTCAACGGCCCGGGCGTTACCGCATCCGACGTGCTGGCGGCGACCGCCTCGGTAGCCTGCTGCTTCGAGATTGTCGATTCGCGGATCGACGACTGGAAAATCCGCATCCAGGACACCGTCGCCGATAACGCCTCCTGCGGCGTGTTTGCCCTGGGCGATACCCGCATCGACCCGCGCCAGCTGGATCTGGCCGCCTGCGAGCTACGGATGTTCAAGAACGATCAACCCGCTGGCCAGGGGCTGGGCTCCGCCGTGCAGGGCCACCCCTGCGAGGCCGTCGCGTGGCTGGCCAATACGCTGGGCCGGCTCGGCATTCCGTTTCGCAAGGGCGAGGTGATCCTTTCCGGCGCCCTCGCCCCGCTGGTGCCAGTGGGCGCCGGCGACCGCATCCACATGACTATCGGCGGCCTTGGCTCGGCCAGCCTGCAGTTCATCGAGTGACCCCGAGCTGGCAAGGAGACGATTGATGAGCAAGAAAATCCGCTGCGCCCTGATCGGGCCCGGCAACATCGGCACCGA
Source organism: Pseudomonas sp. MTM4 (assembly GCF_019355055.1). Lineage (NCBI taxonomy): Bacteria > Pseudomonadati > Pseudomonadota > Gammaproteobacteria > Pseudomonadales > Pseudomonadaceae > Pseudomonas > Pseudomonas sp. MTM4. The sequence goes on from NZ_CP048411.1 coordinate 1,454,923, forward strand.
CCTTCTGTACAAGCTAAAGCGTAGCGAGGTGCTGGAGCCTGTATGGATGGTGGGCATCGACCCCACTTCCGAAGGCTTGAAGCGCGCCGAGGAGATGGGCCTGAAAGTCACGGCCGAGGGCGTGGACGGCCTGCTGCCTCACGTGAAGGCGGATGACATTCGCATCGCCTTCGATGCCACTTCTGCCTACGTGCATGCCGAGAACAGCCGCAAGCTCAACGAACTGGGCGTGCTGATGATCGACCTGACGCCAGCGGCCATCGGCCCCTATTGTGTGCCTCCGGTGAACCTGAAAGACAACCTCAAGGCCGGCGCGCTGAACGTCAACATGGTCACCTGCGGCGGCCAGGCCACCATTCCGCTGGTGGCGGCGGTGTCTCGGGTGCAGCCGGTGGCGTATGCCGAGATCATCGCAACGGCGGCTTCGAAGTCGGTCGGGCCTGGTACTCGCAAGAATATCGACGAGTTCACCCGCACCACCGCCAGCGCGGTGGAACAGGTGGGCGGCGCGAAGAAGGGCAAGGCGATCATCGTCATCAACCCGGCCGAGCCGCCGTTGATCATGCGCGACACCGTGCACTGCCTAACGGAAGGCACCCCGGACGAGGCGGCGATCACCACCTCGATCATGGCCATGATCGCCGAGGTGCAGCGGTACGTGCCCGGCTACCAACTGGTCAACGGGCCGGTGTTCGAGGGCAACCGGGTCTCCATCTTCATGGAAGTGGAAGGCCTGGGCGACTACCTGCCCAAGTACGCCGGCAACCTGGACATCATGACCGCAGCCTCGGCGCGTACTGCCGAGATGTTCGCCGAAGAACTGCTCAAGCAGACCGAGCTTTAAGGAGCGCGCCATGGACCTTCGCGGCAAGAAAATTACCGTTCACGACATGTGCCTGCGCGACGGCATGCACCCCAAGCGCCACCAGATCAGCCTGGAGCAGATGAAAAGCATCGCCCAGGGCCTGGATGCGGCCGGCGTGCCGCTGATCGAGGTCACCCACGGCGACGGCCTGGGCGGTACCTCGGTCAACTACGGCTTTCCGGCCCACAGCGATGAGGAATACCTGTCGGCGGTGATTCCACTGATGAAAAACGCCAAGGTATCCACCCTGCTGCTTCCGGGCATCGGCACCGTCGATCACCTGAAGATGGCCCACGAGCTGGGCGTTGCCACCATTCGCGTGGCGACCCATTGCACCGAGGCGGACGTCTCCGAGCAACATATCAGCCACGCCCGCACGCTGGGCATGGACACCGTGGGCTTTCTGATGATGGCGCATATGAACAGTCCGCAAGGACTGGCGACTCAGGGCCGGCTGATGGAAAGCTATGGCGCCAACTGCGTGTACATCACCGACTCGGCCGGTTACCTGTTGCCGGAGGATGTCCACGCGCGGGTCGCCGCCCTGCGAGATGCCCTCGCGCCGGAAACCGAGATCGGCTTTCACGGCCACCACAACCTGTCGATGGGCGTGGCCAACTCCATCGCCGCCATCAGCGCCGGCGCGACACGCATCGACGCAGCCTGTGCAGGCCTTGGTGCCGGTGCCGGCAATACGCCGATGGAAGTGCTGGTGGCGGTCTGCGACCGCATGGGCATCGAGACCGGCGTCAGCGTGTTCGGCATCCAGGATGTGGCCGAGGATCTCGTGGTGCCAATCATGGATTTCCCCATCCGCAGCGACCGCGATGCACTGACCATGGGCTACGCCGGGGTTTACGGGTCCTTCTTGTTGTTCGCCAAGCGCGCCGAGAAGAAGTACGGCGTCTCGGCGCGTGAAATCCTGGTCGAAATGGGCCGCCGTGGCATGGTCGGTGGCCAGGAAGACATGATCGAGGACACCGCCCTGACTCTTCTCAAGCAGCGCCAGGCCAGCGCCTGAGCCGCCCCTCTCGGTCGGCCCGCCCAGGCCGGCCACCGGAGCCACGCATGACGACCGCGACTACTTCCGAGACTGGCCTTGGCTGGCGTACCCATGGCGTGCTGGCGCTGCTGGTGACGGCCTATGCCGGCAGCTTCATTGGCCGGCAGATCATGTCGGTGATGATCGAACCGATCAAACTGGAATTCGGCGTCAGCGATACCGCGATGGGGCTGCTCTCCGGTCTGGTCTTTGCCGCCTTTTACGCACTGCTCGGCCTGCCCGCCGGACGCCTTGCCGACCGCCATTCGCGCATGCGGGTGCTGGCTATCGCCGCCGTGCTGTGGGCATTGGCGACCCTGCTCTGCGGCCTGGCCATGAGCTTTTTCATGCTGGCGTTGGCGCGGATGCTGGTTGCGGCCACCGAAGCGCCGGTAATGCCGGCCTCGCTGTCGCTGATCGCGGATCTCTACCCGGCGCACAACCGCTCGCTGGCAATCAGCTGCTTCACCGGCGCGCCGACCCTGTCGGCCATCCTCGGCCTGAGCGTCGGCGCCTGGCTGGTCGACGTTTATGGCTGGCGCACCGGCTTTATGCTGATCGCCGCGCCTTTGTTGCTGCTATCGCTGGTGTTCGGTTTTGTGGTTCGCGAACCGTCTCGCGGCCGCTGGGATGCGGTGAGCACGCACCCGGTCCCGGGCGAGACGCTGACGCAATCGGCGCTGGAACTGCTACGCAACCGACCCTACCTGCTATTGATGAGCGCCAGCTCGCTGACGACCTTTGGCGCCTACGCCTTCGGCATGTGGAACACGACCTTTCTGATGCGCAGCCACGACCTCTCGCTGCAGCATGCCGGCATCCTCGCCGGCGTGGTCAGCGGGGCCAGCATGGCCGTTGGCGGATTGTTCAGCGGCTGGCTGACCGATCGCCTTAGCGCCTTGAACCGCGCCTGGCTATTGCGCATTCCGCTGCTGGGACATGTCGTGGGGCTGATTGGAATGGCGCTTTACCTGCTCGCGCCCAAGGGCACCTTGTTCATGCTAGGCGGCCTGCCCGTGCCGACAGCGATGCTCTGGGCTGCGCTCAGTGGCTTCTTCGCGATCTGGTGGGTGGCGGCTTCTTTCAATCTGCTGACTCAACTGGTCAGCCCCTGGCAACGCGGCACGGCGATCGCGCTGCAGACGATCTTCTCCACCCTGCTCGGCATCGGCCTCGGCCCGCTCGCTGCCGGGCTTCTGAGCGACGCGCTCAGCACCACGTTCGGACATGAATCGCTGCGCTACGCCTTGTTGGTGGTCAGCTGTAGTTTGTTCGCACCGCTGGCGCTGCTTCTGACGCTGTACCGTGCCCGGGCGTACCAGGAGACTTCGCCCGTTCGTACCCCCGCGCCCTCAGCCATCCCGCTCGCCGCTTGCGCGGATTAACGTCGGTTCTCCAAACGCAAAAACGCCTGGCAAGCCAGGCGCTTTTTGATCTGCGAGACGAACTTCAGAACGTGTTCGGTCGGACCATCGCGTCCATGCCGCCATCGGCGAATAGCACGCTGCCATGGACGAAACTCGCCTGTTCCGAGAGCAGGAAGGCGATCACCGACGCCACCTCCGTTGGCTCGCTGCCCCGGCCCAACGGCGCAACAAAACGACGGGTCGATTCGCCGTAGCGAGGATCGGCCTTGGACGCTTGCAACAAAGGCGTTTCCACGGCGCCAGGCGCGACCACATTGAGGCGCACCCCAAGCTTGCCCCAGTCCGGCGCCTTTTGCCGCGCCATGCAAGTGACCGAATATTTGGAACCGGCGTAGGCCATGTGCGGCTCGTTCTGCGACTCGGCCAGCTCGATCGCTCGGGTTTCATCACCGCTCAGCATGGCCTTGACCATCGGCAACTCATGCGCGCCTGGCTGCACTGAAGCGACGGACCCAACCACCACAGCGGCGGGCTTGTGTCCTTTCTGCAACGCCTCGAATAGCCCGTCCAGCAGATCGTTCACACCAAAATGATTGACCGCCACGATCAGCCCGCAGCTTGGCGCGGTGACGCCAACGCCCGCGCAGCAGACCAACCCGTCAAGCACGCCGCCACAACGCTCGAGCACCGAGGCGACTGCCGCCTGGCGACCACTGGGAGTGGATAAGTCGGCATTGATCTCGGCGTTGGCTCGGTCGATTCCGATTACGGTGTGGCCGGCGCTCATCAGCACCTCGCTCAGCGCCGCGCCGATGCCAGAGGCGGATCCGGTAATTGCTGTGACAGGCATGTGCTTCTCCTTCCAAAACGATATGGGTGGCGCCCTGACTTCAGGCATCAGCGGTTGGCTCATTTGCCCATGCGTTCACAGCGCCTCACATCGTCCGGAAAGACTAAAGCCTCCGAGGTTGTCTGAGATGTACTCCGTATGAACGATGCGCCGACCACGGGCTCTTGCCAACACTGATCGCAATCGTGGGCACCGCATGCCGAGCCGCCGGATTTCTGCCCACACGCTGATCACAAATGAAGGTGCGCCCTTTGGGCCAAACCTCGGCTCCAGCTACCCGCCGCCCCTGTTTCGGAGTCCTATATGAACAATCGAGCCTCCTCGCCCGTGTCGCTTGAACATAACGGCGCCATCAGCCAGATCCGATTCAACCGGCCAGAGGCGCTCAATACCATCGACCGGGACATGGCCTGGGCCTTTCTGGCGGCATGCCGTGAGGTGGCGGCGCGTCCAGCCAGCAGAGTGCTCGTGCTCAGCGGCGCAGGCCGCACGTTCATGGCTGGGGTCGATCTGCCGCAGGTACTCGCGGCGCCAGACTTGATCATCGAAGACCTGATCGAGCCGATGAATCAGGCCATACAGATCCTGACCGAGCTCGACATCCCGGTTCTCGGCAGCCTGCAGGGACCGATTGCAGGCGCCGGCATGAGCATCGCCCTGGCTTGCGATCTGGCCATCGCCGCCACCAATTGCCGTTTCAATTTCGCCTGTTTGCAGGCGGGCATCAGCTGCCAGCTCGGTGCTTCCTGGCACCTGCCTCGTCTCGTGGGGCTGCGCGCGGCCATGGAAATCGCGCTGCTCAATGAGCCCTTGAAGGCTTCCCAGGCGGCAGCCATTGGGCTGGTCAATCGCATCGTGCCGCTCGAAACGCTGGCCAGCGAGACCTCGTGCCTGGCCAAGCGCTTGAGCGAGGCGGCAGTACCCGCTCAAGGCCAGCTCAAGCGTTTGATGCGTGATGCCTACCAGCGCGATCTGCCGCAGCAGCTCGAAGCGGAAAAACGCGCGTTATCCGATTGCCTGGAGAGCGACGAATGCCAGCGCGCGGCCCACGCGTACCTGGAAAGGTATCCGGCCATTAACGGCTAGCAGTCTGTGAATCGGCCCCAGCATCGTCCGTTTAGGTCATCCCTGTTTCAGGAACGCTGCCTATCTTAGCGACAGCCAATCAGCAGGCGTGTTGAGTCGACTCGACCCTGCTCGCCCAATGAGCCGACATGATCAATCACGGAACAAGAGCCGACTTATGAGAGTTTTGGTACCCGTCAAACGAGTGGTCGATTACAACGTCAAGGTTCGCGTCAAGGCGGACAACTCCGGCGTCGACCTCGCCAACGTCAAGATGTCGATGAACCCCTTCTGCGAAATCGCCGTGGAAGAAGCCGTGCGCCTGAAAGAAAAGGGCGTGGCAAGCGAAATCGTCGTGGTTTCCATTGGCCCGACCGCAGCTCAAGAGCAGCTGCGCACCGCGCTGGCACTGGGTGCCGATCGCGCCGTACTGGTCGAGTCGACCGAAGAGCTCAACTCCCTGGCCGTGGCCAAGCTGCTAAAGGCTGTAGTCGACAAGGAGCAGCCACAGCTGGTCATTCTCGGTAAGCAGGCCATCGACAGTGACAACAACCAAACCGGCCAGATGCTCGGTGCTTTGACGGGCTACGCCCAGGGCACCTTCGCTTCGAAAGTCGAAGTGGAAGGCGACAAGGTCAAAGTCGAGCGTGAAATCGACGGCGGTGCGCAGACCGTTGCGCTGAACCTGCCGGCAATCGTGACCACCGACCTGCGCCTGAACGAGCCGCGCTACGCGTCGCTGCCGAACATCATGAAGGCCAAGAAGAAGCCGCTGGAAGTGCTGACTCCGGACGCGCTGGGTGTCACCACCGCCTCCACCGTGAAGACCCTGAAAGTCGAAGCGCCGGCTGCTCGCAGCGCGGGCATCAAGGTCAAGTCCGTGGCTGAACTGGTCGAGAAACTGAAGAACGAGGCGAAGGTAATCTAAATGACTATCCTGGTTATCGCTGAACACAACAACGCCGTTCTGGCTGCTGCGACCCTCAACACTGTGGCTGCCGCAAAGCGGATTGCCGCCCAAACCATTGGCGGCGACATTCATGTACTGGTCGCTGGTAGCGGCTGCGGTGCCATCGGCGAAGCAGCTGCCAAGATCGAAGGTGTGACCAAGGTACTGGTCGCCGACGATGCAGCCTACGCCCACCAGCTGCCGGAAAACGTCGCGCCGCTGATTGCCGGCCTGGCGCAAGGAGCCTCGCCGGCCGCCTACAGCCACGTACTGGCTGCCGCGACCACTAACGGCAAGAACTCCCTGCCGCGGGTTGCAGCGCAGCTGGACGTCGACCAGATCTCCGAGATCATCGCCGTCGAGAGCGCTGATACCTTCAAGCGCCCGATCTATGCCGGTAACGCCATTGCCACAGTGCAATCCAGCGCGCCGATCAAGGTGATCACCGTGCGTGCCACCGGTTTCGATCCGGTCAAGGCAGAAGGTGGTTCGGCTGCCGTCGAGCAGGTTTCGGGCACTGGCGACAAGGGCATTTCTTCGTTCGTGGGTGAAGAACTGGCCAAGTCCGACCGTCCCGAGCTGACCGCTGCCAAGATCGTTGTCTCTGGCGGTCGCGGCATGCAGAACGGTGAGAACTTCAAGCACCTGTACTCGCTGGCCGACAAGCTCGGCGCTGCCGTTGGCGCCTCGCGCGCGGCGGTCGACGCCGGCTTCGTACCGAACGACATGCAGGTCGGTCAGACCGGCAAGATCGTTGCGCCGCAGCTGTACATCGCCGTGGGTATCTCGGGGGCCATTCAGCACCTGGCCGGTATGAAAGACTCCAAGGTGATCGTCGCGATCAACAAGGATGAAGAAGCGCCAATCTTCCAGGTCGCCGATTACGGCCTGGTGGGTGACTTGTTCGAGATCGTGCCGGAGCTCGAGAGTCTGCTTGGCTGATAGACCGGTCTTCGGCGCTAGTCGGTCTAGCAGGCAACGGGTCGATGTCGAGGCCCCGTCAGCTATCCGGACGGACCACTGCAGCGATATCGCTCATGACGTCCGTCCACTCCTCCTCGCCTATTTCCATCAGGCGAAAGAAGCGCAGCGCGAAAATGCCTTCGGCAGCGAAAAAGGCAACACGGGCGCGGCGCCCTTCTTCGGTCGAGGTGTCGAGTCCGGCAAGGCGCTCCCGGTACCACGCCTGGGTCGACTGCAGGTGCTCGGGAGTTTGTAGCAGCGCCGCCAACAGACTCGCCGCCTTGGCGTGAGAACCGAAGTCCGAGCCGCGAGTGGCCTCGATATGCGCGCGCACCGCCGTCAGCGGATCGGGGTCGTCCCCGGCGATGCGCTGGAACTGCTCGGTATAACCCTTGCCCCAACGCTCGAACATCGCGTTGATCAGCTCATCCTTGGTGCCGAAGCTGTACTGCACGCCACCTTTGGTAATGCCCGCAGCTTTGGCGACGGCGTCTATCGTCAGTGCTGCAGCGCCTTGTCGATTGACGATTCCTTCGGCCACATCCAGCAGTACCTCGCGATCGATAGTTCTCTTTCTGCCCACATTCATCCCTTTAAATTAAATACGTATGTATTTATATTCTGCCGCAACGTTTTCCCCCCGCCAATTGCTGGGATACCGGACCCGAGGATGACCCGTTGAAATCACCTCTTCGCTGGCTGGTGCTGGGCATATTATCCAGCGCGCTTTTGCTGATCGTCATCGACATGACGGTAATCTACCTGGCGTTGCCAAGCCTGACCTACGAACTGCGCGCCTCGGCCACCGAGAAGCTATGGATCGTGAACGCTTATGCCCTCACAGTCGCGGGCCTACTGCCCGGGATGGGCGCGCTGGGAGACCGCTTCGGCCACAAGCGGATGTTCATCGCCGGGCTGGTGGTGTTCGGTGGAGCCTCCCTGGGCGCTGCCTTTTCGCCCAGTGCCGAGGCGCTGATCGCCGCCAGGGTGGCCTTGGCGGTAGGTGCGGCGATGATGATGCCGGCCACACTGGCGATCATCCGCCACGTCTTCGACGACGTCCGCGAGCGCGCCCTGGCGTTCGGCATATGGGCCGCGATCGCTTCGGGCGGTGCCGCCTTCGGCCCGGTCGTCGGCGGTGTGCTGCTGGAACATTTCTGGTGGGGCTCGGTGTTCATCATCAACGTGCCGATCGTAATCGTGGCGTTGGTGCTCGCCGTGATCTGGGTGCCCGCCCGGCCCGGCAACCCCGATCGACCGTTCGACCTGCTCGCCTCACTGTGGATCATGGGTGCGCTGGTCGGCCTGACGCTGGCCATCAAGGAAGCCGGCAAGCCAGACCCGTCCGTGCTGCAAGCCAGCGCGGCGGCAATTACGGCGTTCGTGTGCGGCCTGGCTTTCCTGCGGCGCCAGCGCCAGACGACAGTACCGATGATCGAATTCGCTCTGTTTCGCGACCGCAGTTTCTCGGCTGGCGTAGCCACGGCATTGATCGCCTCGGCAGCATTGATGGGCATGGAGTTAGTGGTCAGCCAGCGGCTGCAGCTGGTGGTCGGCTTATCACCATTGCAGGCCGGTCTGGCCATTCTGCCAATCCCGCTGGGTGCCTTCGTCGCCGGTCCGCTTGCCGGATTGGCGTTGCCGCGCCTGGGGGCGGAACGCATCCTGAGCACCTCCCTCGCCCTGTCGGCAGCCGGGGCGCTGCTGTACCTGCTGGGTTATGGCGCCGCGCTATGGGTTCAGATTCTATCGTTCAGCCTGCTCGGCTTCGGCATCGGCGCGGCAATGACTGCCGCCTCCAGCGCCATGCTGTTGCATGCGCCGCCAGACCGCGCCGGCATGGCGGCGTCGATCGAAGAGGTCTCGTACGAGCTGGGCGGTGCACTGGGCATCGCCATACTGGGTAGTTTGATGTCCGGGGTGTATTCCGCAGCCTTCACCACACCGGCAGGCAGCGCGGCGCCAGCGCTGGCCCGAGACAGCCTAGACGGCGCGTTGATCGCCGCCGAAGCCCTGCCTGAAACCGTTGCCGCCCCGCTCGTCAGCCTGGCGCAAAGCGCTTTCGACAGTGCTTTCGTGACGGTAATGATCATGGTCGTCGCGCTGCTCGGCGCGGCATCGGCCGGCATCGCCCTGACCACCCGCCGCGCTCGTTAGTGGAACACGCAAGCAACAGGACGAAGCTTCAAGCCAATTGGAGATGCCAGCAAACCGCCTGCATGGAAAGGACCGCTCTGGACCAAGGCAACACCTGGCTCGTTGCGCTGCATCAAAGCGGCATCGATCGATATGGCTCATAGCTGCGTTAGGCCATCGTCGTGCCGAACTGGCGCTCGCGGCGCGGCATCCCGCCGGCTTCCAGCGGCGTCATGGCCGATGTTTGGCGGTGAAGAACGCTGTGCTGCTCGCCCGCGACCAGTTGGCGGCCCAGGCCAAAGACCAGCAGGAAACCACGAGTCTGACATGCGCCTGATCGCTTGTTACACGCGACCGATTAGCTGAGCGCCTTCGAGCGCAGCTCCTTACAGAAGGTCCGACGGTAATCCGAGGGGGTCGTACCCAATTGCGCAGCGAACTGCTGACGCAGTGAAAGCGACGTGCCGAAGCCTACCTCCGATGCGATGCAGTCAATCGGCATCTCGGTGGTCTCCAGGAGCTGTTGTGCCCGCGCGACACGTTCGGCGTTGAGCCATTTGATGAAGGTCGTGCCTGTGGTTTCGCGAAAACGGCGGGTGAAGGTACGGCGACTCATGGCGGCCACATCAGCCAGCGTATCGAGCGACAAGGGTTCAGCCAGATGTTCCCGCGCCCACTCTAGGACACCGGGCAGCCGGCTCTCGCTCGGCAGCTGCGGAACAGGTTGTTCGATGTATTGCGCCTGCCCACCTTGCCGATGCGGTGGTGTAACCAGCAGCCGGGCCATTCGATTCGCTACATCGGCACCGTGTCGCTGACGCAGCAGATGCAGGCAACAGTCGATGGCGGCGACCGTACCGGCCGAGGTAATGATGTTGTCGTCAGAAACGTAGAGCACATCCGGGCGGAAGTGGCTGCTGGGGAAACGCCGAGCGAAGAGATCGCGAGCCACCCAATGCGTGGTGGCTTCGCGGCCATCCAGCAGACCTGCATCGCCTAACACGAAGGCACCCAAGCACAGGCCAACGATCAGTGCGCCTTGTGCATGGCGCTGACGCAGGGCATCGGTCAGTTCGGTAGGTGCTTGCTGGTTGGGATCGCTCCAAGCCGGCACGATGACGATATCGGCACGCTCCATCGCCTCCAGCCCATCGGGGACATCGATCATCACGCCTTGATCGCTACGGACCTGGCCCGGCTTTACAGCGTAATATCGAACTTCGTAATGCGGCAGATCCGGTGCGTCTTTGGCTGCGCCAAAGACCATTCCGGGCACGGAGAGATGAAACAGGCTCACGCCATCGAACGCCAGGACGGCAACGCGAAGCATGGACATGGCAGATGACCCGCTTGGGAAAGATGGCCCGAAAGTATCCAAGAGCTTTATTCAGGTCAAACATCGAGTGCCGAGCGGCATCGCTGGTAGGTGCTTCCCCGACCTGCGGATTGGGCACAGATCGGGATATCCAACAGCGGCTTAGGCCGTCAGATAGGCTTGCGTCGAGATCACGTTGGCGTAGCCGAACTTAAGGGCAGCCATCATGGCCGCATGCACCTGAGCTGCCGGAACCTGTACACCCTCGAACTCCAGATCCAGCGTCGCGCAGGCATCGTGCAGTACGGTCACCGAATAGCCCAAATCGGCTGCGGCACGAACGCCGGCATCGACACACATGTGGCTCATCGCGCCGACGATCACGATTTCTTCTACACCCTGCTCGTCGAGCAAACGCTTGAGCTCCGTTTCACGGAACGAGTTAGGGTAGTTCTTGACGATGACAGGCTCGCCATTCTGCGGGGCGACAGCAGGTTGGATCTCGACGTTTTGAGTTCCCGGAACGAAAGCCGGGACTTCCCCGTTGACGAATTCATGACGGACGTGAATGACCGGGACATCCTTGGCGCGGGAGTCGGCAATCACTTTTACTGCATTATCGACGGCTGCCTCGATACCGGTCAGCGGTAGATTGCCCGTCGGCAGGTATTCGTTCTGCAGATCGATTACGACCAATGCACGCTTGCTCATTATTGGCTCCTTGACGATGTTGTAAGGGGAAGCGTGACCATCATCAGCCATCGAGGCGCTTGTTGCGAAGTGGCGAGATCGACATCTTCAAGGGCTGGATCGACACATGCCGGATATGAACGTCATAGAGATCGGGATACTGCTGTATCCCGGTGCGCAGCTGGCGACGGTTCTGGGCCTGACCGATCTGTTCGCGTTTGCACAACGAATCGCCGACGAGCGAGGGGCGCCGGATATGCCGGTTTTGCGCATCAGCCAGTGGCAAAAACAAAGCCCGAGCGAAACTCCGGTGCGCGTACAGGATTCGCTTGCTGGCATGAGCACGACGCCCGCCGTGCTCATCCTGCCCCCTAGCCTGGAAGAACCGATTGCCACCAGCGCAGCGGCGCCTTACAGAGATGGCTGCAGGCGCAGCACCGCGCGGGGGCTACGCTCGCGTCCGTGTGTGCAGGCGCTTTCCTGCTTGGCGAAACAGGCTTGCTGTCCGGTCGCACCATCACGACGCATTGGCTCTATGTGGAGAAATTCGCGGAGCGCTTCCCCGATGTGCGGCTCGATATCGACCAGCTCATCATCGACGCCGACGACATCATCACCGCCGGCGGCGTCATGGCCTGGATCGATCTCGGATTGCGATTGGTAGACCGCTACCTGAGCGCTGCGGTGATGATCGACACCGCCCAGATGTTTCTCGTCGATCCGCCCGGACTCCAGCAGCGTTACTACAGCGCCTTCGCGCCGCGGTTGGCTCATGGCGATCAGGCCGTGCTGGCCGTGCAGCACTGGTTGCAAGAGACAGGTGCCAAGCACATCGCCCTTCCCGACCTGGCTCAACGTGCCGGCATGGAGGTGCGCACCTTTCTGCGCCGCTTTCAGAAAGCTACCGGCATGACCACCACCGAATATTGCCAGCGCCTCCGAGTGGGCCGCGCGCGCGAGATGCTACAGGCGAGCCAGTTACCCATCGAGCGGATCGCCTGGGAGGTCGGCTATGGTGACGCCGGAGCGTTCCGCAAGGTATTCACAGGTATCGTCGGGCTCACGCCTAGCGAATATCGACGACGTTTCAGTGGGTTTCATAGGCAGGCTTGGGCAAATTCACGACCCGCCGAAAGAATGGCCCGTTTTTATCTATGATTGTCTTTTGGGCCGCTATTGCTTCTTTCTCTCTGCTCCCACAATGCGCTCCTTCGAAACGAACCCAGGAGTCGCTCCATGCATTTTTCAAAATCAGCAGTTCACTGGCTTTGGCCGTCAGCCTCGCCTTCACCAGCGCATTTGCCTCGGCACAACCAGCAGGTACATCAGCCACGCCTTCCGAGCGGGTGCAGCTGCAGCAGATCCGCAGCTCTACGCTGAAAATCATCTACGCCGACACGACCTTTCTGATCGACCCGATGCTCGCCAAGAAAGGCACTTACCCAGGCTTCGAGGGCACTTACCGCAGCGAACTTCGCAACCCGCTGGTCGAGCTGCCGATGCCAGCCGAAGAGGTCCTTGCCGGGGTCGATGCGGTGATCGTCACGCACACTCATCTGGATCATTGGGATGACGCCGCGCAGCAGATGCTGCCCAAGGATCTCCCGCTGTTCTTACAGAACGAGGCCGATGCCGAGATCATCCGTGGGCAGGGCTTTGGCGACGTCCGGATTCTCACGGACCAAGCGGAGTTCGGCGGCGTCACGCTAAGCAGGATTGGTGGCCAGCACGGTACCGACAAGATGTTCGCTACACCTGAGCTCGCGGAGTTCCTCGGCGTTGCGATTGGTGTCGTCTTCGAAGCGCCAGAGCACAAAACGCTCTATCTGGCAGGCGATACCATCTGGCGTGACGAGGTCGACCAGGCGCTAAGCCGGTACAAGCCCGAAGTCGTCGTGTTGAATGCCGGTTATGCACAGGTGACTGGCTATGACGGCGCGATCCTCATGGGCAAGGAAGATGTACTGCGTGCCAGCCAGGCGGTGCCGGATGCAACAGTCGTGGCGACGCACATGGATGCCATCAACCATATGGGGCTGAGCCGTAAAGAGTTGAAAGCCTACGTTCAGGAGAAAGGCATTCAGGAACGCGTCGAGATTCCCGAGGATGGGGCAACACTGAAGTTCTAAGCTGGCTTGGGACCGCCTTGTCAGGGCGCCCCACCTGCGCTAGCCCAGGGCTGCTGGGGGCTGATCCAGAGACAACGGGGCTTTGAACCGACTCCATCATGCTCAAGAATGTAGCTCAGGTCTGGAACGAGCATCGATTGTATACAATTGCTGGAGATTTATTTGTCAGCATGTGTACAATTGAGCACATAGCTCCGCACCCAGCCTGCGGCCATCTCGACCGCAGGCACCACCAACAAGATGGGAGTCATATGGCAAACACAAGGTACTACGCCCCCACTGGCGGGCACCCAGCGCAGACTGAGTTGCTGACCGATCGCGCGATGTTCACGGAGGCCTACGCCGTCATTCCGAAGGGCGTGATGCGCGACATCGTCACCAGCCATCTGCCCTTCTGGGACAACATGCGCATGTGGGTGCTCGCCCGCCCGCTGTCCGGCTTCGCCGAGACCTTCTCCCAGTACATCGTTGAACTAGCCGACGGCGGTGGCAGCGAAAAGCCCGAGCAGGACCCGAACGCCGAAGGCGTACTCTTTGTGGTCGATGGCGAGTTCACCCTGACCCTCGAAGGCACCCAGCACGTCATGCGTCCGGGCGGCTACGCCTTTATCCCGCCGGCGGCCAAATGGAGCCTGCGCAACAACAGCGGCGCCCCTGCGCGCTTCCACTGGGTACGCAAGTACTACCAGGCCGTCGAAGGCCTGCCACATCCGGAAGCTTTCGTCACCAACGAGCAGGACGTCGAGCCGATCGCGATGCCAGGCACCGATGGCAAGTGGGTCACTACTCGCTTCGTCGACATGAGCGACATGCGCCATGACATGCATGTGAACATCGTGACCTTCGAGCCGGGTGCGGTAATCCCGTTCGCCGAAACTCACGTGATGGAGCACGGCCTGTACGTACTGGAAGGCAAGGCCGTCTATCGCCTGAACCAGGACTGGGTCGAAGTGGAAGCCGGCGACTATATGTGGCTACGCGCCTTCTGCCCGCAGGCCTGCTACTCCGGCGGCCCCGGCAAGTTCCGCTACCTGCTGTACAAGGATGTGAACCGTCACATGGACCTGGGCAAGTACAACCACCGGGCCTGATTCTTCGCATCGAACGCCCCCTCGCCTCTTGGCCAGGGGGCGTTTTCGTTTCTGCGGGTCGTTCTCGTAGAGGTCCGCCAGTTGATCTAGGCACTTAGTATCGGGCTAGCTGGGAACGTCTGTGCGATCGGGCGTACCCGGCACATACGGTCATAGCCAGAATGGCAGCAACCAGCTGTCGGCCACGTGCCGTGACTGCTTCTCGACCGGTTCGCTGGCATCAGGTGACAGCCTCGTGCCAAGAGCCGAAAGGGTCGGGAAGCCGCTCCCAAGTCTGCACGCCCGCGGCCATCTCCTGGTCGGTGAGTAGGCAGGCATCCAGCTCCGCGCTCAATCGCTCGAAATCGATATTCTGCCCGATGAATACCAGCTCCTGCCGGCAGTCGCCGGTCTGGACGTCCCAGTGTTTGAGAATTTCCTGCATCCCCTCGTCATCGGTGGGCCATTGTGTCTTGGGTACGAAACGCCACCAACGTCCCGCCAGACCATGGCGCATCAGACCACCCGCCTGGGACCAGCTACCGGCGTCGCGGTACTTGCTCGCAAGCCAGAAGAAGCCCTTGGAGCGCAGCAGCTTGCCATTGCTCCAGTCACGGATCAGAAATTCATGGAAACGCTGCGGATGGAACGGCCGACGCGCACAATACGCGGTCGAGGCGATACCGTACTCCTCGCTTTCGGGCACATGCTCGCCCCGTAGCTCCTTGAGCCAGCCTGGCGCCTGGGCGGCACGCTCGAAATCGAAGCGGCCTGTGTCCAAGATACTGCCCAGGGGCACCCGGCCCATGCTCATCGGCATGATTTCGGCGTGCGTGTTAAGGCCGCGCAGGATAGCGGTCAGCTCTTCACGCTCGGCGCTGGAGATCAGATCGATCTTGCTGATCAGGATGATGTCGGCGAATTCCACCTGCTCGATCAGCAGATCGGTAATGGAGCGCTCATCCTCTTCGCCCAAGGTCTCGCCACGGCTGGCCAAGCTCTCCGATTCATGGAAGTCGCGGAGAAAGTTGACCCCGTCGACCACCGTGACCATGGTATCCAGGCGCGCCAGGTCGGAGAGGCTGCGCCCCTGCTCGTCGCGGAAAGTGAAGGTCTCGGCCACTGGCAAGGGTTCGGCGATGCCAGTGGATTCGATCAGCAGGTAGTCGAAACGGCCTTCGCGAGCCAGGCGACTGACTTCCTCCAATAGATCTTCGCGCAAGGTGCAGCAGATGCAGCCGTTGCTCATTTCTACCAGCTTCTCCTCGGCACGGTTGAGGCTTACATTGCGTTGCACTTCGCTGCCGTCGATGTTGATTTCGCTCATGTCGTTGACGATCACCGCGACACGACGGTTCTCACGATTCTTCAGCACATGGTTGAGCAGCGTGCTCTTGCCGGCACCAAGAAAGCCGGACAGTACGGTAACGGGAAGTCGGTCAGTCATGGGGAAAGCCTCAAGTCTCACGTAGATGTTTCTCTTTCTTTTCCTGCCGCTCCTTGGCCTCGATGCACAAGGTCGCCGTAGGTCGCAGCAACAGGCGGCGCAAACCGATCGGCTCTCCGGTTTCCTCGCACCAGCCGTATTCGCCACGGGCCAGGCGTTCGAGCGCCCGGTCAATCTTGTCGAGCAGCTTCTTCTCACGTTCGAGTAGACGCAGCTGCCACTGGCGCTGCTCCTCCGTACTACCGATATCCGCAGGATCGCTGCTCGGCTCGTGATCGCGTAGTTCATTGAACTCGCTCGTGATTCGCTCCTGCAGCTCACGACGCTCGGTCAACAGCAGCTCGCGGAAAAACGCCTGCTGCTGTTCGCTCATGTATGCGTTGGGGTGTTGCTGAAGTAGTTCCTGCTCAGTCATGGGTGCACCAATGATCGATTGAGACGACAACATCCATAAATCAAACCGCTCTCTGAAGTTCATCTTGATAAAAGCGTTTCGGCATACCTGCTGGGCTACGGGTGATCCCATTACGGTTTCGCCCAACACATATCGTTATGATATAACATTTAAGTTCGTATCAATCACACCCTACTCAAAATGAAGGAGCAGCTTATGAAACCAGGCATCCATCCCGACTATCGTCCCGTCCTGTTCCACGACACGGCGGCGGACGTCTACTTCCTGATCGGCTCGACGGTCGAAGCCAGCCGTACGCACCAGCACACCGATGGCAATACCTACCCGTACGTAGCGCTCGACGTGTCCAGCGCATCGCATCCGGTCTACACCGGCCAGCAGCGCAAAACGACGTCCGAAGGCCGTATCGCGGGCTTCAACAAGCGCTTCGCCGGATTTACCACGAAGAAGTGATCGCTCTTTTCACAACGCCAAGACGATCCGCTCGAATACCCGAGCGGATCGCGTCCTCACCCCGATAGCAATCATCCAAGCCACGGAAGACGCTTCAATGTCCCGCAAGACCCGCCTCCTTACTGTCCGCACACCCGCCCGACTCGTTTCCGCCCTCGCCCTGCTACCCCTGACGGCACTGGGCGCTGACCAGCCCCTGAACCTCGAACCCACGGTCATCACCGCCACCTCCACGGCGCGCCAGCTGAGCGATGCCCCCGCAAGCGTTACGGTCATCACCCACGAGGAACTGAGCATGCGGCCCGTTCAGGATCTCGAAGATGCCCTGCGTGGCACGCCGGGGCTCCAGTTCACAGGCATTGGCATGACGCGCCGTGGCGTCAGCATTCGAGGGATGGGAAGCGAGCACACCTTGGTGCTGATGAATGGACAGCGCATCAATACCGCCGCTGGCGCCGTGGCGCATGCCGATTTCGACCTAGGCTGGATGCCGGTGGAGGCGATCGAACGCATCGAGGTGATACGCGGCCCGATGTCCTCGCTCTACGGTTCCGAAGCGCTCGGCGGTGTGATCAATGTCATCACGCGGCGCGCGACGGACGCATGGCAGGGCGCGGCGCAGATCAACGGCGGCGTACGCGAGGACGGGCGCGGCGGCCAGATACATCAACTGGGGATCTATGCCGGCGGCCCACTTGTGCCTGGACTGCTCGGCCTATCCTTGAGCGGCGAGACGCGGCGCCGCCAGGAAACGCCCTTTAACGAGGACGCCTCGCTGTCGGAGATCGAAGGCCGTGACGCGCACAGCGGCGACATCACCCTGAGCTGGACGCCAGACACCGCGCAACGCATCGACTTCAGCTATGCAAGCGGCCTTGAGGATCGCTGGCGCAATACCCGCAGTGCAGGACGCGCACCAGTGGATTACGAGTCCAGCGATCGTATCGAACGTGAGCGATTCTCCCTCGCCCATAGTGGCGATTGGACGTGGGGCAGCAGCTCGCTGCGCGCCTACCGCAACACACTGGAGCGCACCAACCGCTATACCAACGGCGTGGTCCCCTCCTCGCCACGTCAGGAACTCACCGACGACATCGTCGATGGCAGCCTGACCCTGCCATTCGCCGGCATGCACTTGATCACGCTCGGCGGCGAGTGGCGCAAGGAGCAGCTGGAGGACGGCGGTTTTACGACAGGCGATGCCCGAATCATTCACCGTGCGCTGTTTCTGCAGGATGAAATTCAGTTCAACCCAGCGTGGTCGCTGGTCCTGGGTAATCGCTTCGATCAGCACGAGGAATACGGCTGGCACAACAGCCCGCGTGCCTACCTGGTTCACCATGTCAACGATGCCCTGACGATCAAGGGCGGCGGTGGCCGCGGGTTCAAGGCGCCCTCACTCAAGCAGCTATCGCCGGGCTATTCGGCGATCGGCGGCGGCGGGATGTTCAGGATCTACGGCAATCCGGACCTCGAACCGGAGATCAACACCATGTACGAAATCAGCGCGGACTATCAGGCAGACGGCTGGTCCGTGAACGCGGGTGTCTTTCAGAACAACGTGCGCGGTCTGATCCAGACGGTCTGCGTATCGAGCTGTGGCGTTCGCGGCCAAGAAGTTCGCAACTACGACAACGTCGACGAGGCGCGCATCCGCGGGCTCGAGCTAGGCGGCGGTCTGGATTTGCCCGCCAACCTGCGCTGGGACCTGAATTACACCTACCTCGACGCCATCGACCGCAGCGCCGACCGGCGCCTGGGTGATCGAGCACGCCATCTGGCCAACACCCAACTGCAATGGACGCCGAACGCCACGTTCACCGGGCAGCTGCGTGGCGAATACGTCGGCAGCCAGCTGACCTATTCCAGCAACACGGCCTATGCGGTGCCGGCCTACAGCCTGTGGCATCTGGAACTGACGCAGCGGATTACCGACACCCTGAGCATTCGCGGCGGCATCGAAAACCTGACCGACGAAGACTTCAGCGATGCGTCTGACAGCTTCACCTTCGCCGAACCGGGCCGCACCTATCACGTCGGCTTGAGCCTGAGTTTCTGACATGACCAGTTGGATCAAAATCGGCGTGGCGCTAATCGCGCTGGCCGGCTGGGGAGCGGCTGCGTTCGCCAACCCGGTACGGCAAGACATTCATGTACAGGTGCTGACGACCGACTTCGTCCTGCAGGGCAAGTTCGACCGGCTGGCGGGCTGGGCGGACCAATACGGTGTCACTCTCGATACGCTGCGCGTGTCCTCTGTAGCTACGCCGCAACACGGGACTGACACGGACCTGCTGATACTGGACACGCCGCGCCCTGGGGACCTTGCAACAGTCCAGCAGCAGTTCGACGCGCTAATCGCGAAGGGCACGCCTTGGATACGCGTCGGCGGTGGCTCGCCTGCCTTTGGCAACCTGCCCACGCCGGTCGCCAAGCGGTTGATCGGTTATTACGCCAACGGTGGCGAGCAGAACTTCAGGGATCTGTTCGCCTACCTGCAAGCCTGGCACGACGACCTCCCCACCGACTCGATTCCTGCCCCTACGGAGCTGGGCAAGGTCGGTTTTTATCACCCCGACGCACCCGCGCCCTTTACAGAACTCGACGACTACCTCGCCTGGGGCGCCGATCGCTGGACGATAGATGCGCCGCGTGTCGCCTTCGCCATTCACCGCGGTGCCGTCGTCGATAGCCAGTTGCAGTTGATCGACGCGTTGATGAAAAGCAGCGAGTCGCGTGGCCAGGCTCCAATCGCGTTCTGGATAGAGGGCAGGGACCCGCAGGCGCTGAGCAAGGTGCTGGTACCCGCACGCAGTGATTTGCTGGTTAACCTTCAGCACATGCAGAACGGTCTAGCACGTCAGGCAGAGTTTCTAGTACTTGGCATCCCGGTGCTGTCCACCCTGACCTGGCGTGAAGGTGATCCTGCGCACTGGCGAGCGTCCGATAGCGGTATTACGGCGCGAACCGCCGCGGCCATGCTGACCATCCCGGAAAGCTGGGGCATGACCGATCCGCTGGTGATCGCCGCCGTCGAAAACGGCGAGCCGACCCCGATCCCCGAACAAGTCGAGGCGCTGCTCAGCAAGGTCGACAGCCTGACCCGGCTGCGTCGGCTTGCCCCTGCGGAGAAACGTCTAGCGTTGATGTTCTGGAACCATCCCGACGGCGAAAAGAATGTGGCCGCCTCGAACCTCAACGTGCCGCGCAGCCTGGCGCACCTCTCCACTGCGCTGCGTGAAGCCGGTTATGACGTACCCGCTACGGATGAGCCACGATTGATCGAAACGGCGCAGCGCCTGCTTGGCGGTTACTACCGGCCGCAAACGCTGGATTCTCTGCTAGCCGACGGGCTTGCCGTGGCGTTGTCACTGTCGGATTACCAGCGCTGGCTCGCCGATCTGCCGGCACCCAGCCGCCAGGCATTGCTTGAGCGATGGGGCGATCCCGCTGACCATTGGGCGCTACGCGATATCGATGGCCAGCCTCACTTCATCATTCCCGCCGCGCGCCTTGGCAAGCTGTTGCTGCTGCCGCAACCGCCGCGTGCCGGTCGCCCCGGTGAGGCCTATCACGACAGCAAGGTTCCGCCCGATCATCTCTACCTGGTCGCTTATCAGGCGCTGCGAGAGGATTTCCAGGCCGATGCGCTGATCCATTTCGGCACGCATGGCACGCAGGAATGGCTACCCGGTAAAGATCGCGGTCTGGCCGCGAGCGACTACCCCTTCCTTGCGCTGGGCGATATGCCGGTGTTCTATCCCTACATTCAAGACAACATCGGCGAGGCCATACAGGCGCGCCGCCGCGGCCGTGCGGTCATCGTCAGTCACCAGACGCCACCGTTTGCGCCGGCCGGACTCTACGATGAACTGCGCGACATGCATGCGCTGATCCACGAGTATCAGCAACTCGATGAGGGCGCGGTGCGTGAAAACACGGCCGAACGTATTCGTCGGTTGACCCTGGAAAACAAACTGCTGGAAGACTTGGGCTGGGACGAAGCGCGCATGCGTGCCAATACCGGAGGCTTCCTGCAAGCGTTGCATGATCACTTGCATGACATCGCCCAGGCGAACCTCCCGCTCGGCCTGCACACCTTCGGCGAGCCTGCATCCACCGAACATCGCCTGGCCACCGTGCTGCAACAACTGGGCGAGCCCTATCTGCGCGCGTTGGAGCTGACCGATGACGAGCCGATGGCCGAGGATTTCGCCGGGCTACAGGCCAGCCTTCCCTACCGCACGCTGCAGCGTTATTTGCGCGAGGGTGAAAGCCTTGATTCGATTGCCGGTGCACGACTGCGCGAACAGATCGAACGCGCACGCGTGCTCGACGCCCGGCTGACCGACACGGGGGAAATGAAAGCGCTGCTGACCGGCCTCGCCGGTGGCTTCATCGCTCCCGGACTCGGGGGCGACCCGGTGCGCAATCCGGACGTGCCAAGCGGTCGCAACCTCTACGCCTTCGAGGCCGACAAGTTGCCGACCCGAGCGGCCTATGAGGCAGGCGACAAGGCACTGGAGCAACTGCTCGCGAGCTACCGTGATGAGCACGAAGGCGAATTGCCGACGAAACTCGCGTTCAGCCTGTGGTCCTCCGAAGCCATGCGCCACATGGGCATTCTCGAAAGCCAGGTCCTGCATGCACTGGGTGTACGTCCGGTTTGGGATGAGGGAGGACGGATTCGTACCCTGGAAATCATTCCGGCAGCGGAACTTGGCAGAGCACGCATTGACGTCGTCGTCCAGGTCACTAGCGTCTACCGCGATCAGTTCGACGGCTTCATGCGTCAGCTAGCCGATGTAATGGAGCGTCTCGCCGTGCTGGATGAGCCGGGCAACACGCTGGCCACCAACAGCCGACTACTGGCCCAGCGGCTGGTGGATCAAGGGGTCGATGCCGAGCGCGCCGGGCGCTTGTCGCACTTGCGGCTGTTCGGTAACGAGCCCGGCGATTACGGCACCGGCGTTTCTCAGTTAACGATGGACTCGACACGCTGGGAGAACGATTCGGCCCTCGCAGAGCAGTTCATCTCGCGGTTGCAATATGGCTACGGCACCGGCAGTTGGGGAGAAAAGATCGAGGGCCAAAACCTGTTCGCCGAACAACTCAAAGGTGTCCAGGCTGCGATCATGGCCCGCTCCAGCGAGCTCAACGGCGTGCTGTCGACCGACCATCCATTCGAGTTTCTAGGGGGCCTGTCACTGGCGGTCCGCCATCTCGACGGTGCCAGTCCATCACTCTACATATCGGACCTACGCAAGGCCGAGCCCCGCACGACGGGCGCGGCGAGCTACCTTGCCAGTGAACTGCGCAGCCGCTACCTGAACCCGCAATGGATCAGCGCGATGCAGCAGGAAGGCTACGCCGGCACGTTGGAAGTGCTGAACGTCGCCAATAACCTCTGGGGCTGGCAGGCCGCCGACCGCAGCATGGTCCGCGCCGATCAATGGCAGGCCCTGCATGACACCTTCGTCATGGATCAGCGCGAGCTTGGCCTCGATGAATGGTTCGAGGCACACAACCCCACGGCCCAGGCCCAGCTGATCGAGCGTATGGCCGAAGCGATCCGCAAGGGCTACTGGGATGCCTCCGATCAAACCCGCCGCGAACTGGCCGAACGTTGGCAGGCGCTCACCACCGAACATGGCGCCGATGCCGGCGAGCCGATCACCCGAGACTTCATCGAACAGATGGCCGCCGGTTATGGCCTCGCTCCAGAAGCCGCTCCAACTGCCGAAACGCCCACCTCATCAAGCAACGCGAACGCGGGTGAAACGGTGCGCGGCCAGGTGATGCAGGAAGTGGCTGAGCAACCAAACGAAGCGCCGAGCCCATGGCGGCTTCTGCTCGGCATCGCCGCGTTGGCGTCGTGTCTGGCGTTGGGTGCCCTACGCCAGGCGCTTGCCAATCGTCGCGCCGATCCCGTTTTGAACCCTCAATGAACCGAAATCCATGAACGCACTTGAAACCAGTCTCTACGAACTGACACGTATTTTTCTCGCACCCGTCCTGCTATTGATCCTGGCCGCGCTGGTCTATGCCTTTCTGGCATTGGGCAGCTTCGCCATGGAGGCCTGGCAACGCCGTAACGGCCGCTATCGCTCCGTCCTTGCGGCGCACCAAGCGGCAAACGGTGGCACCAGCGATGACCTCGAACTCTGGATCATGCAACGCCTGGAATGGCTGCGCGTGACCTCGCGGAGCGCACCGATGCTTGGGCTGGTCGCAACCATGATCCCTATAGGCCCAGCCCTGCTGGCATTAACCCAGAGCGACGCAAAAGGCATCGGCGACAATCTGGTGGTCGCCTTCTCCTCTGTGATCCTTGCGCTCATCGCAGCGAGCATCACCTTCTTCGTTCTCACCGTTCGGCGCCGCTGGCTGTTGCAGGAGCTGCGTGCCATCGAGCGCGCCGGGGTACAGCGCCGATGAGATTTCTCGACCATGACGAGGACGATGACCCGCTGCTGTCGGTGGTCAACCTGATCGACTTGTTCCTGGTGGTGATCGGCATTCTGCTCATCGTCATCGTGCAGAACCCGCTCAATCCATTCAGCCAGGAGAAGGTCGTGGTTATCGAAAATCCAGGCGAAGCGAACATGCGCATGCTGATCAAGGATGGTCAGGAGCTGAAGCAATATGAGTCAAGCGGCGAAATCGGCGAGGGCCAGGGCGCCAAGGCTGGAATCACCTATCGCCTGAACGACGGAAGGATGATTTACGTGCCCGAGGAGAAGGCATTGGTTAAGTAATTT
Source organism: Pseudomonas sp. MTM4 (assembly GCF_019355055.1). Classification (NCBI taxonomy): domain Bacteria; kingdom Pseudomonadati; phylum Pseudomonadota; class Gammaproteobacteria; order Pseudomonadales; family Pseudomonadaceae; genus Pseudomonas; species Pseudomonas sp. MTM4. Next base: position 1,478,440 of record NZ_CP048411.1, read on the forward strand.
CTAACCGTGATCTAGGCAAAAGAAGACAGCCCAATCCTATTGAGGCCACATCGGTATCGGGCCGACAGCTGCCGATAGTCGAACCTTACGCGGGGCCAGGTCGAAATTTGGCGAACAGTCATTCCAAATGACCTTGTTATATTATAACTTTCGCATCCCGCTTTATATCCAGGACGCGCTTACATGACTAACGCCGCCACGATGCCCGCAGCCGGCACGCTTTCATCCCTTCATGTGAAGACGCAGATACGCACGCGGATGCTTGCGATCGATGCATTGCGCGGGCTGGTCATGCTGTTCATGCTCGTCGACCACGTGCGGGAGACCTTTTTCCTGCACGTTCAGGTAGGCGACCCCATGGATCCGGTCAACACGCCACCGGAGCTGTTCTTCACGCGTATCAGCAGCATGGTCTGCGCACCGGTCTTTGTATTCCTGACCGGCCTTTCCGCATGGTTGTACGGGCAATCCCACAGCCGCAGCGAAGTGTCGACGTTCCTGCTCAAGCGGGGCGTATTCCTCGTGTTCCTCGAACTGACCTTAGTGAACTTCGCCTGGAACGCGACCTTCGTACCGCCGACCCTGTGGTTGCAGGTCATATGGGCCATCGGCTTGAGCATGATCGTGCTGTCCGCGCTTATCCACATGCCGCGTGCGGGGTTGGCGGTGCTGGGTCTGGTGATCGTGGCCGGCCACAACCTGCTTGATGGCATCGTGCTCACAGCGGATTCGCCGTTCTTCGAGATCTGGTCGATCCTGCACCAGCGTTCCTTTCTCGAAATTACCGAGCACACACGTGCACGGACCACTTACCCCATCCTGCCCTGGATCGGTCTCATCGCACTTGGCTACTGCGCAGGCCCCTGGTTTGCCCGCGATGCCGATCCGGCGCAGCGTGCCTGCCGCCTGTTGATGTGGGGTATCGGTTTGCTCGTGGGTTTCGTCCTGATCCGCTACCTGAACGTCTATGGCGACAAGCCGTGGAGCACCATGGAAAACGGCGTACGCACCTTCATGAGCTTCATGTCGCTTACCAAATACCCACCTTCCCTAATGTTCCTGATGCCAACCATCGGTGTCGGCTTTCTGCTGCTCGCCTGGTTTCAGCAACTCGAAGGGCGTCCCGTGCTGAAGGTGCTTTCGCTGTATGGCGGTGCGCCGATGTTCTTCTACGTCCTGCACCTGCTGGTACTCAAGGCGCTTTACCTGATCGCTGTGCAGATCTGGGGCCTGAACCAAGGCAACTACTACGGTTTCGATAGCCTCGCTGGTATCTGGCTGTGGGCAGTGATGCTGTCGGCGGCGCTTTATTTTCCGACCCGCTGGTTCGCGCAACTCAAGCAGCGCCGTCGCGATATCGCTTGGCTGAAGTACTTCTAAGGCTTGGTGATGAACAGAAAAACCGGTTACTGGATGCGGGTGCTGTCGCTCTCATGCCTGCCATTGGCGGCATGTGCTGGCGCACAGGAGCAGGCGGCGGGTTTCATCGAAGATGGCACATGGAACCTGCTAAACCGCACCGTCTACGACCGTCGTGATTATCGCCACGGTGGGCTCAACGGGGCCGCGCGCAATGCAGCTAAACCGCGCGGCGAGCGCAGCGATCTGGCGGAGGAATGGGGCTACGGGCTAATGGGCAGCTACGCCTCAGGGTTCACCCAAGGCACGGTCGGCTTCGGCCTCGATGCCCACGCCTATCTGGGGGTAAAGCTGGACAGCGGCGGTGGTCGCGCTGGCAAGGCTCGCCTGCTTTCGGTGGATAACGAGGGGCATCCCAAAGATGACTATGGACGCGCTGGTGCGGCGGCGAAGCTGCGTCTGTCATCCACAGTGCTGAAATACGGCGAGCACCGGGTGAAAACGCCCGTCTTCGGCTCGTCCGACAGCCGCCTGCTGCCTGAAACCGCCACGGGGTGGTGGGTGACCAGCCAGGAATGGGGCGACCTGACCCTCAACGGTGGTCATTTCACCGAAAGTACCGACCGCAATGCCAGCAGCCACGACCGTGGGTTCGTCGTGAACTACTCCAACGGGAGACAAGGCGACTCGTTCGACTTCCTGGGCGGCAGCTACGACGGCATGGAGCGCCTCAACCTGACCCTTTACAGCGCGCAATACGACGAAACCTGGCGGCAGCATTATCTAGGCGGCGTGTACGCATGGCCGATTGATGATGAACAGGCGTTGTCCTTCAATCTGAATCTCTACCGCACACAGGACACCGGAGAGGCACGCTCGGGCGCTATCGACAACACCACCTGGAGCTTGATGAGTTCTTACTTGCGCGGTGCCCATCGCTTTTCGTTGGGCTACCAGAAGGTGCATGGGGATACGCCGTTCGATTACGTCACCCGCGGTGCCATCTACCTCACTAACGCGGTGGCGCTGTCTGACTTCAACGGGCCGAATGAAGCCTCATGGCAATTACGCTATGACCTGGCGATGGCTGCATACGGCATACCCGGCTTGAGTTTCAGTGCAGCATATATTCGCGGCAGTGGCATCGACGGTAGCGATGTGGACCCCAGCGGTGGCTATACCTATCTGGGTTATGGGCGTAACGGACGGCACTGGGAGCGTGACCTGGAAGCCCGTTACGTCGTACAAAACGGGGCCGCCCAAGGGATGACCTTCAGCGCCCGCTATGCGGTGCATCGGGGCAACATCGATCAGGCGGAATTGGACGCCGACCAGATTCGCTTGGCGGTGGAGTATCCAATCCAGGGGATGTTCTAGTCCGCGACGCGGTGAGAGGCTACCGGGTCTATCCGAATGCAGACCGCACGGCGGCTCGGCGCCGGTGAAGAAGCACGGTGGATGCCCACCGATATACGAGCATGGCTGCGATCGTCTCTCAGATGGTGGGGGCAGTTCGACATAGGGCGGCTTCGGGCGGGCTGGAATGTGCGTTCTTGCCCCAATTTTGCCCAAACCAGACTCAGGAAAACAAAAAGCCCCGCTACACGCTAAGCGCTGCGGGGCTTTCAGGTCTTTCAATAGTGGCGGAGAGATAGGGATTTGAACCCTAGGAACAGTTGCCTGTTCAACGGATTTCGAATCCGTCCCGTTCGGCCACTCCGGCATCTCTCCAGCGGCGCGCATCATAGCAGTTCGCAAGCGATTGTCGAACCCCAGGAGGGTGTTTTTTCGCTCGCTATTCAGGATGTTGCGCTAAACCCCCAGCGCTTTTGAAGCCGCCACTCCACTCCAATCAAAAGCTGTAATCAGGTCGTCAGCCGAGTCAGGGCTTCGCGATATTTGTCCGCGGTCTTCTGGGCGACATCAACCGGCACAGGAGGCGCTGGCGGCTCCTTGTTCCAACCGGTGGATTCCAGCCAGTCGCGAACGAACTGCTTGTCGAAGCTTGGCGGATTGCTGCCTTCCCGGTAGCTATCGGCAGGCCAGAAGCGGCTGGAGTCGGGAGTCAGCACTTCATCCATGAGCGTTAGGTTACCGGCCTCGTCGAGGCCGAATTCGAACTTGGTATCGGCGATGATGATGCCACGGGTTGCCGCGTATTCGACGGCTGCCGAATACAGTGCGATGGAAGTATCGCGCACTTGGGCTGCCAGTTCCTTGCCAATGATGGCCTCGCACTGCTCGAAGGATATGTTCTCGTCGTGATCGCCGACGGCGGCTTTGGTCGATGGCGTGAAGATCGGCTGCGGCAACTTAGCGGCTTCCTTCAAACCGGCCGGTAACTGGATGCCGCAAACGGTTCCGTTTTTCTGATATTCCTTCCAACCGGAGCCAACGATATAGCCACGGACAATGGCTTCAACGGCAACCGGCTTTAAGCGCTTGGCGACCACCGCACGCCCCTCTACCAGTGGCAGCTCTTGCGCCGAGACCACGTCCTCGACCTTGTCGCCAGTGAAGTGATTGGGTACGAGAGCGGAAAGCTTCTCGAACCAGAAATTCGAAATCGCTGTGAGAATCTTGCCCTTCTCAGGTATTGGCTCGGAGAGAATCACATCGAATGCTGAGAGCCGGTCCGTAGCGACCATAAGCATGCGCTTGTCGTCGATTTCGTACAGATCACGAACCTTGCCGGAGTAGATTTTCTTCAGGCTGAGTGCATTGGGAGTAGGCATTTCGATTCTCGCGGTTCCGAACCTTCGTTACGTTGCGCGGGACGGCAGTGTAACGGCAGGCCTGTCATCAAACGAAACAGGCGAAACCGAGAGGGTTTCGCCTGTACTGGCTGGAGCGGGCTGATCGGTGTCTCAGTCCAGACTGTCCTTGAGCATGTTCAGCACGCGCCGTGCGACGTCGGCTGGCGCGACGGTGTCAAGGTTCTTGTCGAGCGTCACCTGGATGTTGCCGGCCACATCGTTCACACGGACCTGATAACGCTCCGCGCGCGCCTCGATCTCCTCACGGTCGGGCGCCCCGCCGAACAAGCGGGAGAAAAAGCCCGGCTCGTCGTCCGGATTCTCCGCACCTTCCGACAGGTTGATGTAGTAAACACCGAGGCTGCGATCCAAATCCTCGACGAGGATGTCACTTGCAGCCAGTGCCCGGCCCACACTTGACCAGGCACGGTTGAAGTCAGTATCAAGTTGTAGCACCGGAGTGCCGCTGCCAGCTTCGATGAGCGTCACTCGGCTGGGTGCGTCGAACTCGCGCTCTGCAAGCAGAGAGGCTGAACCGCCTTGGGCTGCGCTGCTGTTCAAACCGACCTGCAGTTCATCGAGCAGTACCCGATCGAGTTCGGCATTGACTGGGGTATCAGGCCAGGCTACGTCAGCATTGCTGTCTGCGGGACGCTGAACGCTGAGCAGCTGGATCTCGCTCGTATTGCGCTGCACACCCGGTTCGATGCGAACCCGGATACGGGTCTCTCCATCGCCCAGCCCAAGGTTGCGCACCAGCGCTGGAGCAAGCTGATCACGGGTCTGCCAGGCCGTAATGAGCTCTCCCGTTTGCGGGCGCTCTTCGGCAATCTGAAAGCCATTGTCGGTGAAGAACTGCCGCGTCGCAGTCCAGACTTGCGACGGCTCACGCATCGCGACCAGCCAGCGCGCATCCTCCGACGTCTGCAGGCTGAACTCGCTGGCTTCTTCAGCGACCAGCAACCGTTGCGGGCGCGGCACCTCGTATTCGCCTGTCGCGCGGGTATCAGGGACCTGCTGGGGGATCGGTAGCAAGGGCTCGATCGGGCGCAACTCACTATCGGCCGGGACCTGCATCGGCGGTACCTGATGGGCCTGGAGATAGTCGCTACCACGGTCACGGAAATATCCGTCTTCTCCCCACAGCCAGCCACAACCGCTGGTTCCAGAGATGATCAGGGCTAGGGTCGAGAGGCCGGCCAGTCGCTTCATGCATGTTCCTTCATTATTAGATCAGTACACCGGATACCGTTCAGGCCAGTACACCGGACTGACGCATGGCGTCGCGAAGCGGCTCCTGGCAACGCTGGCTGAGCCAGGTCAGCGGCAAGCGAATACCGTCCGACATCAGGCCCATTTCGTGTAGCGCCCATTTCACCGGAATCGGATTGGCCTCGATGAACAGCGTCTGATGCAGCGGCATCAGCAATGCGTTGATGGCACGCGCCTTCTCCGCATCACCGGCAATGGCGGCAGCGCATAGCTCGCTCATGGCGCGGGGCGCGACGTTCGCCGTGACGGAAATATTGCCTTTGCCACCCATCAGCATCAGCTCAACGGCGGTGGCATCGTCTCCGGAGTAGACAAGAAAGTCCTTGCCGACACGATCGAGCACTTCCTGCCCACGCTTGAGGTCGCCGGTCGCCTCCTTGATTCCGATGATGTTCGGCACCTTGGACAGACGCTCGACGGTTTCCGGCAGCATGTCGCAGGCGGTACGCCCGGGCACGTTGTAGAGGATCTGTGGAATCGCCACGGCTTCGGCGATGTGGCGGAAGTGCAGGTACATGCCTTCCTGGGTCGGCTTGTTGTAGTAGGGCGTGACCAGCAGGCAGGCATCCGCTCCGGCTGCCTTGGCATTTTCAGTCAGCTCGACGGCTTCGCGAGTGGAGTTGGCACCGGTGCCAGCAATCACCGGAATGCGACCGTTGACTTGATCCACCACCCGGCGGATTACCTCGATATGCTCGGGCACTTCTAGCGTCGCCGACTCGCCAGTGGTACCCACCGCAACGATCGCATTGGTGCCTTCCTGAAGATGGAAGTCCACCAGTTTGCTCAGGCTGTCCCAATCAAGACCGCCATGCGCGTCCATGGGAGTGACGAGCGCCACCATACTGCCTGAGATCATGCAACCACTCCTGCCGGAAAAAGAGAGGCGTAATGGTACAAGGCTCCTGAGCGCTTTGCGAGTACGCTGGTTACATCCCACCGTCGGAACGACCGAACGCCAGCGTTGCGCTTTTCGGGCTCACACCGCACACGCATTCCCTCGGGCGGTGCTTTTCGCTAACCTTAGCCATTTTCGGCTTGGCTGGCCGTCCGATTCATCTTCGCCAGGAACCTGCATGTCCACCCCCTCAGTACCTCGAGAACAGTTTCTCGTCATCAGCGCCATGGGCCGCAACCCTATGGCGCTCACCAACGTGCTTTGCAGAGCGAGCAACGAGAATCGCTGCGCCGTAGTCAGTACACGTCTGACCCGTCATGGCGAATGCTGTGCGCTGGTCCTGGAGATCACCGGGACCTGGGATGCCCTCGCTCGCATGGAGACGGCGCTACCGAGCCTGGCCAAGAAGCACGACTTCACCACCAATGTAGTGCGCAGCGAACCATCGGAAACCCGCCCGCAAGCGTTGCCATACGTAGCCTATGTCAGCTCGGTATACCGTCCGGACATACTCAATGAGCTGTGCCAGTTCTTCATCGACCACCGCGTCGAACTGGAAAATCTTACCTGCGACACGTACCAGGCGCCCCAGACCGGCGGCACCATGCTCAACGCGACGCTGACCGTCACGCTACCGGCAGGTACGCAGATCAGCTGGCTGCGTGATCAATTTCTGGATTTTGCCGACGCACTGAATCTTGACGCTCTGATAGAGCCCTGGCGCCCGCAAAACCCCTGATAAGGAAACAAGTGATGGCCGTAGCAATCGACCAGCCCGTTCCGCCCTTCCAGGCCCAAGCCACTAGCGACACCCTGGTCAGCCTCGACACGCTGAAGGGCAAGCAGGTGGTGCTCTACTTTTATCCCAAGGACAACACGCCAGGCTGCACCACTCAGGGCCAGGGTTTCCGCGACCTGCAGCCGGAGTTCAGCGAAGCCAACACACTAATCTTCGGCGTTTCGCGGGACAGCCTGCGGACACACGAGAACTTCAAGGCCAAGCAGGCGTTTCCTTTCGAGCTCATTTGCGACAAGACTGAGGAGCTCTGCCAGCTGTTCGATGTCATCAAGCTGAAGAAGCTCTATGGCAAGGAATACATGGGCGTAGACCGCAGCACCTTCTTGATCGACCGCGACGGCATCCTTCGCCAGGAGTGGCGAGGCGTGAAGGTTCACGGACATGTCGAAGCCGTTTTGCAGGCCGCTCAAGCACTGCATCGACAATAAGCGAAGGCCGGTAGCACCGGCCTTTCTCGTTCTAGCCGACCTCCACCACCGGGACCGTGGGTGGCCTGCGCGGCCAAGCGTATAGCACCGCCTTGAACAAGGTAGCCAGGGGGATCGCGAAAAATACTCCCCAGAATCCCCAGAGACCGCCGAATAACAGCACCGAGCAGATAATGGCCACCGGGTGCAGGTTCACCGCTTCGGAGAACAGCAAAGGCACAAGGACATTGCCATCCAACGCCTGAATGATCGCGTAGGCCACCATCAAGTAGATGAACTGGTCACCCAACCCCCACTGGAATAAGCCAATCAGGGCGATGGGAATGGTCACCACGGTCGCACCGATATAAGGCACCACAACCGAGACTCCCACCAGCAGCGCCAGCAGCGCGGCATAGTTGAGTTCCAGCGCCGCGAACACCGCATACGACACCACGCCGCAGATCAGGATCTCGATCGCCTTGCCCCGAATGTAATTGGCGATCTGCACGTTCATTTCCTGAGACACCTGCGTAATCAGCGCACGCTCACGCGGCAGGTAGCCGCTCAACCAGTCGCTTATCTGCTGGCGATCCTTGAGAAAGAAGAACACAAGAATCGGCACCAGGATCAGATAGATCATCAGGCTTAACAACAATGGCAGGCTGGACAACGACGACGTCAGCACCACCTGGCCGTAGCGGCCTACCTCGCCACGCATGAAATCGATGCCACGCAGCACCTGCTCTTCGGTGAGCAATTGCGGGTAGCGCTCGGGCAGAAGCAGCAACAAGGACTGCCATTCCACAAGCATCCGTGGCAGCTCGTTGAACAGGGTTAGCACCTGCTGCCAGACCAAAGGCACAAGAAACAGCATGCAAACCGTGAGCGCGCCGACGAACATCAAAAATACTAGCCAGACCGCCACGAGGTGGGGAATCCTGATGCGCTCCAGCGCGCCGACCAAACCCTGCATCAGGTAGGCGAGCACCAGGCCGGCAAGGACTGGCGCAAGCATTTCGCCCAGCGTTAGCACCGCAGCAAAGGCAACCACCAACAGTACAGCCAAGACCACCGCTTCCTCATCAGAGAAATAGCGATGGGCCCAGCTGCGCAACACCTTGAGCATATGTTTCCCTTAGAGCCTTCAGCCCTCAGCCTTACGCAGCCAGTAGCGATAGAGCCCTTCATCCGCCTCTTCCCGTAACAGAGCGTGGCCGGACAATCTGGCGAAACTACGAAAATCTCGCTGCGAGCCCGGATCGGTCGCGGTAACCTTCAGTACCTGCCCGCTGGCTAGTCGGTTGAGTTCAAGTTTAGCCTTGAGCAGCGGCATCGGGCATTCCAGCCCGACCGCATCCAGCTCGGCATCGCAGGTGACAGGCACGGTCTGTTGGGTCATGTTCATCTCCTCGAAAGGAGCGCAGGATACCGACCCGCGCCCGCCCCTGGCCAGCCACCCTGGCACAAGGCTACAGTAACGCTCCTGCCTTCATGAGCCAGTCTGGATGAAATTGCTGCGCCCCACCCTGCTGACACTGGCATGCCTGATTGCGCAGCCGGTCATGGCCAATGATCTGCCCTCTCTCGGCGATTCCAGCTCAGGTATCGTCTCGCCAGAACAGGAGTACCATCTGGGCCGGGCCTGGCTCAGCCTGCTTCGCGGACAGGTTCCGCAATTGTCCGACCCGCTGCTGAAAGACTATCTGGAACGCAGCGTCTATCGCCTGGCCGAGACCAGCCAGCTGCAAGACCGCCGTCTGGAGTTCGTACTGCTCGAAAGTCCGCAGCTGAACGCGTTTGCCGCGCCGGGCGGAATCATCGGAGTCAATGGCGGCCTGTTTCTTCATGCCCAGACTGAAGCCGAATACGCCTCGGTACTGGCGCACGAACTAGCGCATCTGTCCCAACGCCACTTCGCACGCGGCCTGGAGGCGCAGAAGCGCATGCAGCTGCCGCTGATGGCGGCGATGCTCGCGGGGGTCGTAGCGGCCGCAGCCGGCGCGGGTGACGCAGGCATCGCCGCGATTGTTTCGACTCAGGCCGCGGCAATCCAGGCACAACGACGCTTCTCCCGACAGAACGAACAGGAAGCCGATCGCATCGGCATCGTCAATCTCGAACGAGCAGGTTACGACCCTCGCGCCATGCCGCAGATGTTCGGTCGTCTGATGCGCCAGTATCGCTACGACCAGAAACCGCCCGAATTCCTCCTGACCCACCCGGTCACGGAATCGCGCATCGCCGATACCAAAAACCGCGCCGAACAGTTTCCGGCTGGAGGAGTGCAAGACAGCCTGCGATATCAGCTGATGCGTGCAAGAGTCGACCTTAAATTCGAAAGCACACCCGGCCTCAGCGCTAAGCGCTTCCGAGCCATGCTCAATGAAGACGAAAGCCTGGATGCTGCTCGCTACGGCCTGGCGCTGGCTCAGATCAAGAGCGGCCAACTCTCGGACGCCGCCGCCAGCCTGCAACCGTTACTGACGGAGTCGCCGGATGAAGTCAGCTACAACCTGGCGCAGATCGAGTTGGATATCACCGCCAACCGACTGGCCGCGGCACGCGAGCGAACCCAGACCCTGCTCGATCTCTACCCCAGCAGTTACCCGGTACGCCAAGCGCATATCGATCTGCTGATAAAGGAAGACAAGCTGCAAGAGGCCGAGCGAGAGCTGGACAAGCTGGTCGAAGCACGCCCCAAGGACCCGGACATTTGGTATCAGGTTTCGGAGATCCGCGGACTCACCGGAAACATACTGGGGCTGCACCAGGGCCGAGCTGAGTTCTTCGCCCTGGTCGGAGATTACGATCAGGCTATCGAGCAACTGGATCTCGCTAAACGCCGATCGAGCAATTTTCAAACAGCCGCACGTATCGACGCTCGGCAGAAACAGCTGATCGAAGAGAAGCGAATGATTGAGGAGATGCTGCGCTGAGCGTGCAGCACCTCCCTCGACGACAATGATGTCAGGCGTTGCCAGCCTGCTTGATACGCGCAGCCTGAGTGAAATCCAGCATGCGCTTGAGCGGCTTGACCGCCCGCGGAACTAAGGCTGGATCGACGAATATCTCATTGCTGCCGGTGCGCAGGCAATGCAGTGTACGCTCGAGCGTGTTCATCGCCATCCACGGGCAATGCGCGCAGCTACGGCAGGCGGCTCCGCTACCCGCCGTCGGCGCCTCGATGAACGCCTTATCAGGACAAAGCTGTTGCATCTTGTAAAAGATGCCGCGGTCGGTGGCAACGATGAAAGTTGGATTCGTCAGCGTCTGGGCCGCCTTGATCAGCTGACTGGTGGACCCAACGGCATCCGCCAGAGCGATCACCGATTCAGGTGATTCAGGGTGAACCAGAACGGCAGCGTCCGGATACAGCGCCTTCATATCCTCCAGCTGCTTCGCCTTGAATTCTTCGTGGACGATGCAAGCCCCATCCCAAAGCAGCATGTCGGCTCCGGTTTCACGCTGCACATAGCTGCCGAGATGTTTGTCTGGAGCCCAGATGATCTTCTCGCCGTTGTCCATCAGGCTTTCGACGATTTCCAGCGCACAACTCGAGGTAACTACCCAGTCGGCCCGAGCCTTCACAGCCGCCGAAGTATTGGCATAGACCACGACAGTGCGCTCTGGATGCTGATCACAAAAAGCCGAAAACTCTTCCACCGGGCAACCGAGGTCCAGCGAGCAGGTGGCGTCCAATGTCGGCATCAGCACCCGCTTTTCAGGATTGAGGATCTTCGCCGTCTCACCCATGAACTTGACGCCCGCGACCACCACGGTCTGCGCCGAGTGTTCGTTGCCGAAGCGGGCCATCTCCAGCGAATCGGAAACACAGCCTCCGGTTTCCTCGGCGAGCGACTGGATCACCGGGTCGGTATAGTAATGCGCCACGAGCACCGCATTCTGGCGCTTCAACTCGACAGCGATATCGTCGCGCAATTGCGCTTCCTGCTCGGGCGACAGCGGCTGGGGTTGTTTGGCTGCCAGGTGAGCCTGCACAAGAATGCGTTCGGGTATCTGCGTCATATTCGCGGTCCTGCAAAAGCGCGTTATTGCATGAAGCGCCGAGTATACCCGGCCAGCCTGTTCGAATCGGACGAGGCGAAAGAGGAAGACAGTGCGAGGTGCAGTCCGCCGCTCCCTGCCCGCTCAAGGGGCAGGAATACTAGCTGAAGCGTCTGCAAAAGGGAAAGCGAGGGGGCAAACGAAGGGTGTTTAGGCTCACCCAAATGAAAACCGCCGGCATTTGCCGGCGGTTATCGATCACTTGTCTTTGAGCATATGACCGCGTTCTTCCAAATTGATGTGCCAGTTCATGGCTTCGCGCAACATATGTGGAGTCTGGCCGCCCTTGTCGCATGCGCCTTCGAAGTAATTGTTCAGCGCATCACGGTACGAAGGATGGACGCAGTTATCTATGATCACACGGGCCCGTTCGCGGGGCGCCAGGCCACGCAGATCCGCCAGGCCTTGCTCGGTGACGAGAATTTCCACGTCGTGTTCGGTGTGGTCGACATGCGCAACCATCGGCACAACACTGGAAATGTTGCCGCCCTTGGCGATCGACTTGGTCACGAAGATGGCCATGTGAGCGTTACGCGCGAAGTCACCGGAACCACCGATGCCATTCATCATCTTGGTACCGCCGACATGCGTCGAGTTGACGTTGCCGTAGATGTCGAACTCCAGAGCGGTGTTGATTCCAACGATACCCAGACGACGCACCAGCTCCGGATGGTTGGAGATTTCCTGCGGACGCAGCACCAGCTTGTCCTTGTACTTCTCCAGGTTGCCGAATACGCGATCGTTGCAGCGCTCGGACAGGGTAATGGAGCAACCGGAAGCGAACTTCATCTTGCCAGCATCGATCAATTCGAAGGTGCAGTCCTGCAGCACTTCGGAGTACATCACCAGATCTTCGAACGGCGAGTCGATCAGACCACATACAACGGCATTGGCGATGTTACCGATACCCACCTGCATCGGACCAAGGTTCTTCGCCATGCGGCCTTCATCGACTTCTTTCTTGAAGAATTCGATCAGGTGATTGGCGATGGCCTGGGTTTCTTCGTCTGCTGGCGTGACGGTGGAATAAGAATCCGGCTGCTCGGTAATGACGATAGCGGCGATCTTGGCCGGGTCGACCGGAATGGCGGCAGTGCCGATACGATCGTCGACCTTGGTCAGCGGGATCGGACCACGGTTCGGACGCTCACCCGGGAAATAGATGTCGTGCAGACCTTCCAGATTCAGGTTATGCGCAAGGTTCAGCTCGACAATGATCTTGTCGGCGAACACCGCCAGATTGGCGGAGTTACCTACTGAGGTAGTCGGGACGATGTGACCCTGCTCAGTGATGCTTACGGCCTCGATGATGGTCACGTCCGGACGCTTGATTTGGTTGTTGCGCATCTGCTCGACGGTGTGGGAGAGATGCTGGTCTATGAACATGACCTCGCCCAGGTTGATCGCCTTGCGCAGGACGGCATCCGCCTGGAACGGTCCACGGCGAGCCAACAAACCGGCTGCAGCCATTTTTCCATCTAGGTCGTTACCGAGGCTGGCGCCTGTGATGAGACTGATCTTCAGCTTTTCGTCCTTGGCGCGATCGATCAACGCCAAAGGCACAGCTTTAGCCTCACCCGCACGGGTAAAGCCGCTCATGCCGACGGTCATGCCGTCTTGAATAAGAGTAGCGGCCTTTTCGGCGCTCATGACCTTGCTCTGCAGGGAGGACAAGCGGATGCGATCAGAATACATTTGAGCCTCAAACCAACGGACAATCGGGAGGTCGCAGTCTATTACGTTTAATCTCGGCTGAGTCACAGACCAAGGTCGTAGTGAAAAACGCCTTTTATAACCGAAGGAAATAACCCGTTTTGACTGCTGTGAATTGCGAACATAAAAAAGCCGGATGACCTAGCGGTCTCCGGCTTTTCGGCTCCCTAAGGAGAATATGGTGGGTCGTGTAGGATTCGAACCTACGACCAATTGGTTAAAAGCCAACTGCTCTACCAACTGAGCTAACGACCCAATGCGGGGCGCATGATACTGATTTGATTGATTAAATCAAAGTTTTTTTGGAAGAAATTAACGGTAGCGAGTCGGATCCGAAAGGCCGGCCTGCTCAAAACCTGCGGCTCGCAAACGGCAGCTGTCGCACTTTCCACAAGCACGCCCATCATTGTCGGCCTGATAGCATGAGACGGTCATCGCATAATCAACACCCAGACGGGCACCAGCCTGGACGATCTCCGCCTTGCTCAAGTTCTGCAAGGGAGCACGAATGGTAAAGCCCTGCCCCTCCACGCCAGCCTTGGTCGCAAGATTGGCCATGCGCTCGAAGGCATCGATGAATTCTGGACGGCAATCTGGATAACCGGAGTAGTCGACGGCATTGACTCCAATGAAAATATCCTGAGCGCCGAGCACCTCCGCCCAGCCCAACGCCAAGGAGAGAAACACGGTGTTGCGTGCCGGCACGTAGGTTACCGGTATACCTTCCTCCGACGCCTCCGGCACCTCGATGCTACTGTCGGTGAGTGCCGAGCCCCCTATGCCATCGAGATTCATGCCGATGACGTTGTGTTCCACCACGCCCAATTGGCGAGCAACCCGCTCGGCAGCCTGCAGCTCCGCACGGTGACGCTGACCATAATCGAAGCTCATGGTGTAGCAAGCGTAACCTTGCGCTTTGGCCATCGCGACAACGGTCGCAGAATCGAGCCCGCCCGAAAGGAGGATTACGGCTTTCTTGTCAGTCATTAGGTTTACCTGTGAGAACTTCGGCTCCAGGATCAAAGCCGCTCCGGCGTACATTAATGGCCGGGCGCATCGTTCCAGAGAATTTTGTGCAGTTGAAGCTGCAAACGCACCGGAAGATTGTCGCTGACGATCCAGTCAGCCAACGCTCTGGCATCGACTTGCCGATGGCCAGGCGAAAACAGCACCTCACCAGCACGAGCATCCAGCCGGTACTCAATAAGCTTGGATACAGCCCAGTCGTAATCTTCGCGTGAACAAATTACGAACTTGATCTGATCGTTTTGCGTCAGCTGACCAATGTTCGCGTACAGATTGCGGCCCATCTCGCCTGACGCTGGCGTCTTCAGATCAACGACCCGGCTTACTCGCGTGTCGGTACCGGAAATATCCAGCGCACCACTTGTCTCCAGAGAAACTTCATAGCCCGCGTCGCAAAGCTCGCGTAGCAGCGGCAGACAGTTCGGTTGAGCCAGCGGTTCGCCGCCCGTGACACAGACGTAGCGGGGCTTATAGGACGCAACCCGCTCAAGAATTGCTTCGAGCGGCATGATCTCGCCGCCACTGAAAGCGTAGGCGGTATCGCAGTAATGACAGCGCAGGGGGCAGCCGGTCAGGCGGACGAACACAGTAGGCAGGCCACTGGTACGGGTCTCCCCCTGCAACGAGTAGAAAATCTCGGAAATTCGCAGGGTATTTTGCATATCAGCCACGGGCGTGACGGCTAAACAGGCCATCCGCCTCCGTTGCGGGAAAAGGGCAGCGATTCTAACGAAAAAACCCGCTCAATGGGCGGGTTTTTGTTAACTGATGCCAACGTATCGGCTTATCGATTCAGTTGGCGCTGAGCCAACTGCGCAGCCGAGCTGTTCGGGTAGTCAGCAATGACCTGACGAAGAATCCCGTCAGCCTTGTCACGATTACCCAGCCGCACCTCGACATCCGCAAGCTTGTACAGCGAGTCAGGAACCTTGTTGTGCTGAGGATACGCCTGACTGACCTTCGCGAATGCCTGGCCGGCCCCCTGCAAATCTCCCTTGGCGAGATTGACCTCGCCCAGCCAGTACTGTGCATTACCGGCATAAGGGCTTTGGGGATATTTACGCAAGAAGGCGGAAAAAGCCTGGCTAGCCTTATTGAAATCCTTCGCCTTGATCAGATCGAAGGCTGCGTCGTAGTACAGCTTTTCCTTTTCAGGATCAACCGATTGATTGCTCGCCTGATCTTGCCCAGAGGCATTCACGGGCCCTTGCACTGAACCACCGGCATTACTGCTGCCCGCGGCTGACGAATTCTGGTTGGCCAAACCGCCTGATGCGGCGTTCGACAAACGACTATCCAAATCCTGATAACGCTCCAGCCCTTCCTGTTTCAGGCGCTGGATCTCGTTCTGTTGCACTTCCAGCATGCCGCGCAGTTGCGCGATTTCTTCTTGCATCTGCTGCAACTGAACGAAAAGCATGCCCTGCGCCGAAGACGGAGCCGATGCTCCGCCTCCGACATAGGCACCGCTAGTATCTGCCCCGGTGGAATAACCCGACTCAGGCACACCGCTTTGGGTTTGCGAGTCATATTCGACCACTGGGACTTGAGCCGCCGCAAAAAGAGGCAAACCAAGCGCAATAAGCGTCAGAGCGTAACGGTGCTTGAGCATGACTTATTACTTACGCAGCTCAACGCGACGGTTCTGAGCCCACGACTGCTCGTCGTTGCCCATGGCAACCGGACGCTCTTCACCGTAGGAAACCAGTTCCAGCTGAGCGGGAGATACGCCCTGCAGAACCAGGTAACGCTGAACGGCCTTCGAACGACGCTCGCCCAGAGCCATGTTGTACTCGCGAGTGCCGCGCTCGTCGGTGTGGCCTTCCAGAACGACACGGTTGCCAGCGGACTTCAGATCCTTGGCATGAACGTCCAGAGCGCGCATAGCTTCCGGCTTCAGGTCCGAGCTGTCGTATTCGAAGTAGAAAGTAGTGATAGCGCGCAGAGCGGCTTCTTCGCCACCCATGCTGCCGTCGACAGCACCGCTGTCAGCGCCGTAGCCAGCGTTCGGATCAATGGCGGAGGAACCTTCGCCAGAGTCGTCGCCACCCTTGGACGAACAACCAACAGCTACGGCCATAGCCAGAGTCAGCGCAGCGAACTTACCGAATTTCAGCATTTCCATGTGTAACAACCCCAGTTGTGTTTTTGGTTAGGTAAAGCGTTGATACCGCATCAGTTCAGGTAAGGGGACCACGATGGCTCACGGACTTCGCCTTGAGCAGTAGGAAGCGGGAGCCTAACTCGACCATTGATTGATACGAGCATCAAGACTCCCCGGCCCTGCTGGCGGGTCGCGTAGATTAGCATGGTGCCATTAGGCGCAACAGTGGGCGACTCATCTAAACTCGTATCTGAGAGTAGCCGTAAATTGCCGCGCTGCAGGTCCTGTGCCGCCACCTTGAAATTGGTATAGCCCTCCTGGCGATGAATCATCACCAGCGTCTTTTCATCTGCCGATAGTTTCGGGTTTGCGTTGTAGTTGCCAACGAAAGTGACTCGTTCGGCATTATTGCTACCCAGACGCTGCTTGTAGATCTGTGGCTTGCCCGCACGATCCGAGGTGAAGTAGATAGTCTGACCGTCGGCGCCCCAGAAAGGCTCCGTGTCAATTGCGTAATGATTGGTGAGTCGCTGCAACTGACGCGACCCAAGATCCATCACGTAGATTTCCGGATTGCCATCCTTCGACAGCACGAATGCCAGGCGATTGCCGTCCGGCGAGAATGCTGGCGCACCGTTGAGCCCTTCGAAATTGGTAATCTGCTCGCGACGCCCCGTGTCGATGTGCTGCATGAAAATACGTGGACGTTTCTGTTCAAAAGAAACATAGGCGATGCGACGGCCATCCGGCGAATAGCGCGGTGACAGAATCGGCTCACGGGATTGCAGCAGGGTCACGGCGCGCGCACCGTCGTAGTCGGAACGCTGCAGCGTGTAACGCGTATTGGTGCCGCCGAGACGTTCAGCAGTAACGTAGAGCAAGCGCGTGGAGAACGCGCCCTTGATGCCCGTCAGCTTTTCAAACGCCTGGTCAGCTGCGAAATGCGCCATATCCCGCAGCTGATCCTGACCACCACCCACGGTGCCCGTCATGACCTGCTGTTCGGTGGTCACATTGAACACCTCGTAGCGGATCTGCAGTTTGCCGGCCGAAGGCTCGATGTTGCCGACCATCACGTACTGGGCACCCAATGCCTTCCAGTCACGGAAAATGATTTCGCTACCGCGCGTCGGCAGACTGATCATGTTCTGCTTGGGAATCGGCTGGAAAATACCGGTATTGCGCATGTCATTGCCGATGATTTCTGCCATGTCTTCCGGCAGCACAGTGCCGCCCTGCCAACCGAACGGCACAACCGCGATCGGAATCGCACGATCGGTACCGCTGGTGACGACAATGTTCTTCTCCTGCGCCACGGCACTGCCCATCACGAACAGGAAAAAGACGATAAAACCTCGAAGGTAATTGATCACAACGCTAGATCCTCAGGCGTAAATGTCATCGTGAACGAGCGATACGGCTGAAATTCCTGGGCAGTGAGCCCCTGCATTTCGGTCAGCCGACCAATATTCTTTACTGCTGCGACCGCCGAATTATCGAACGGCGCATCGCCACTCGAACGCGAAACGGTTGCAGCGGTGATGGTGCCATCCGGCAGCATGTTGACCCGGAGCGTTACCGACATGTTGTTCCGGGCCGATGGCGGTCGGGTCCAGCCCTCTGCCGCACGCATACGAATCAGGTCATCGAAGTTACCAGCTACCTGATCGCCTTGAGTGTCAGCCATGGCCTGCTGCCGCTCCGTGTCTTCAGACAACAGTTCGGCAAGAGCTTGCGCCTTCTTGTCCTCGGCAGCCTTGCGGGCAGCCTCGGCTGCTGCTTTCTTCTTGGCTTCTTCGGCGGCCTTTTTCTTCGCAGCCTCAGCTGCCGCCTTTTTCTTTGCGTCCTCTGCCGCTTTCTTTTTCGCGGCCTCGGCAGCAGCTTTCTTCTTGGCTTCTTCGGCAGCCTTTTTCTTGGCCGCCTCGTCAGCCGCTTTCTTCTTGGCGATATCCGCCTGTTTTTTCTGTTCGGCTAGTTTCTTGGCTTCTTCGGCTTTTTTCGTCTCCGCGGACTTCTTTGCCGCGTCAGCCTTCGCTGCTTCGGCCTTTCGAGCCTCGTCCGCCTTCTTTTGTTCCGCTGCCTTGGCGGCGGCCTGTTTCTGCTGCTCGGCCTTGCGCTGTTCCAGCTGCTCGGCTTCGTACTGCTTGGCCGCCGTTTTCTGAGCCTCACCCGCAATCTTCTGATTCGTCTGAGTCGTAGCTTGGCTCTGAGATTTGAGCTGGTACAAGGTCGCCTGAACGATGGGCTTGGATGGCGGCAGCTCCGGCGTCATGGCGAAGCTGACGAAGAGCATTCCGAAAATAACGATGTGTAGACCGACCGCCAGAATGGTGGGCCAGTAGTAGCTCTCCGAGCGTGAACGTTCCGGCTGTTGCATTAAGGCGCCTCGGTGATCAAGCCGACGTTACCGACACCCGCTTCCTGCAGCCCGCCCATGGCAGACATCACCGAACCGTAGTCCACCGCCTTGTCGCCGCGCACGAACACCTGAACCTGCTTACCCTGGCTACGGTTCTGGTTCATGATTGCGGTGACCGCCTTGGTCATCTCATCCAGTGTCAGGGCCTGATCCTGGACGGTTTCGGTGTCCACTTCGCTCCCGATGTTCCAGAAGTAAGTCTTGTCCGCCTTGATCGAAATGGTCAGTACTTGAGCATCGTTATCCTGAGGCAGGACTTCGCTGCTGACCTTGGGCAGATCGACCTTTACACCCTGATTGAGCATCGGCGCGGTCACCATGAAGATGACCAGCAGCACCAGCATCACGTCGATGTAAGGCACCACGTTCATCTCGGCGACAGGTTTGCGTCTGTTACGAATTCTGGCCATGGCCTGGGGGCCTCAATCTTCGGTGGTGTGAACTTTGCGATGGAGAATCGCCTGGAACTCATCGGCGAAGGTGTAGTAACGACCGATGAGCATCTCGCCACGCGCGGAGAAACGGTTGTATGCGATGACCGCAGGAATTGCGGCGAACAGGCCGATCGCAGTAGCGATCAATGCCTCGGCGATGCCGGGCGCGACAGTGGCGAGAGTCGCCTGCTGCACCTGCGCCAGCCCGCGGAACGAATTCATGATGCCCCAGACGGTACCGAACAGACCGATGTAAGGACTGGTAGAGCCAACGGTCGCGAGGAACGGCAAACTCTGATCGAGCTTTTCTTCTTCGCGGGAAATGGCGACGCGCATAGCCCGGTTCACCGCATCCATCACGGCATCGGGATCCACACCCTGCTGCTGGCGCAGGCGGGAAAACTCCTTGAAGCCGGCGCGGAAGATCTGCTCGACACCCGAATCAGGATCAGGATTACTGCCAGCCTGGCGGTACAGTTTGGAAAGGTCGATACCGGACCAGAAACGTTCCTCGAAGGTGTCCAGCGAGCGCTTGGCGGCACGCAGCATGTTGCCGCG
Source organism: Pseudomonas sp. MTM4 (assembly GCF_019355055.1). NCBI lineage: Bacteria > Pseudomonadati > Pseudomonadota > Gammaproteobacteria > Pseudomonadales > Pseudomonadaceae > Pseudomonas > Pseudomonas sp. MTM4. The sequence continues at coordinate 1,498,253 of NZ_CP048411.1, forward strand.
CTGGAAGATGATGATCCAGGACATCACCGAGGCCGCCACCAGGATCAGCATGACCAGCTGAACCACAAAGCTGGCGTTGCTGATCAAGCTCCACATGGACATATGATCGACGTTGGGTTCCACGCTTAATCTCCTGCAGGGGGTAGACCCGACCCGGCGAAGGCTGAGCGCAACGCTTCGGGAATAGGTCGGGGTTTCAAACTCTCGGTACGCACACAGGCGACCAGAAACTGCCCTTCACAGAGCAGCAAATTATCCTTGGCGCGTCGTACCTGCTGCCTGAAATGCAGGCTGGCGCGCTTTATTTTTACAACCTCGGCAGTTACCAGTAACTCGTCGTCCAGCCGCGCCGGCGCGTGATAACGCGCTTCGCTCGAATGCACGACGAAAAGCAGGTCTTCGCCCGCCAGCTGCGACTGGGCGAAACCCAGGTTGCGCAACCGCTCGGTGCGGGCCCGCTCCATGAACTTGAGGTAATTGACGTAATAAACGATGCCGCCGGCATCGGTATCTTCGTAGTACACCCGACACCGATGAGTGAAGGGTTGAGCATCCGATTCCGCGCGCATACTAGAGCCAGGCCCCGTAAATTCCAATCGGGTGGGACAAGAATATTTTCTTCACTTTGTGTCGCCGTCGAACAGGTCCGCTACTGGCGAATCGCCCAGGCGTTTCGGCAGGTTCAGGCCGAAATGCAGATAGGCATGCCGGGTGACCACGCGCCCGCGCGGCGTACGCATGATGTAGCCCTGCTGGATCAGATAGGGTTCGAGCACGTCTTCGATGGTGTGGCGCTCTTCGCTAATGGCGGCTGCCAGATTGTCGATGCCCACTGGCCCGCCATCGAACTTCTCGATTAATGTCAGCAGCAACCGTCGGTCCTGATGATCCAAGCCGCGCTCGTCCACATCGAGCATGTTCAGCGCGAGATCCGCTGTACGGCGGGTAATCTCACCATTTCCACGAACTTCAGCAAAATCCCGCACCCGACGCAGCAGGCGGTTGGCGATACGCGGAGTGCCGCGAGCACGCCGGGCAATTTCGAAAGCGCCTTCGGCCTCGATAGCCAGGCCAAGGATGCCGGCCGAACGGCTGACGATGGTCGCCAGATCGGCCGTGGAATAGAACTCCAACCGCTGCACGATACCGAAGCGATCACGCAGCGGATTGGTGAGCATGCCCGCACGAGTGGTGGCGCCAACCAACGTGAAGGGCGGCAGGTCGAGCTTGATCGAGCGCGCCGCAGGCCCCTCGCCGATCATGATGTCCAGCTGAAAATCTTCCATCGCCGGATACAGCACTTCTTCAACGATGGGCGACAACCGATGAATCTCGTCGACGAAGAGCACATCGCCCTGCTCCAGATTGGTCAGCAGCGCGGCCAGATCACCGGGCCGCTCCAGCACGGGGCCGGAAGTGCTCTTGATCGAGACACCCATCTCCTGCGCAATGATATTGGCCAGGGTCGTCTTGCCGAGGCCCGGCGGGCCGAAGATCAGGGTGTGATCAAGGGCCTCGCTGCGCCCGCGGGCCGCACGGATAAACAGATCCATCTGCTCGCGCACGACCGGCTGGCCGATGTATTCGGCCAGACTCAGTGGGCGGATGGCACGGTCGAATTGTTCTTCGCGGTCGCGGCCAGTGGCGGTAATCAGACGATCGGCTTCGATCATGCGCTTACACCATTCCCTTCAGGGCACGGCGGATCAGATCTTCACTACTCAAATCGTCTTCCTGTACGGCGGATACGGCACGACTGGCCTCTTGCGGCTTGAACCCAAGGGAAATCAGCGCGCTGACCGCATCATTCTCGGCGCTTGAGACTGCCATATTCGAGCGGGGTTCCACCACCAGAGGTGCGATGGACGGCATGCTCTCCCAGGCTTTGAAGCGATCTTTCAACTCCACCAGCAGCCGCTCGGCCGTCTTCTTGCCGACGCCCGGAATCTTCACCAGCGCGGAGGTGTCCTGAGCCTGCACGCAGCGCACCAGTTCGTCCACTTCAAGGCCCGACATCAATGCCAGCGCCAGCTTGGGGCCGACGCCATTGAGCCGGATCAGTTCGCGAAACAGCTCGCGGTCACGCTTTTCGGCGAAGCCATAAAGCAGTTGCGCGTCCTCTCGCACTACCAGATGGGTGTGCAGCGTTACCGGCTCACCGACAGCAGGCAGGCGGTAGAGCGTCGTCATCGGCACCTCGACTTCATAGCCGACGCCATTCACATCCAGTATCAGATGCGGCGGCTGTTTCTCCGCCAGGGTTCCGCGCAAACGTCCAATCACAGTTATCCATTCCTCTCTCGACTGAAGGAGCGCCGTCAGCCATTGTCTTTGCTACCCAGCACTAGCTACTACAAACGCAAGCGCCCTGCCCTGCGCTTGGCACCGGCCAGCCCGTGCGGGATGAGACTCTGCCGATGATGCGCATGGCACAAGGCGATCGCTAGCGCGTCTGAGGCATCGATCTGTGGTTTTTTCACCAATTTCAGCAGGTGCATCACCATCATCTGCACTTGCTCTTTGTCGGCACCACCGGTTCCGGCAATCGCCTGCTTGACCTGGGTGGCGGTGTACTCGGCTATCTCCAGACCCTGCTCGGCAGCAGCCACTATCGCGGCGCCTCGGGCCTGTCCGAGCTTGAGCGCAGAATCGGCGTTGCGCGCCATGAAGACCTGCTCGATACCCATGGTCACCGGGCCATGAAGGCGGATCACCTCGCTGACGCCAGCGAATACTGCCTGCAGCCGGGCGGACAGCTCACCACTGCCGGTGCGGATGCAACCGGATGCCACGTACTCACAACTGCGGCCGGTATCGCGCACCACGCCGTAGCCAGTAATGCGAGAGCCGGGATCGATCCCGAGGATGAGCGTCATGCGGTCGCCGTACTGTCTATTTATCCAGCCGCGAGTATAAAGGTACAGTCGCGGCGAGAGCTACCGGAACAATGCCGAAGACCGCACGCATCAAGGCGCACAAATGAAGAAGCCGGAAACACGCAAACGGCGCTCCCGGCTTTCAGCTTCGATTCCTGACTTCTTACCAGTGCCCAATCACTCCAACTGCTCCATGATTTCGTCGGAAATCTCGGCGTTGTGGTAGACGTTCTGCACATCGTCCAGATCTTCCAGCGCATCGATCAGGCGCAACACCTTCTGCGCGGTTTCCAGATCGGCGAGCGGCGCGGCAATCGAGGGGATCATGGCGATTTCCGCCTCCTCGCCCTTGAAGCCGGCCGCACTCAGCACCTCGTTGACGGCATGGAAATCGGCAAAGCTGGTGGAGACCAGCGCCGAGCCATCTTCGCCCATTTCCACATCATCGGCACCGGCTTCCAGCGCCGCTTCCATCAGCGCATCTTCGTCCACGCCCGCGGCAAAGCTGATCTGCCCTTTGCGATCGAACATGTAGGCAACCGAGCCATCGGTGCCAAGGTTGCCGCCGTGCTTGCTGAAGGCATGACGCACTTCGGCCGCGGTGCGATTGCGGTTGTCGGTCATGGCCTCGACGATGATGGCCACGCCACTAGGCGCATAACCTTCGTAGCTCAGTTCGACGACATTGTCGGCCTCGTTATTGCCGGCGCCGCGGGCGATGGCGCGGTCGATCACGTCCCGCGACATGTTGGCGACCAGTGCCTTGTCTACCGCCAGGCGCAGGCGCGGGTTATCCGCCGGAATTGCGCCACTTTTGGCCGCAACTGTCAGCTCACGAATGAGCTTGGTGAAAATCTTGCCGCGCTTGGCGTCCTGGCGCCCCTTGCGGTGCTTGATGTTGGCCCATTTGGAATGACCAGCCATAACTGCCTCCCTCTTCGATCAACTTTCTTCTCGCTGAAACGGAGAAGCCCAGGTTTCCCTGGGCTCCGGCTCTGCGGTTATTCGGCTTTAGGCTGCTCGCGCAGGCGAATGTGCAACTCGCGCAGCGCCTTGGCATCCACCGCACCCGGCGCCTGGGTCATGACGTCCGCCGCGCTCTGGGTTTTCGGGAAGGCGATTACTTCACGAATCGATTGCGCGCCAGTCATCAGCATCACTAGGCGATCAAGGCCGAAAGCCAGGCCACCGTGCGGCGGCGCGCCGTATTTCAGCGCATCGAGCAGGAAGCCGAACTTCTCGTTCTGCTCCGCTTCGTCGATACCCAGGATACGGAATACGGTCTGCTGCATGTCCTTGCGGTGGATACGGATGGAACCGCCACCCAGCTCGGTGCCGTTGAGCACCATGTCGTAGGCACGCGACAGCGCCGCTCCCGGATTGGCTTCCAACTCTTCGGGGCTGCACTTGGGCGCGGTGAAAGGATGGTGCAGTGCCGACAGCGAGCCGTCGTCGTTTTCCTCGAACATCGGGAAGTCGACCACCCACATCGGCGCCCATTCGCAAGTCAGCAGGTTCAGGTCGTGACCCAGCTTGATGCGCAACGCACCCAGCGCTTCGGAAACAATCTTGGCCTTGTCGGCACCGAAGAAGACGATGTCGCCATCGACCGCACCCACTCGATCAAGGATCGCATTGAGGTTGGCTTCGGGGATGTTCTTGACGATGGGCGACTGCAGGCCTTCAACACCCTTGGCGCGCTCGTTGATCTTGATGTAAGCCAGGCCCTTGGCGCCGTAGATGCCGACGAACTTGGTGTAGTCGTCGATCTGCTTGCGCGGCATGCTCGCACCGCCCGGCACGCGCAGTGCGGCAACACGGCACTTGGGATCGTTGGCCGGGCCGGCGAACACTTTGAATTCGACATCCTTGAGCTGGTCTTCCACATCGATCAGTTCCAGCGGAATACGCAGGTCCGGCTTGTCCGAACCGTAGCGGCGCATGGCTTCTTCGAACGGCATATGCGGGAACTCGCCGAACTCGACGCCCAGCACTTCCTTGAATAGCTTGCGCACCATGCCTTCGGTGATGCCGATGATGTCGGATTCATCGAGGAAGCTGGTCTCGATGTCGATCTGGGTGAATTCCGGCTGACGGTCGGCCCGCAGGTCTTCGTCGCGGAAGCACTTAGCGATCTGATAGTAGCGATCGAAGCCGGCCACCATCAGCAACTGCTTGAACAGCTGCGGCGACTGCGGCAGGGCGAAGAAACTGCCGGGATGGGTGCGGCTGGGAACCAGATAGTCGCGGGCGCCTTCAGGGGTGGCGCGGGTCAGGATCGGCGTTTCCACATCGAGGAAGCCGTTTTCATCCAGATAGCGACGAATGCTGGTTGTGATGCTCGAGCGCAGTTTAAGCTTCTCGGCCATTTCCGGGCGGCGCAGGTCGATGAAGCGATAGCGCAGGCGGGTTTCCTCGCCCACGTCGCTGTATTCGTTGAGCGGGAACGGCGGGGTTTCTGCCTCGTTCAGTACTTCCAGCTCATAGCCCAACACTTCGATGGCACCAGAGGCCATGTTCGGGTTGCGTGCGCCTTCCGGGCGCAGGCGGACCTTGCCGGTGATTTTCACCACATATTCGCTGCGTACCCGGTCGGCGGCTGCAAACGTCTCGGCGCGGTCGGGATCGAACACCACCTGGGCCATGCCTTCACGATCACGCACGTCGAGGAAGATGACCCCGCCGTGGTCGCGGCGGCGATGGACCCAACCGCAAAGAGTGATTTCCTGGCCGTCCAGGCTTTCGTTCAACTGGCCGCAATAGTGGCTGCGCATCATGGTGGGGTTCGCTTCTCGTATCTTGGAAATTCGTTGGGTCGCTCGATTCGCGACTGGCAGACGGAGCCCAAATGGCGCTCCACCTGGGATCGATCGCTCATCGGCACAGAGCCAGAGCTGCCGGCAGACATCAGTACGCGGCTACCCTTACGGCAGACGGGCCGCCCGACACAAGCGCGGGATTATATCTGCATAATCGTTTCAACGCAGCCGACTCTGAACGCTTGCCCATCGAAGCAATAGCCAATCCGCATTGAACCCAACGCCTACTGGCGCCTTCCAACCAACAGACCGTTACCGGCGTCAGTGCGCCGCTCACTGTTAGCCGTCGTTTTCTGGCATAACTGTCAGTCAATTCATCCAAAGGGAGAGAACCATGGAAATTAATATTGGTATTGCCGAACAGGATCGCGCCGCCATTGCAGATGGTTTGTCCCGCCTGCTGGCCGACACCTACACGCTTTATCTGAAGACGCACAACTTCCACTGGAACGTGACGGGGCCGATGTTCAACACCCTGCACACCATGTTCGAGACGCAGTACACCGAACTGGCCCTTGCGGTGGACGATATCGCCGAGCGTATCCGCGCCCTGGGCTTCCCCGCGCCCGGCACCTACGCCGCCTACGCGAAGCTGTCTTCGATCAAGGAGCAGGAGGGCATTCCATCCGCAGAAGACATGATCAAGTTGCTGGTTGAAGGACAAGAAGCCGTCGTCCGTACCGCGCGCGGCATCTTCCCGCTGCTGGAAAAAGTCAGTGACGAGCCCACCGCCGACCTTCTGACTCAGCGCATGCAGATTCATGAAAAGACTGCCTGGATGCTGCGCAGCCTGCTTGCCGCCTGATACGAGACGCAACCTCCGCTGCAAGCGGGATGGTCGAAGCACGGCCATTCCGCTTGGCAAATGACACGAAGCTCGCCGCTAACGGCGTGACACCCGCCCCAACCCCTTCCCGATGCCTCGATGGGCAAGCCATTTGAGCACCGCCTTCCTTTACTGTTAAATACGCGCGCGTCGCAGCTTGGGCATTCAATTAAGGCGATCGCATACCACTCAATTTCCTCCGCCCAAGCCTGCCGCTTTCTGTCGTGCTATTTAACTGTGAGTCATAAGAATGCTTAAGATCATCCATGTATTAACGGGCGTTGTTGCCCTGACGCTGTCATTCGTACCCAGTATTACCGGGGCAATGCCCTTGCTGGTACAACCCGAGGCATTGAGCCTGCTGTTTCTAGGTCTGCTGAACGTACAGCTTGCATCCGCTCAGGCGAACAGCCACGGGCGTAGCCGCCCTGTTCTACTCGGCGCTTCTGTGCTGCTGATTATCGCGGTTGTGATCCAGGCTGCGATTCTGTTGCTTCCCGTCGTTGCCATTGCGGGACAACCAGCAACCCTGGCCAGCCTAGTGCTCGCCTTCATCGCCGTACTGCTGCAACTGGCTGCGACGCAATCAGTAAATGCACGTACCACCAACCGCAGCCCATCCTCGCATCGCAGAAGCCAGCACAAGAACGTCACGGCGCCAGCTGCTAGTACCGCCGGGCGCGAAGCAGGCACGGTCAAATGGTTCAACACCTCGAAAGGTTTCGGTTTTATCTCCCGCGATAGCGGTGATGATGTGTTCGTCCACTTCAGAGCCATCCGAGGCGAAGGCCACCGGGTACTGGTAGAAGGTCAACGCGTCGAATTCGCCGTCATGATGCGCGACAAAGGTCTCCAGGCCGAAGACGTGGTCGCAATCTAGTCAGACCACCGACGTCGAACGCCAGAACCAACAGTGCTGGCGTTTGCCACCCTGCGCCGCAGCCTTCAATAATGCGGCGGAGGCGCTTCATCCTCCTCCCCCCCCATCCTGCTCTGCATGTCTTCCTGCCGCCTGGCCAGCACACCCAGCTGCGCTTGTAGCCGCTCGACGGTACGCTGCTGCGCAAACAGCACATCACTCAAGGTTTGGATCGTGTCGTCCTGAAAAGCCAGGCGCGCCTCGAGATCGGTGATGCGTTGTTCCATCTCCATTACGTCACTCCGCAAAACGAAAATTGTCAGTGAGCACCAGCTTCAGCTTCTGCCTTATCGCATCGACCTGCACCTCACTATAAGGATTGGCCGGCTTGTGACCCCAGACGGGCGCTGGCCAGGCGGCATCACCCCGACGCCGGGCGATCACGTGCATATGGAGCTGATTCACCACGTTGCCCAAGGTCGCGACATTCATCTTGTCTGCGCCGAAAGTGTCCTTCAGCGTTTCAGCCAGCGCCGTTGCCTCTCGCCAAAGCGCCTGCTGATCCGCCGCGTCCAGTTGAAACAGCTCACTGACCTCCTCACGGCGCGGCACAAGAATGAACCAGGGGTAATTGGCATCGTTCATCAGCAGCAAGCGACACAGCGGAAAATCACCCAGATTCAGCGTGTCCTGCTCCAGGCGTGAATCGAGAACGAACATAACGGCACTCCTGTTCATATGGGGAACCGGCAGCAGCGAAGCCGCACCGGATCGTCAGATAAGAATACTCCAACGTTCCAGCGCCAGCAGCCGAGCAAAGCGCACCAGTTCGGGACTGCCACCGACGACAAAGCCCCGCTATAGAGCGGGCCGAGGCGCGCAGCAGTCAGTTTTCCTGCAACGAGGCAGCTTTTCATTCTGTGCACGGTTATTGCTTTGCGGTAAAAAGCCCCACGCGAGGGGGCAGAAAAACGTAAAAAGCTGGAGTAAGCTTGCTGTCGCTAGTTTCCCCAGCTACACAATAATTCTCGGAAATACATTCCCAGAGTTGTTGCAGGTTTCGACCAGCTAGGTAAACAAGGACTGCAATTGAGCTTGTATACCGAAAATAAGATGCCTCTTTCCCGCCACAAGCAGGAAAGCAAGCACCAATTTGAACCAAAGGAGCAATCACTCATGCAAGTGATGAAGTGGAGCGTTATCGCAATGGCCGTGGCGGCCGGTACGTCGCAAATGGCATTCGCCAGTGCCCAGTCGGAATCGAAAGGTTTCGTGGAAGATGCAAGCCTGGATCTGTTGCTGCGAAACACCTATTGGAACCGTGATCATAACAATGGCAACGATGACCGGAACACTTGGGCTCAAGGCTTCATAGCTACTTTCGAGTCAGGATTCACCCAGGGTACGGTCGGATTCGGCATCGACGCCTACGGCCTGTTGGGCGTTAGACTCGATGGCGGTCAGGGTGACATGTTTCCTGGCGGCCCCACTGATTTAGACCCCACTGGAGATTGGGCAGATGATCTCTCCGAAGCCGGCGCCGCTGTAAAACTCCGTCTCTCCAACACTACCGTCAAGTACGGCAATCAGTTCGTCGGCTTGCCAGTCATCGCCTCCGACGACTCCCGCCTACTTCCCGAAGCCTTCACGGGCACGTTGATTACCAGCACCGAAATCGAAGGACTGGAGCTGAACGCTGGCCGTTTTACAGCAGACAGCCCGATGGGCTCGCCCGCTCGTGATGACAGAAGCCTGAAAAGCCTCGATGTCTTCGGGGGCACGTATGCCTTCACCGACAACCTAAGCACCTCGCTGTATTTCTCCGACGTCGAAGATACTTACGACAAGAAGTACGCCAATATCAATTACGTGATGCCGCTGGCGGAAGATCAGTCACTGACTTTCGATTTCAACTACTACAAAACAGATGATATTGAAATCGTTGCGGATGCCGATGACAACACCATCTGGAGCCTATCAACTAAGTATGCCGTGGGGGCACACGCTTTTATTATTGCCCACCAGCGCGTTTCAGGTGACACAGGCTACCTGTACGACGAAGGCGACGGCGGCGGTAGTATCTGGGTCGCGAACTCTTTCCTGTCGGACTTCAACTTCAAGGATGAGCGTTCCTGGCAGGCCAGCTATGAGCTGGATTTCAGCGGCTATGGCATCCCCGGCCTGGCCTGGAAAACCGCTTACCTGCGCGGCGATAACATCGACGCGGCATTCTATGGTGGCGAGGGCGAGGCGACCGAGCGCGAGATCTTCAACCAGGTTTCCTATACCTTCCAGAATGGTGCGGCGAAGGACTTGACTCTTAGAGCACGCAACTCGATCCTGCGGACTAACAATCCCGCCTGGAACGACGTCAACGAATGGCGCCTGTATGCCATTTATCCGCTGAGCATTCTGTAATTCTGAGCGGTTACGCATGAAAGAAACCCGGTTCAGCCGGGTTTCTTTATTTCGCAAGCCACAGCACTTCGACCGTCTGTCAACCACCACCCCACCTGTACGCCACCTCACCGCAGCCGTACAATGCCGAGCCAAATTCCCCGCTCTGCAAGGACACAACGGCCCTCATGCGCACCAGTCAGTTCCTGCTTTCGACCCTTAAAGAAACGCCTTCCGATGCAGTGGTCATCAGCCATCAATTGATGCTGCGTGCAGGCATGATCCGCAAGCTGGCGTCCGGCCTCTACACCTGGATGCCGATGGGCCTGCGTGCGCTGCGTAAGGCTGAAGCTATCGTTCGCGACGAGATGAACAAGGCCGGCGCGCTGGAAGTGCTGATGCCCGCTATTCAGCCCGCCGAACTCTGGCAGGAATCCGGTCGTTGGGAGCAGTACGGTCCCGAACTGCTGCGCCTGAATGACCGCCATGACCGTGCATTCTGCGTTGGCCCGACCCACGAAGAAGTCATCACCGATCTGGCTCGCAACGAGCTGAACAGCTACAAGCAGTTGCCGATCAACTTCTACCAGATCCAGACCAAATTCCGCGACGAGATCCGTCCGCGCTTCGGCCTGATGCGCGGTCGCGAATTCATCATGAAGGACGCTTACTCCTTCCATGCGGACCAGCAATCGCTGCAGCAAACCTATGACCGCATGCACCAGGCGTACTGCAACATCTTCACTCGCCTTGGGCTGAATTTCCGTCCCGTGCAAGCCGATACCGGATCGATCGGCGGCACCGGCTCGCATGAATTCCACGTACTGGCTGAATCCGGCGAAGACGATATCGCGTTCAGCGACAGCTCCGACTACGCCGCCAACATCGAGAAGGCCGAAGCCATCCCACGCGAAGCGGAGCGCAGCGCCGCTACCGAAGAACTGCGCCTGGTCGATACACCGAACTGCAAGACGATTGCTGCGCTGGTCGAGCAGTTTCAGCTGCCCATCGTGAAAACCATCAAGACGCTCGTCGTACAGGGGGTCGAGAAAGGCCAGCTGGTTGCTCTGGTCGTGCGTGGCGACCATGAACTGAACGAGATCAAGGCGGCGAACCTGGCTCAGGTTGCCAGCCCGCTGGTGTTCGCTTCCGATGCTGAGATCCGTACCGCCATTGGCGCAGGTCCCGGTTCGTTGGGCCCGCTGAATCTACCGATCAGCTGCGTCATCGACCGTTCGGTCGCGCTGATTAGCGACTTCGCAGCCGGCGCTAACCAGGAAGACAAGCACTATTTCGGCATCAACTGGGAGCGCGACCTGCCTCTGCCGCAGGTCGCCGACCTGCGCAACGTAGTAGCAGGCGATCCCAGCCCCGATGGCGTGGGCACTCTGGTGATCAAGCGCGGCATCGAGGTCGGGCATATCTTCCAGCTCGGTACCAAGTACAGCGAGGCGATGAACTGCAGCGTCATGGGTGAGAACGGCAAGCCGGTCACCCTGACCATGGGCTGCTACGGCATCGGCGTATCCCGTGTGGTCGCCGCGGCCATCGAGCAGAACTACGACGAGCGCGGCATTCTTTGGCCTGAGGCGCTGGCACCCTTCCAGATCGCCCTGGTGCCAATGAAGTATGAAAATCAGGCCGTTCGCGAAGCGACCGATAAGCTCTATGCGGAGCTCACCGCCGCCGGCTACGACGTACTGCTCGATGACCGTGACAAAAAGACCAGTCCCGGCGTCAAATTCGCCGATATGGAGTTGGTGGGCATCCCGCATCGCATCGTCATCGGCGATCGTGGACTTGCCGACGGCACGCTGGAATACAAGCATCGTCGCGATGCCGAAAGCCAGGCCGTCGCTGCCGCCGACATCCTCGAGTTCATCAATTCACGCGCCAGTCGCTGACGGACATCATGCACAACCGAAGTGCTTCACTCTGCGCCACGCTTTGCGTGGCGCTTTTTATGGGTGGCTGCGCCAACCAGCTGCCTCAACGCAGCGAACACGAAGCCCGTACCGAACGCAAACTGCTCGACCACAGCCTTCGCATCGAAGTGGGAGAGCCCTTGCTGGAGCTACCGCAGCGGCGTATCCGCGTGCTCGACCAGAAGACCTTCGAAGTCACTGATTTCGAAGTGACCCGCCGCTATGATCGCTACACGCCTTATCAGGCGTGGCGCGAGCTGTACGAGATTCCGCTGGGAGCAGTCGCAGTGGTCGCCGGGGTCGGCGCCAACGTGCTCAACGTGGCCCTGCTCGGCAAAATACCGGAAAGCGCCACGCGCGGCTGGATCAACTACGGTTTTGCTGGCCTCAACCCGTTCGTCAACGTCGAGTCCAACGGACGTTCGCAGCAGAACCTTGCCAGCCTCGACGAACAGCGCCGCGATACTCGCCTCGAATACTCCAGCCTGCCTTGGGCCGAGCGCCCCGTGCTGGTCGTTGCCGGCCCCGAAACCCATGAGCTGAGCACTGACCGCAACGGAGTGTTGCGGCTCAACCTGCTCGATGGCTCGTTCGCCGATCAGGACATCAGTCAGATCGGCAAGCTCCACCTGCAGGTCGAGGATCCACAGGACTCGACCCGTGCCGACGCGATGCTGCTGGTCAGCCGCAGTCTGCGCGGCAAGCTGCTCGAAGCCCACGACCTGATTTTCAACGATCTCGAGGGCGATGACGTCAGCCAGTGGGTGCATCGCGTCAAGCGGCTCTCGGAGCTTGGCCTCGAGGAAGAAGCCAGCGAACTCGAGCAGAGCCTGATCGAGCTGACCCGCAATGATCCTGATTTGCAGCAGGAGTTTCTTCGCAGCCTGATGCAGGACGCTGGCCGCCAGGCCAGCGATCCGGGCGAAGACGGCTGATCCATCGTGACGCCGCTGCGCTACGCATTGCTACTTGTGCTGGTCGTCGCCGGGCCAGTGTCCGCCAACGTTCGCCAGGCACCCGAGCCGGAATTGCGCGAACTGATGCAACGCACCGTAGCGGAAGCCGAGAGTTTCCAGGATCGCTTCGAGGCGGAAGTCTGGCTGATGGATATGTCGACCCGCCTCAAGCGCTACGTTCGCGACCCGCAAGAACGGTTGACGCTACTGCGACTGGTGCACCAGGAGGCCAGCAAGGCGGGTTTGAAACCTGACCTGGTGCTTGCGCTCATACACGCCGAAAGTCATTTCGACCGATTCGCCATTTCCAGCGTCGGTGCGCAAGGCATGATGCAGGTGATGCCATTCTGGAAGGCCGAATTGGGGCGCCCGCAGGACAATCTCACCGACAACGCCACCAACCTGCGCTACGGCTGCACCATCCTCAGCTACTACCTGAGAAAGGAAAAAGGCGACATCAATCGCGCCCTGGCCCGTTACAACGGTAGCCTCGGCAAGAACCACTACCCGGCGAAGGTGATCGGCTTCTGGCAGGACTTCTGGTACGTGAAGCCCTAAGGGCAGCGGCAAGCTGCAAGCAGAAGCGCCACCGTCCCCTGCTGCCCTGCTCTTAACTTGTGGCTTGAAGCTTGAAGCTCGACCGCTACCTCCCCAACTTTGCCAGATGCTCCTGCAGGCCCTCAGCGGTTTGTTCGCCGACCAGCTGATGACGCACCTTGCCGTCGCCATCGACGATATAGGTCACCGGTAGCACCGCGCTGCGCGGCAGATCCAGGCGTTCGGCGGGGTCGACGCTGAGGACTCGAAAACCGATGCCCAGGTCCTTGGCTGCCGCAGCCAGTTCCTCCCCCTGCAGGCCGTCGAAATTGACGCCGAGAACGGTGATGTCGTCGTGTGAGTCGTCCAGCGCATTCAGCTCGGGGATTTCCGTCCGACACGGGCCGCACCACTCAGCCCAGTAATTGATCAACAGCCATTGACCCTCGAGTTGCTGCGCCGTGACGTCGGCACCGTGCTGGTCGGGGCCCCAGTCTTCTGCACATCCAGTCAGCGCCAGGCAGGCGAGCAGACCGAATACAGCAATGGAGCGCTTGATCATCTTCGTTTCCTTGCAATGCTGAATTGTCTCGTTCAAACCCGTCGCGCCTGCAGCCAGTCGGCAACACTGCCACCGAACAGGTTCGCCTGCTCCTTCTGTAGCAGCTCCAGCGACTGTTTCAGCGTCGGGTACCAGGGTTCGTCCAGCTGCTCCGGCAAGGCATGGTTACCCGAGAGCGGCCAGGGATTGGAGCGCAACAGCTGATCGAAACTGTAATGATTGAGATCGCGACACAGGACCCATCCGGACGACCCGGTCCGACAGACGAGTTGTTCCCGTTCGAAGAATTCGAAAATTTCATCCCACTCATCTTCGGGTAGTTGCCAACCGCTTCGATGCGCATCACGCAAGCGTACCTCGCGCCCAGCCTTCTGGCTTTCGTGCAGCACACGCAGCAACCCGAGCATGACCAGAAGGCGCGGTACCGAGCGACGCCGCCATTGCTGCGACGAAGACATACCGCAGACCAGCTCCGCACCAAACAACACGATCATCCAGGACAGATAAACCCACAACAGAAACAGCGGTACCGCGGCGAAAGCCCCGTAGATCAGCTGGTAGCTGGGAAAATAGCTCACATACAAACCGAACAATTGCTTGGCCGCTTCGAACAGAACCGCCGTGAAAGTGCCGCCGACAACCGCATGCCGTAACGGCACCCGGGTGTTCGGCACCGCTGCGTAGATCAGCGTGAAGGCCGCGACGCTGAGCACCAGCGGCATCGCCTTGAGTACGGTACGGGCGCCAATCAATGCATGGGGGCCGGAGATCAGCGACAAGGATGTGATGTAGGTGCTCATGGCGAACCCCGCTCCGAGCAGCAGCGGACCGAGGCTGAGGATGGCCCAGTACAGAAGGAAGCTCGAGATGCCACGGCGTGGCTGTCGCACCCGCCAGATTACGTTGAACGCCTTTTCGATGGTCAATAGCATCATCAGCGCGGTCGCCATCAGAAACCCCACGCCAAACCAAGTGAGTTGCCTTGCCTGATTCGTGAAGGCGACCAAATATTCTTGAATGGTTGCGCCCGTGGAAGGGATGAAGTTTCGGAAGATGTACAGCTGGATCTGCTCGCCGACGCCCTGAAACGCGGGGATGGCCGAAAGCATGGCGAAGGTGACCGTCATCATCGGCACCACGGCGAACAGTGTCGTGTAGGTCAGCGCGGCGGCACTGTGAGGGCCACGGTCCGCCAGGAAGCGTTGCACCAGGAAACGGCCGAACTCGACGAAATCATTGATCCTTTGCTGCATTCCATCCCCTTGATGACCCGTTCGTTCCAACCCTGTCCACCTGCGTGGGACAACCGGCGACTTACCTTTGCTCACCGTTGCCGGCGACCTACCGTTTCAGGCCTCGCTGCATTGAAGGTTAGAATGGCGACCTACCCTGGCGTGAAGCAACTACAAATGACCGAACTGACTCTTTATCACAATCCACGTTGCTCGAAATCGCGCGGCGCGCTGGAATTGCTCGAACAACGCGGCCTGAACCCCACGGTCGTCCGCTATCTAGAAACGCCTCCCACCGCCGCCGAACTCAAGCAGATCCTTGCACGTTTAGGCATCAGGCCGAGACAACTGCTGCGCAGCAGCGAAGAGGAATACAAGACCCTCGACCTGGCCAACCCTGCGCTCAGCGATGCCGAAATCATCGATGCGATGGTCGCGCATCCAAAACTGATTGAACGACCGATCCTGGTTGCCGGCGATGTGGCGGTGATCGGCCGTCCGCCCGAAAAGGTGCTGGAGATCCTGCCATGAGCGCACCCTACGTTCTGGTGCTGTATTACAGCCGCCACGGTGCCACCGCCGAGATGGCGCGACAGATCGCACGCGGTGTCGAACAGGCCGGGCTCGAAGCCCGGCTACGCACCGTGCCGGCCGTTTCCACCGAATGCGAAGCGGTAGCGCCGACGATCCCCGAACAAGGCGCGGTCTACGCGACGCTCGACGACCTGAAGAACTGTTCCGGCCTGGCGCTCGGCAGTCCGACTCGCTTCGGCAATATGGCCGCCCCGCTGAAATACTTTCTCGACGGCACCAGCGGACTCTGGCTGACCGGCGAACTGGTGGGCAAACCCGCCGGCGTCTTCACCTCGACGTCCAGCCTTCACGGCGGTCAAGAAACGACTCTGCTGTCCATGCTGTTGCCCTTGCTGCACCACGGCATGCTGGTACTCGGCCTGCCATACAGCGAAAACGCCCTGCTCGAGACGCAAGGCGGCGGCACGCCTTATGGCGCCAGCCATCACGCCGGCGCAGACGGCAAGCGCCTGCTGGACAAGCACGAAATCAGCCTCTGCCGCGCATTGGGCCAACGCCTCGCGCAGACCGCCAAGCGTTTGGAGAATGACCGTGGCTAGAAAGCCCAAACCCCTTCCGTCGCTCGAATGGCTGGCCCCGCGGTTGAAGTTCAGCCGAGTGCTCAGCCTGGCCAGTTTCATTAGCCTTGCCGCGTTGCTGATCGTCTGGAATCTGGCCTTCGCCGACCTGCACGGTGCGCGGACCTGGGTGGTGATCAGCATTCAGCTGATTCCGCTGCTGCTGGTCGCTCCGGGCATGATTTCCGGCAGCCCACGCGCCCATGCCTGGACTTGCTTCATCGTCAATCTTTACTTCATCCAAGGCGTTCTTGCTGCCATCAACCCAGCACGGATGGTTTACGGCTGGCTGGAAGCGATCATCAGCCTGACGCTGTTCATCAGCGCCCTGCTCTATACCCGCTGGGCGTATCAGTACGAGCGTAAAGCGGCGGGTGAAAGCTGAGGCGGCTTGAGCGCAGGGAGTTGCTGCCGGATGTTGGTGGGCTGAAGCCCACCCTACAACTAAAGCCCACCCTACCTGCTAGACCGTAGGGTGGGCTTCAGCCCACCAATGGCGCGACGCTGGAGCATCAGGCAAAACCCTCCAGCACTCCAACAACCGAATCGCTACCAGCCGAGCGTTTCCTTAAGAAACGGAATGGTCAGCTTTCGCTGCGCTTGCAACGAGGCCTGATCGAGCCGATCGAGCAATTCGAACAACGTGCTCATGTCGCGCGCGCCACGAGTGAGAATGAAGCGGCCGACGTCATCCGGCAGGTTCAGGCCGCGGCGCGAGGCTCGCAGTTGCAGCGCGCGCAGCTTGTCTTCGTCGGAAAGCTCCTGCAGCTGGAATACCAGCGAGAGGCTCAAGCGCGACTTGAGATCAGGCAGTTGCACGGCGATTTCCCGCGGCGAGGCATCGGCCGCGAGCAGCAGTCGCCGACCACTGTCACGCAGCCGATTGAACAGGTGGAACAGCGCCTCTTCCCATACGGGATCACCGGCTATGGCATCCACATCATCCAGGCAGACCAGCTCGCTCTGCTCCAGATTGTCCAGCAGCGCCGGCCCATACTCGGCCACGTCGGCGAGCGGAAGATACACCGCCAGCTCGCCGCGCTGTTCGACACGCAAACAAGCGGCCTGCAGCAGATGGCTACGCCCAACACCTGTATTGCCCCAGAGATAGATCAACTCATCGGACCAGCCGGCCTCGGGCGAACAGACCCGCTCGACATAGCCCAACGCGGCAGCATTGGCGCCCGGATAGAAGTTGGCAAAGGTGGCGTCGTCACGAAGACGAATGCCAAGGGGAAGCTGGATGGGTTTCATGTCTGGCTGGGTGGGTCGACCGATACGACCGGCGGCTCTACGTAAAGGTCGGAGAGTTTATAGAGATCATGCACGTGACGCAGCAGAACCATGATCACCGCCGCCACCGGCAAGGCCAGCAACACGCCGGTAAAACCAAACAGCTGCCCACCCGCCAGCACCGCGAAAATCACTGCGACCGGGTGCAGGCCGATCCGATCACCTACCAGCAACGGCGTCAACAGCATGCCCTCGAGCATCTGTCCGACCGTGAATACCGCCGCGACACCCAGCAACGGGTAAGGCTCCAGGCCGAACTGGAACAGCACAGCGACGACTGCCGCGCCGATCCCGACCACGAAGCCCATATAGGGCACGATGCTGGCGAGACCGGCCAGCACACCAATCAACAGCCCCAGCTCGACGCCGACCAGCATGAGGCCGGCCGAATACACCACCGCCAGCGTCAGCATCACCAGCAGTTGCCCGCGCAGGAATGCGCCTATCACCTCATGGCATTCACGCAGCAACGCCATGACTGTCTCTTCCCGCCGCCGCGGCAACAAGGCCCGCAGCTTGGCCATGATCAGATCCCAATCCCGCAGCAGGTAAAAGCACACCACCGGCACCAGCAACAGATTCGCCAGCCACGCCAGCAGCGCGATGCTGGAAGCCGTCGCCTGACTGAGAATAACCGCCACCACATCTTTGGTACTGCCAAGATTGGCGGTGAATGCGCTCTTGATCTGGTCGAAGCGCCAGAAATCTTCGTCAAGACCAAACTGCATCTGCACCCAGGGCAGCGCCGTCATCTGCAGCCAATCGAGCCCCACGGGCGCCAGCTGATAAAGGTGCATCAGCTGCTTGCCGAGCATCGGTACCAATACCAGTAGCAGCAACATGCACAGCAAGGTGAAAAGCGTGAACACCAGAATCACGCCCCAGGTGCGGGAAAGCTTCCAGCGCTCCAGGCGATCAACCAGCGGATCGCCCAAGTAGGCCAGCAGGATGCCCACCAGAAACGGCGACAGAATGGGTGACAGCTGATAAACCAGCCAGCCAAGCAGCAACAGTGCTGCCAGCCATAGCCAGCGGTTGGTATGAGTGATCGTCATGGGCTAGACGCCTTGCTCCGTTATTCGAGCCGCAGTGCCATCGCTGGCGAAAGGTAAGGATTCATGAACCAGCGAGCGCCACATGTGCAGCGCCCGCCTTGTCAGCATTGATCAAGCGGCGCATCACCAGCGGTAGCGCAATACCTCGCCCTGATCTGGCTGCAACGGTGGCTCAGCGGCAGGCTGGTCCGGCTCCTCGAGTGGGACCTGGGCATCGATCGGAGGTGCTTCGCTGCCCGCAACCGGCGCGGTTGCATCGCTCGGCGGTGCGGCGGCATCGTTCGTCGGCAATCCGGCATCGATCGGCTGCGCAACAACTTCATCAGCCGGCACTTCCTGCAAACGTGCCAAGGCCAGCTGAGACCGCAGCTGATCCGGGCTGGCATTGAGGCGGTACACCAGCCGATCGCTTTCGACCCGTATCAGGCGAGCGCCGAATGGCTCGAGCAGGCGATCCAATTCGGCGAAACGCTCGACATCGGCGCCCAGCACTTCAAGCGTGATTTCTTCGGTCTCGCCCGGCGCCACGCGGTATTGCGGTGCGAGAAACTTGCTCACCGCCAACATCACCGCATCTGCCACCGCGGCCCGGCTGTCGCCGCTCGCCTTGCCTTGCGTCTGCTTATCGCCAACCCAGAGGCGCCAACTGGCCTCCCAGGTTTCGCTGGACTGCTTCGCAAGCACCGTCAGCAGGCCATCCGCATCGTAGCGTTCCGACACGTCGCGAAGCGCCTCAGGCTCGTTCGCCGCGATGGTCTCGGCAGTGGCCGCGAGCTGCTCGCTCAGATCGGCGAGAGGTAGGCGCAGTGGCAAGCCGCGATGCTGGGCGGCTGCTTGCAGATCGGACGCCCCCTCCTGAGCGTCGCCGACCAGATTCGTGCCGTTGACCGACTCGCCCAGCCACCAGATCAGGATGCTCGGGCGGTCAGCTCCCCACAACGACAGCCCGGCGGACCGCAGCGCGCGCTCGGTTGTGATTGGATCGAAGCTCACCACAACGGCATCGCCCTCATAGGCGTAGCGGCTTACGAGCTGCTGCGGATCGCTGCGCAGTTGCGCAACAGCTGCCGTTTCGGGCTCCCCCGTGAGGCGTAGTACGAGGGTATCGAACGCCTTGCGCAGCGCTTCCTCGCGCTCATCCGGCTGCTGGCTGGCAACTGGTTCACGCACCTTGTATAGATCGCTGAGAGGTGCCGCCATGCCGTGGGCGGAGACGACCGCACAGCAAAGGGCCAAAAGACGGGGAATGAGGCGCATGGAAATACTCGCTGGCTGGCCAGTCATGGGGAGCCTGCCGGTCGACTGACGACGATCGGCTTCGGCCACTGGGAATCAAGCGCTATACCTTAAACAGGCGTCTGAACCGCGGCAACCGCCGCGCTCCGGAGTTGCGCGTCGGGCATCACTACTCTGCGGCGCATACTCGCCGATCCATCCACGGGAACCGCGGCGGGATGGCCGCTGTGCGGCAAGCCTGATAAAATCGCGCGCTTTCCGCAGACCGGTCCGGCGCCCTCGCCGCGTCGAGACAACAGCCTTGTCCCACCGGTCGCCCCGCACTCTCCTTACAGGTCCGGATTATGAGCAAGCAACCCTCCATCAGCTACAAGGACGCCGGTGTCGACATCGATGCAGGCGAAGCGCTGGTCGAACGCATCAAGGGCGTGGCCAAGCGTACCGCGCGTCCTGAAGTCATGGGCGGTCTGGGCGGCTTCGGCGCGCTCTGCGAAATTCCGGCCGGCTACAAGCAGCCGGTGCTGGTTTCCGGTACCGATGGCGTCGGCACCAAGCTGCGCCTGGCACTGAATCTGAACAAGCACGACAGCATCGGCCAGGATCTGGTGGCCATGTGCGTCAACGACCTAGTGGTCTGCGGCGCCGAGCCGTTGTTCTTCCTCGACTATTACGCCACCGGCAAGCTCAACGTGGATATCGCCGCAACCGTGGTTACCGGCATCGGTGCCGGCTGCGAACTGGCCGGTTGCTCGCTGGTTGGCGGTGAGACCGCCGAAATGCCTGGCATGTACGAAGGCGAAGACTACGACCTGGCCGGCTTCTGCGTCGGCGTGGTCGAGAAGAGCGAAATCATCGACGGCTCGAAGGTTTCCGCTGGCGACGCGTTGATCGCGCTGCCCTCTTCCGGCCCGCACTCCAATGGTTATTCGCTGATCCGCAAGATCATCGAAGTGGCCGGCGCCGATATCGAGAACATCCAGCTCGACGGCAAACCACTCACCGAACTGCTGATGGCGCCGACCCGCATCTACGTCAAGCCGCTGCTTAAGCTGATCAAGGACACCGGCGCGGTCAGGGCCATGGCGCACATCACTGGTGGCGGCCTGCTGGACAACATCCCGCGCGTACTGCCCGAAGGCAGTCAGGCCGTCCTCGATATCGCCAGCTGGAATCGTCCCGCGGTGTTCGACTGGCTCCAGGAGAAAGGCAACGTCGACGAGCATGAAATGCACCGCGTGCTCAACTGCGGCGTCGGCATGGTCATTTGCGTGGCACAGGATCAAGTCGAAACCGTTCTCGGCAACCTGCGTGACTCCGGCGAGAGTCCTTGGGTGATCGGTGAAATCGCCTCCGCTGGCGCGGATGCCGAGCGCGTCGTGCTGAACAACCTGAAACGACATTGATGAGCCTCGGCGCGCCTTGCAATGTCGTAGTGCTGATTTCAGGGTCTGGCAGCAATCTCCAGGCCCTGATCGACAGCCTCGGTGAAGAGAATCCGGTGCGTATCCGCGCGGTCGTGTCGAATCGCGCCGAAGCATTCGGTCTGCAGCGCGCGCAAGCCGTCGGCATTGCCACTCACGTAGTGCAACACAAGGACTTCGCCGATCGCGAAGCCTTTGACGCCGCGCTTACCGAGATCATTGATACGTACGAGCCGCAGCTGGTCGTACTGGCCGGTTTCATGCGCATCCTTACATCGCGCTTCGTCCGCCATTACCAGGGCCGTCTGCTCAACATCCACCCGTCCCTGCTGCCAAAATACAAGGGGCTGGACACCCACCGTCGCGCCCTCGAAGCCGGTGAGCACGAGCACGGCTGCAGCGTGCATTTCGTCACCGAAGAGCTCGATGGTGGCCCCGTGGCAATACAGGCCAGCCTCAATATCGAGCCCGGCGAAAGCATCGGCGAACTGACCGATCGGGTGCATGCAGCTGAGCACATCATCTATCCGCTGGCCGTCCGCTGGTTTGCCGAAGGCCGCTTGCGCCTTGCCGAGCAAGGCGCGATGCTTGACGACATTCCGTTGCCGGCTTCCGGCCATCCGATACGAATCTAGGAGATCTTATGCGTCGCGCTTTGCTGCTCGCTCTCGCCGTACTGGCCCTGCCGGCCCAGGCTCTGGAGCTCAAGCCCTTCTCCGCCAGCTACACCGCGGACTGGAAACAAGTGCCTGTCAGCGGCACCGCCCAGCGCAGCCTGGAAAAACTCGAAGGCAATACCTGGCAGCTGGATTTCGAAGCCTCCATGCTGGTGGCCAGCTTCAATGAACGCAGCACCTTCACCGTCGAGGGCGAGACCTTCATCCCACAGAAGTACCGCCTCAAGCGCAGCGGCCTAGGCAAAGGCAAATCTATCAAGCACGACTTCGATTGGCAGGCTAAGCAGGTCACCGGAGAAGATCGTGGTGATCCGGTCAAGCTGCCGCTCAACCGCGGCCTGCTGGACAAGTCCACCTACCAGATCGCGCTGCAGGAAGCGGTGGCAGCGGGCGAAAAAAGCATGAGCTATCAGGTCGTCGATGGCGATGAAATCGAAACCTACGACTTCCGTGTGCTCGGCGAGGAAGCGGTCAGCACCAAGGCAGGCCAGATCGATGCGATCAAGGTCGAGCGCGTGCGTGATCCGACGCAGAGCAAGCGTCAGACCATCCTCTGGTTCGCCAAGGACTGGGACTACATGCTGGTCCGCCTGCATCAGGTGGAGAAGGACGGCAAGGAATACCAAATCATGCTCGAAGAAGGCACCGTCGACGGCAAAGCCGTGAAAGGTGACTGATTACCACTGCGCCGGGCAGCCGGCGCGTCATCGCCCGCCGTTTCAGCGAATCTCACCATGACTTCTCCGCGCGTCTTGCTGCTCGCCCTGCTGCCGGTTTTTGCTGGCTGCCAATCGTTACCCTGGAGCGACGGCCCTCGCAGACAACCAACCGAGCGGCTTCAGGGCGAGGTCACGCACCGCGACGGTCTGCTGTCGTTGCGCACTTGTCAGGGCGAACGCCAGATCACACTGCTCGACACCGACGCGATCGGATTGTCAGAAGATGCCCAGGCGCTATTGTCCGACAGCGGCCAACCGCTGTTTGCCGATGTACGTGGCACGCTGATTTCGCGAGAGGGCGATAGCCAACTGCAACTGACCCAAGTCTATCGACTGCAAGCCGAAGGTCCTGGCTGCGACGCGGACGACTTCAAGCAATTGACGCTGCGCGCCAGTGGCAACGAGCCAGGCTGGAGCGTAAGGATCACCACCCGCGGCATGCTGCTCGAACGTCCCGGCGAGGCCCCCTTGGCCGTGCCGTATCTGGAAGAACAACTTCCGGGCGGACAGTCGAGCTTCAGCAGCGAAGCCAACAACCAGCGCCTCGATCTCTGGGTGGCGCCACAGCGTTGCGTCGATGATGCCAGCGGTGCGATCAGCCATTTGACCGCCGAACTGCGCCTCGACGGCCAGACGCTGCTTGGCTGCGCCTATTACGGCGGTGCACGTAACGAATGATTTATCGAAGCGTGCATTTGTGCGCTTCCCGACGTTTCGAAGACCACACAATGAATAACGACCTGTCCTTGCTGCAGCCTTATCCGTTCGAGAAACTCCGCGCCCTGCTCGCTGGCGCGCAACCGCCGAGCGAAAAGCGCCCGATCGCGCTGTCGATTGGCGAACCGAAACATCCATCGCCCGATTTCGTTGCTCAGGCACTAACCGCCAGTCTTGACCAGCTGGCCGTGTATCCATCCACACTCGGCATCCCCGAGCTGCGCGAGTCGATCGCCCGCTGGTGCGAACGTCGCTTCGGCGTACCGGCTGGCAGTCTCGATCCGGCGCGCCACGTATTGCCGGTCAACGGCACCCGCGAAGCCCTGTTTGCGTTCACTCAGGCCGTCGTCAACCGCAGCGCGGATGCCCTGGTGCTCAGCCCCAATCCGTTCTATCAGATTTACGAAGGCGCGACGCTTCTGGCTGGCGCCACGCCGCACTACCTGCCCTGTACCGCCGAGAATGGGTTCAATCCGGATTTCGACGCCGTTCCGGCCGATATCTGGCAGCGCACGCAGATCCTGTTTCTCTGCTCGCCGGGCAACCCCACCGGCGCGTTGGTGCCGCTCGACACGCTGCAGAAGCTGATCGCGCTGGCCGACGAGCATGACTTCGTCATCGCCGCCGACGAGTGCTACAGCGAGCTTTACTTCGATGAGAAACAACCGCCAGCCGGATTGCTGACCGCCTGCGCCGCGCTGGGTCGCACTGATTTCAAACGCTGCGTGGTGTTCCACAGCCTATCCAAGCGCTCGAACCTGCCGGGGCTGCGCTCCGGATTCGTTGCCGGGGATGCAGATATTCTCAAGGCGTTTCTGCTCTACCGCACCTATCACGGCTGCGCCATGCCCGTGCAGACCCAACTCGCGAGCATCGCCGCCTGGAACGACGAGGCGCACGTCCAGGCCAATCGCCAGATGTACCGCGAAAAGTTCGATGCGGTTCTAGACATCCTCACACCAGTGATGGATGTGCAGCGCCCCGATGGCGGCTTCTACCTGTGGCCGAAAACGCCTGTCGACGACCAGCAATTCACCCGCGAGCTGTTTGCCCGCGAACATGTGACCGTGGTGCCAGGGTCCTATCTGTCACGAGAAGTCGATGGCGTCAGCCCTGGTAAGGATCGGGTTCGCATGGCGCTGGTGGCGCCGCTCGCCGATTGCGTTGAAGCAGCCGAGCGCATCCGCGCGTTTACCGCCACGCTTTGAGCCGGAGCCGGACGCGGCGGCGTCCGGCCCTCTTTCAGGCGACACCTGGCGGAATCTTGTCTTTACCGTAGTCGCGCAGTTTCTCGAGGTTTTCCGGCTTCATATGCTCCGGAATGTCCGCCGTGATGGGTTCTTCGCGCTCATCGCGCTCCTCCACATTGGGCTTTTCGGGCTCGTTCATGGCGCTCTCCTCAGATTGCGTTCTCTTCCCAAATCAGCTCACCGTCGTTGCTGACCTCCCTGACCTTGGTCAGCGCCGCCTCGGCTGCTACTTCGGCCTCGGACGCAAGGTCGTAATGCCGGCCGTTGGCGACTTTGAATACTCGGGCAGTGTCGTCGGTATCACGACGCTTCACCGCGATCACCGCCTCGAATCCATCATCGGCAGGAACGGCGGAGGAAATGGCCTCATGGTTTTCGAAATGCTTGCGTGCCATACATGACCTCATCGTTACGATTGTGATCAATGGACAACGTATGGCCTGAAAAAGGTCGAACCGCTTTGCGACCTTTACCGCTGAACCGATGGCCGCTGCGGCGACTCCCACTCTTATTAGGATTCTCAAGGAGCCGACCATGCCCGTGAACGAAACCTACACCGCCAATGCCCCTTCGCGAGACGAAGTGGATGATCTCGAAGGTTTTACCCTGCTCGAATTCGGCACCGACTGGTGTGGTCATTGCCGTGCGGCGCAACCGCCATTGGCGACTGCTATGGCCGAGCGCTCACTGCGTCATCTGAAGATCGAAGACGGTCCTGGGCGCCCACTGGGGCGGTCGTTTCGCGTCAAACTCTGGCCGACGTTGATTCTCATGCGCCAGGGCGAAGAACTCGACCGCGTGGTGCGTCCGACCAGCACCCAGGCTATCGAGGATCTGCTGCGCCAGGCGGACAACTCCGCTAGCTAAAGCGCCAGGCCGCTCAAAGCGGCAGGTTCGTGTTCATCGTGGCATAATCCGCGGTCCAGTTTGGCCGGAGAATGCGGAGCTGTTATGCCCGATCAACACAAAGGACTCTGTCTGTACGGCATCAAGGCGTGCGACACCATGAAAAAGGCCCGTACTTGGCTCGACCAGCAGGGCTTGAGCTATGAGTTCCATGACTACAAGAGCGCCGGCATCGACCGCGCCCACCTGGAAGCCTGGTGCAACGAACATGGCTGGCAGACCGTACTCAACCGTGCTGGCACCACCTTCCGCAAGCTGGACGACGTGCAAAAAGCTGATCTTGACCAAGCCAAGGCCATCGAGCTGATGCAGGCTCAGCCATCGATGATCAAGCGCCCCGTATTCGATCTGGGCGACAAGACGCTGATTGGCTTCAAGCCGGATATTTACGCTGTCGAGCTGGCAGCCAAGAACTGAGACCCGCTCGCCAAGACGAGCGTGATTGATAAAGGGATTCCCCATGAGCAAAAACCTATTCAGCCTGGCGTTCGGCGTCGGCACACAGAACCGTCAGGGCAGCTGGCTGGAAGTCTTCTACGCGCAGCCGCTGCTGCAACCGGCCGGCGAGCTGGTCGCCGCTATCGCCCCGCTGCTCGGCTATGAAGGTGGCAATCAGGCCATCACCATCTCCACCAGCCAGGCCGCGCAACTGGCGGATGCGATCAAATCGATCGACAGCACCCAGCACGCACTGCTGACCCGTCTGGCCGAAAGCCAGCGCCCGCTGGTAGTCACACTGCTTGCCGAAGACGCCGCGCTGACCTCGACGCCCGAGGCCTACCTCAAGCTGCATCTGATCTCCCATCGCCTGGTCAAGCCGCACGGCCTGAACCTTGCCGGCATCTTCCCGCTGCTGCCCAACGTCGCCTGGACCAACCAAGGCGCGGTGGATCTGGCCGAACTGGCCGAGCGTCAACTGGAAGCACGCCTGAAGGGCTATCTGCTGGAAGTCATCTCCGTCGACAAATTTCCGAAGATGACCGATTACGTGGTCCCGGCTGGCGTGCGCATCGCCGATACGGCGCGCATCCGTCTTGGCGCTTACGTGGGCGAAGGCACCACCGTCATGCACGAAGGCTTCATCAACTTCAACGCCGGCACCGAAGGCCCAGGCATGATCGAAGGCCGCGTCTCGGCGGGCGTGTTCGTCGGCAAGGGCTCGGACCTCGGCGGCGGCTGCTCGACCATGGGCACCCTGTCCGGTGGCGGCAACATCGTCATTTCCGTAGGTGAAGGCTGCCTGATCGGCGCCAATGCCGGTATCGGCATTCCGCTGGGCGACCGCAACACCGTGGAAGCCGGCCTGTACATCACCGCTGGCACCAAAGTGAACCTGCTCGACGAGCAAGGCGAGCTGGTCAAGGTGGTAAAAGGACGCGAGCTGGCTAACCAGACCGACCTGCTGTTCCGCCGCAACTCGCTGACTGGCGCGGTCGAATGCAAGACGCACAAGTCCGCGATCGAGCTGAACGAAGCGCTGCACGCGCATAACTGACCGCTTAGCTGGAAGCCATAAGCCGGAAGCCGGAAGCAACCGCGCATCGCTTGGGCTTCCAGCTTCCAGCTTCAGGCTTAACGCTATGCTTTTGTCCCCCTGGCGTTCCGATTTCCCCGCCCTGGCCATTCTCGAAGCCCAGGGCCAGACCTACCTCGATAGCGCCGCCACGGCGCAAAAGCCGCAAGCGTTGATCAATGCGCTGACCGGCTATTACACCAGCGGCACCGCCAACGTTCACCGCGCCCAGCATCAGCCGGCCGAGCGCGCGACACGTGCCTTCGAGGATTCACGGATCAAGGTGGCGCGGTGGCTCAACGCAGCCAGCCCGACCGAAATCGTCTTCACCCGTGGCGCCACCGAGGCGCTCAACCTACTTGCCTATGGCCTCGAACCGCTGATCGAAGCGGATGACGAGATCGTCGTCAGCGCGCTGGAGCATCACGCCAATCTGCTGCCCTGGCAGCAACTGGCGAAGCGACGCAATGCCAGGCTGGTGGTATTGCCGCTGAATAATCGCGGAGTGATCGATCTCGAAGCGGCTTCTCAATTGATTGGCCCAAGGACCCGCCTACTTGCCGTCAGCCAGCTATCCAATGTGCTCGGCGCTTGGCAACCGCTTGCAGAGCTATTGCCGCTGGCCAAGGCTCAGGGCGCGCTAACCATCGTCGACGGCGCCCAAGGCGTGGTCCATGGCCGGCACGACATGCAGGCGCTGGCCTTCGACTTCTATGTGCTCTCCAGCCACAAGCTCTACGGGCCGGAAGGCGTCGGCGCGCTTTATGGGCGCGGCGAGTCACTGCTCAAGCTCAGGCACTGGCAATTCGGCGGCGAGATGGTCCGTATCGCCGACTTCCAGGACGCCGAATTCCATGCCGCGCCGCTGGGCTTCGAGGCCGGTACGCCGCCCATCGGTGCGGTCATCGGGCTCGGTGCGACGCTGGATTATCTGTCCAGACTGGACGCAACGGCGGTGGCTGACCACGAACAAGCACTGCATAAACAATTACTGGCGGGCCTCGCAACCCGTGAAGGCGTGCGACTGCTGGGCGAACCGCAGTTGGCACTGGCCAGCTTCACCGTGGACGGCATTCATCACGGTGATTTGGCGCACCTGCTCACCGAACAAGGCATCGCCATTCGCAGCGGGACCCATTGCGCACAGCCGCTATTGAAAAGTCTGGGAATCGATGGCGCCACCCGCGTCTCGCTCGGGCTGTACAACGACGGCACCGATCTGGAGCGTTTTTTCGCAGCGCTGGACCAATCGCTGGAGCTGCTCCAATGAGCGAGCTGCCTGCCCCTGCTAGCGAAGCCCTGCTCAATTTTCAACAGGCTGCCGGTTGGGAACAGCGCGCGCGGTTGCTGATGCAGTGGGGCGATAGGCTCGAGCCACTCAGCGAATTCGAGCGCAACGAGACCAACCAAGTGGCAGGCTGCGAAAGCAAGCTGTGGTTGATCGGCGAGCGACAAGGAGATCTCTGGCATTTCCGCGGCACCAGCGAGGCGCGCCTTCTGCGCGGGTTACTCGCTGTTCTGCTGGTGCGCGTCAACGGGCTCGACGCTGCTCAGCTGCGGCAGCTCGACATCGCAGAGTGGTTCGACCAACTCGGCCTGTCGCGGCAGCTATCGCCTTCGCGCAGCAACGGCATGAACGCAGTGTTGGCGCGCATGCGCGAACTGAGCCGGCAAACGCAATAGCGGCTCATCTGGCAGAGCGCCAGGGAAACCAGCGCGGCGTACGTCGGCAATAATCGCGATACTGCTCACCGAACACCGATTCCAGGTAGGGCTCTTCATAACGCGCGATATATACCGCGGCGAAGCGGCTCCAGATCGCCAGCCACACCGCCAGCAGCGGCGAACTGTAGATCAACATCAGGCCGATCAGTACGAAAGTGCCCGACCACATCATCGGATGCCTGACCCATCCGTACGGACCGCCTCGCAGCAGGGCCTTCGGTCCAGATAGCGGGCTGACCGTTCCCTTGCCATGCCGGTACATCATCAGCGCGCAGACGATCGCCAGCAGCCCACCCAGATTCATCAGCGTGACGCCCGTGTATTTCAGAACTGCCAGGCGCGGCAGCTCGATGCCCAGTTGCTGTTCCAGTTGCAGAAAGAAACGCGGGAATACATAGAGCACGCCGAACGGGCCGACGATCAGGTAGATCAGGGTATCGACCCTGCCGAGCAGCTTATTCACGTGTATGGCGTCCGATCTGTCTCGTCTAAGGACAACAAGCGCAGCGCCCCGGTTCGCCTTCGACGAAGGCAACAGCGTCGGGACTAGCCTATCGGCGCACGCTCCGCCGGCCGCCTTGCTCCCGCCACCAGCTTGTCGACGGCGCGCGCCGCCGCCACCAGACCGAAACTGGCAGTGACCATCATCGCCGCGCCGAAACCGCCGGCACAGTCGAGCTTTACTCCCTCGCCCACGAAACTCTTGCTCTGGCAGACACCGCCATCCGGCTTGGGGTAGCGCAATTGCTCGGTGGAAAACACACAGGGCACGCTGTAGGTGCGGCCCGGCGTGCGGGAAAAGTTGTATTCGCGCCGCAGCAGGGAACGCACCTTGGCGGCCAGCGGATCGTTGAAGGTCTTGTTCAAGTCGGTGACTTGGATCTGCGTCGGATCAACCTGCCCGCCCGCGCCGCCCGTGGCGATGATCTGAATCTTGCGCCGCTTGCACCAGGCGATCAGCGCCGCCTTGGCCGGCACGCTGTCGATGCAGTCGATGACGCAATCCATCTGTTCGGTGATGTATTCGGCCATAGTGTCGCGCGTGACGAAGTCGGCAACAGCATGCACCACACATGCGGGGTTGATCGCTTTGATCCGCGCCGC
This sequence comes from Pseudomonas sp. MTM4, assembly GCF_019355055.1. NCBI lineage: Bacteria > Pseudomonadati > Pseudomonadota > Gammaproteobacteria > Pseudomonadales > Pseudomonadaceae > Pseudomonas > Pseudomonas sp. MTM4. The sequence goes on from NZ_CP048411.1 coordinate 1,528,009, forward strand.
CATCTCATCAACCTTGGGTTTGCCAACGGCGCCTTCCAGCGCATGCACCTGCCGGTTGGTGTTGGTAATACAGACATCGTCCAGATCGAACAAACTGATCTCGCCGACCCCGCTACGCGCTAGCGCCTCGGCCGCCCAGGAACCAACCCCTCCAATCCCAACCACTGCGACATGCGCCGCCGCCAAACGCTCTAGCCCAGCAGCACCGTAGAGACGGGCTATACCGCCAAAACGCTGATCGTCGATAGCCATGTCGATACCCCTGGGAAATATCGCGCGATTATAGGGCCGACATTCACCTCGATCCCAGCCCGTAATGTCAGCCCTGACAGCTCCTCTAAAAGCTTCGCCCCGAGGGCGGGCCTCCTACGCAAACCGAGGTCTGCAACGACCCCTGCGTTAGCCGCGCCCGACATTAAAGCCGAAGCCTGCACGAAACCCTGTTGGAGGCGTACCCGCCTGATCAACGCTCAAACAACCAGCAACCCTATCTGCCGGAAAGCCAAAAAGCTTCGCGCCGAGGGGGGTCTCCTACAAACCGAGGCCTGCATAAACCCTTGCGTTAGCCGCGCCGACGTTAAAGCCGAACCTGTACGAAACCCTGTAAGAGGCACGCCCTCGCGGCGAACGTGGTGAGCACGAACAAGGACGAATTATTGCGCCTGATTCGCCGCTTCAGCTGCCTGGATCAGATCAACGCCAATTTCATTCTCGAACTTCTTCCAGGCCGGGCGAACCGCATCGCGCCAGGCATTGCGCTGCTCCTCGGTCAGCACCAGAATTTCGCTCTTGCCGGTATCGACGATGTTCTGCCTGGCTTTTTCATTCAGAGCCTCGGCTTGACGATTCACCTCGGCGGTAACCTCCTCGATGATTTCTTCGAGTTCGGTACGCACCGGAGCCGGCAAGCCGTTCCAAAACTGGGTGTTGGTGATCAGCAGGTAATTTCCGATCCCGTGATTGGACTCGGTCATGTACGGCTGCACTTCGTAGTACTTCTGGCTATAGATGTTCGACCAGGGGTTGTCCTGAGCATTGACTACGCCGGTCTGCAAGCCCTGGTAGATCTCGGCGAAAGCCATCTTTCGCGGCACGGCGCGCAGCGCGGTGTACTGAGCGGCCTGTAGATCCGACGGCTGAACACGGAACTTCAATCCGCGAGCGTCGGTCGGCTCGCGCAACGGCTTGTTGGCGGTGAACTGGCGCATACCGTTGAGCCAGTAAGCCAATCCGGTGATGCCCTTGTCTTCCATCGACTTGAGCATGGCCTTGCCCTTGTCCGATTGCTGGAAGCGCTGCGCGGCGGCGACGTCATCGAAGAGGAACATCATGTCGAACAGCTGTAGCTGCTTTGTGTATTGCTCGAGTTTCGACGGCGCTGGGGCGAGCATCTGAACCTGGTTCAGTAGCAGGGCTTCCATTTCCTTGCCATCGCCATACAGCGACGAGTTGGCGTAAACCTCGACCTTGACCTGCTCCGGCAGACGTTCCTGGACGAGCTTTTGAAACATCAACGCGCCCTGCCCTTTGGGCGTGCTGTCCGCGGTGATGTGGGAGAACTTGATCAGGATCGGTGCGCTCGGCTGAGATTGGGCCTGAGCGCCGAATACGGTGACCAATGCCGAAACGGCGAGCAGGCGGCTGATACCACGGGTGAGTCGTGCCATGGGAGAAGCTCCGTTTTGTAGTTGTGTGAGCTGTGTAGCTAACCGGACTCTAGCCGGCGTGGTTTCCCGCTGACATTCATATTTGAGCAAGCGTGGCTTCGCTGCCCGCGAAGGCTAGGACGAGGCCATGCCGTATACAGCCTGTTTTCAGCGATTGCCTTCGCGAGTCGTGAGGTGCTCCAGCAACTGTCGCGCCGTGACCGAGAGGCTTTCGAGGTTGCGTACACCAATCTTCAGTTCGCGGCGTGCCCAAGGATCGGTAAGCGGAATGATCGCGACATCCAGCGCCGGCAAGTAATTGCGCACCACCTGCTCGGGCAGCACACCAATGCCCATGCCGGTATGAATCATCCGGCAGATCGCCTCGAAGCTGCGCACCTGAATGCGCAGCCGCAACGGCATGCCCATCTGCTGGGCTGACTGCTGCAGCAGCGCATGCAGTGACGCGTCTTGCTGCAGGCCGATGAAATCGAAACCGGCGGCATCGCGCAGGGCGATGCTTGTCAGCGTCGCCAAGGGATGCTCGCGCGGTGTGACCAGCACCAGCCGATCCTCGCGATAGCCGAACACCTGAATATCTTCGGCCGGCATGTGCCCGGCGAAGATGCCGATATCCGTCAGCCCTTCGCGTAGAGCACGCAGGGTGTCGCTGCTGACGCGCTCTTCCAGATCAATTTTTACTTCTGGATGCAAGCGAGAGAAGGCACTCAGATCTTCGGGCAGGAATTCAATTACCGATGAGGTGTTGGCGTGGATGCGAACGTGCCCTTTCACGCCTTGGCTGAATTCGCTGAGATCGGCATCCATCTGCTGTAGGCCATCGAGCAAGTTGCGCGCGTGATGCAGCAACGCATGGCCGGCGGGCGTCAGTTCCACGCCCTTCGGTTGGCGATACAGTAAGCTCACGCCGAGCTGGCTCTCCATGTCGCTGATGCGCTTGCTGACAGCGGCGAGCGCCAGGTGCTCGCGCTCGGCGGCACGGGTAAGGCTGCGCTCGTCGGCAATGGCGACAAAAAGGCGCAGGGTAACGAAATCGACACGCCGCATGGTTGGTTCTCGTATTCGCAAGTGACGAAGCGGCAACCTTAAACCGTAGCGTTCAGAAAGGCATTAGCCTACAGCCTTCGCATTCCGCGAATACATGCTTGGTTATTTGGTAATTGTCCACCGCGCCGCCCTCGGTCATCCTCCGCATATGGATTACCGGCACAGGTGTTGTGATGAACGAAAAGAATGAAAACAGCTTGCCGCTGCAAGGCCTCAAGGTCATCGAGATGGGCCAGCTGATCGCCGGCCCCTTCGCCAGCAAGATGCTCGGTGAGTTCGGCGCCGAGGTGATCAAGATCGAACCACCGGGAGTCGGCGATCCACTGCGCAAATGGCGCAAGCTCAAGGACGGCACCTCGCTCTGGTGGCACGTGCAGTCGCGCAATAAGCAGTCGGTGACCCTTGATCTGAAAGCCGCCGAAGGTCAGGAAATAGTTCGTCAGTTGGTGGCCGAAGCCGACGTACTGGTGGAAAATTTTCGTCCCGGCACCCTCGAAGGCTGGGGCCTTGGCTGGGACGAGCTGGCCAAGCTCAACCCGCGGCTGATCATGTTGCGCATCTCCGGCTACGGCCAGACCGGCCCCTACCGCGACCTGCCCGGCTTCGGCGTGATCGGCGAGGCCATGGGCGGGTTGCGGCACCTGTCCGGCTATCCCGGTCAACCGCCGGTACGGGTAGGCGTGAGCATTGGTGACTCGCTGTCCTCGCTCTACGGCGTTATCGGCGTGCTGCTCGCCTTGCAGGAGCGCAGCCGCAGCGGCAAGGGCCAAGAGATCGACGTAGCGTTGTACGAATCGGTATTCGCCATGATGGAAAGCATGGTGCCCGAGTACGACGCCTTCGGCTATATCCGCGAGCCCGCCGGCAGCGCCCTGCCCGGCATCACGCCTTCCAACTCCTACCTGTGCAGCGACGGCGCGTATGTATTGATCGCAGGCAACGGC